>DASWAH010000271.1:0-2029 GCA_036391235.1 Streptosporangiaceae bacterium
CCCGGCGAAGACGTCCCGCATCGCGTTGATGATGTAGCCGAACGGCGTCACCTTGGCCGCGTCCCGCAGCCACTGCGGGCCGAGCGTCATCGGCAGCATGATCCCGGACAGCAGCATCAGCGGGACCATGACCATGTTGAGCAGCGGGGCGAGGGCGTCCTCGCTCTTCAGCAGCAGGCCGACCGCGTAGGACACGGCGGACAGGCTGACCGCCACGACGGCCACGAAGCACAGCCCGATCAGCACCCCGGCCAGCGGGGCCCGCAACCCGAAGGCCAGTCCGGCCAGGACCAGCACGATCGCCTGGACCGTGAGCGTCACCACGTCCCGCAGGACCCGGCCCGCCAGCAGGGCCATCCGGCTGACCGGGGTCACCCGGAAGCGCTCGATCACCCCGGCCCGCCAGTCGGCGATGATCGAGAACCCCACGAACGCCGCGCCGAACAGGCCGAGTTGGATCAGCAGGCCGGGCACGAAGAAGCGGTACGGATTGCTGGCCGGCACGCCGAGCAGCCCGCCCGAGGCGATCTTGGCCAGCAGCGGGCCGAAGAAGGCCAGGTACAAGATCGGCTGGATCAGCCCGATGATCACCCACGCCGGATTGCGGAGCGACAGCCTGAGCTGGCGCCGGAACACCAGCACGGTGTCACCGAGGAAGTTCGTCAGGGCCGAGCCGTACCGTTCCTGGCCGTCCTGAGTCCCGGCCGGCGAGCCGGCCTCGGCGCCGCCGACCGCTGTCTCGAGCGTCATCTGGTCCTCACTTCCCGTTCCCGGTGGCCGGAGGTTCTCCGTCATCGCCGGCCGTCGCGGCGTCACCCCGCCCGGCCGTCTCGGGGGAGTCGTCCCTGAGCGATCGCCCGGTGAGCGTCAGGAACACGTCATCCAGGGTCGGCCTGGCCAGCTGGATGGATTCCATCGTGATGCCCTCGGCGTCCAGCGCCCTGAGCATGCCAGGCAGCGCCTCTTCGCCGTGCTCCACGGTCATCCGGATCGACCGGTCCTCGGCGCTGATCTCGCGCACGCCGGGGTACTCGCCCAGCACGGCCTCGGCCCGGCCCGGCTGGCCGGTGACCCGCAGCGTGACCACGTCACCGGAGATCCGGCGCTTGAGCTCGTCGGGCACGCCCTCGGCGATGATCCGGCCGTGGTCGATGACCAGCACCCGGTCGCAGAGCGCGTCGGCCTCTTCCAGGTAGTGCGTGGTCAGGAAGACGGTGCTGCCCAGTCGCTCCCGGAGCCCGCGGATGTGATCCCACAGGTTGCTGCGGCTCTGCGGGTCAAGGCCGGTCGTCGGCTCGTCCAGGAACACGACGGTCGGTGCGTGGATCAGCCCGAGCGCGATGTCCAGCCGCCGCCGCTGGCCGCCGGACAGCGTCTTGCACAACCGCCCTTCCAGCCCCGTCAGCTCTAGCTGCCTGGTCAGCAGGTCGGCCCGGGCGGCGGTCTGGGCGGCGGTCAGCCGGTATACCCGGCCCTGGATCGCCATTTCCTCTCCGACCAGGCAGTTCGGGTCAGTCCCGCCGGCCGTGGCCCCGATGGCCTGGGGCACGTACCCGATCCGCCTGCGCACCCCGACCGGATCGCTGACCAGATCGCACCCGGCCACGGTGGCGTGCCCCGCAGTCGGCCGGAGCAGCGTGGTCAGCATCCGCAGCGTCGTGGTTTTGCCGGCCCCGTTCGGCCCGAGGAAGCCGACGATCTCCCCGGCCTTCACGGTCAGGTCCACACCACGGACCGCCTCGACCGTCCGCTTGCGGCTCTTGAACGTCCGGGCCAGGCCCTCAGCCTCAATGATCACCGATACCTCCGCGGGGGATGCCGCGATCATCGTACGTACTATCGCGATACAACTTCAAGTAATATCTCGACAGTCGTCTCGTCGTGCTGTCCGCCGGCCGGCCGGGCCGTGATGTCCCGCCAGGTGAAGTGCACCACCTCATAGCCCGCCTCCCGCAGCCCGGCGTCCCGGCGCAACTGCGCCCGGGCCCGGCCAGGGTCCGCGTACTTCACCGCCCCGTCCGCCTCCGCG
>DASWAH010000272.1:0-7566 GCA_036391235.1 Streptosporangiaceae bacterium
CAAAATCAACACCACACCACGCAACACCAGCAGACCGAATCAGCACACCACAACCCAACACAACGCACCTTGCGGGTCCTCGCCGATGAGGCCGCTGGGGTGCGCGCCGATCGGGTTGAAGTAGCGCAGCGAGATGACCGACAGGCCGGGCCACGCGGTGCAGGCATCGGCCATGATCCGCTCGCACATCAGCTTCGATGCCGCGTACGGATTGGCCGGCCTCGGCTCGCAGTCCTCGGCGATCAGCCGGTTCTGCTGGTCGCCGTACAGGGAGCAGGAGGAGGAGAAGACCAGCCTGGTCACGTCGTGCCTTTGCATCGAGCCGAGCAGGCTCAGCGTTCCGGTCACGTTGACCTCGTAGTACGCACGCGGCCGGCGCACCGACTCCGACACCGACTTCAGGGCGGCGAAGTGCACGACCGCGGTGATGTCGTGCCGGGCGAAGATACGGTCGAGCGCGTCGGCGTCGCGCACGTCCGCCCGGTACCCGATCACCCGCCCGGGGCCGAACTGGCCGATGGCCGGCAGCACAGATGGCGAGCTGTTGGAGTAGTCGTCCACCACGACGACCTCGTCCCCGCGCCCGACCAGCTCCGCGCAGGTATGACTGCCGATGAAGCCCGCGCCTCCTGTCACCAGGACTGTCATGTCGTTTCCCCCCGATCTGCTTCCTCTGGCCCGGATCCCTCGCTCGCCGCCGTCACAATCGCAGGACGGTCATCACGTAGGCCGGGTACAGAGCGATGGCCGGCGCGGCCACGCCGACCGCCGTCAGCCCGAGCGCGAGCGGCCGGCCGGCCGTCGCGCGGAAGGCGCGTGCCCTGGCGACCCCCGTGTTGGCCGCGGT
Source organism: Streptosporangiaceae bacterium (assembly GCA_036391235.1). Lineage (GTDB taxonomy): Bacteria > Actinomycetota > Actinomycetes > Streptosporangiales > Streptosporangiaceae > Chersky-822. The sequence goes on from DASWAH010000272.1 coordinate 848, forward strand.
CTCCCTGGCGTGCATGACCGCGAGCAGGCAGGCGACGGCCGCATAGGTCGCTGCCTGCAGCAGGCTCAGGAAGATGTATCCAGCCGGCCCGTGCCGCGCCTCCCCGATCAGGCCGGCCGCCGCGCAGGCGATGCTCATGGCGATAAACGGGACTACCAGCTTGCTGGGCAGCAGTTCGAGATCACGCGGTCGTTTCGGAGTGACCAGGAACGTGACTGGCCGGCGCCTGGTCACCTGCCACACGGCGGCGAGCACGCCGAGCGTGACGAACGGCCACCGGGCCAGCCCGTACAAGAACCCCTCCCAGCTCACCAAGGGAGCGTCCGGAGGCCGGAACTGCCGCCGGTTACGCAGCAGCGCCGCCATCAGCACCAGCCACACGGCGACGGACCACAGGTGCGCGAGGAAGGCGAGATAGTTGACGCTCATCCAGGCATGGCCGGTGATGGCGGCGACCGGAGCGAGCGCCAGCCCGACCACGGTGGTCGCTGCCAGCAGGATGTAGTAGGACAGCGCGTAGACGAACCGGGCGCGCATGTGCCAGCTGAGCCGGCCGAGGTTGCGCGGCACGAGCGCGAGCAAGATGACGGTGAGGCTCCGCGACCACTGGAACTCCTGCACCACCATGGCCGGGAACGACGAAGGGCCGTCACCGTGCGCCTCGGCGTCGATCGCGAAGGCGCCCTGCCAGCCCGCCCCGTTCAGCAGGAACGTGGTAGAGAAGTCCTCGGCCAGTTCGGGACCGATCCCCCCGATCTGCCTGAGCGCGGCGGTCCGCACCGCGTAGTGCGAGCCGATGCAGAGCGGCCCGAAGCCGCCGCTGTGACCAAGCTGGAACGGCCCGTGGAAACTGGCCTCGCGATGCAGCCGGCCGCGAGCCGACCACGAGCTTGCGGCGTTGGCGTCACAGACGCTCGGAGCCGCGACGTACCCGATGGCCGGATCCGCGAACGGCCGGACCATCTCGGCCAGGTAGGTCGGGCTGGGCACATGATCGCAGTCGAGTTGCGCCACGATGTCGTAGCCGCGGAAGCCCACCCGGTCATAGAAGTAGGCAAGGTTGCCTTCCTTGCACCGCGTCCGCCTCGGCCAGTACGGCCGGTGGTAGCCGTCGATGCCGTAGCGACTGGAGATGCGCACCTGCTGGCGGGCGCACCAGGCGCGGATCTCGCCGGTTGGCTGCTCGTCGCACAGCCAGACGTCGTACGGGTGGTCGTAGGCCTGGCCCAGCATGGCGGACAGGGTGTCGCGCACAACATCCCATGGCTCGGATGGCGCCCTGGTCACCACGAAGGCGACACGGAATGGCGCTACGGGCAGGTCAGGGTTCACGCGCCTGAGGCGGTTGGCACTCATGACGAAGAAGGCGGGGAAGCCCGATATGTACAGCATGATCAGGCTGTTGATGACGAGGCCGAACGTGGTCAGCCGGTGCGCCGGCGTCAGCCACCACACCCAGAACGCGACCAGGCAGGCCGCCCAGCCGGCGGTCAGAGCGGCCACCGTGATCCGGTCCGCCCTGGCCAGGGCAGGCACGAACGTGTCCGGTCGCAGCTTCCGCGTGCGGTCAGGCTGGCGAGCGAGGACCGGCCCAGATGGCGATATGGCGCTGACGCCGCCGCGTGACGTGCGGCCTATCTCGGCCTGGAGGTAGCTGACGGTCACCGGGCACCCGTCCGAGTACGGCCCGCGCCGAGACAATACTGCACTTTTCCCCCCGAAAAAATAAGCATTAAGACCAGCAAGGCCGTGCTGACGGTGCGCGTATCAGGCGGTGACCCACGATGGTGTCCCCGCACCGCTTAGCGGAGCGAAGCCGAGATGGGTGGTATCACCTCAGTGATGGCTTGGACGCATCGTCCGGAGCATCTGGTTCCATTTCGTCCTGGCCCGGCCGGCCAGCGTGAACCAGTGCCCGGATCATCCGGGCATCATCCGGGCGGGCAGCCTGCCCTCGGCCGGGGCCGCAAGCGCGTCCCGGCCGTGCGGCCTGGTTCTGCCTGCTACACACCACACCGCACGGCCGTGCCGGGACCGTGATTTTCGTATGGCGATACGGTGAAGATTGTTTCCAGTCCGGGTTCCCGCCGGACCGACCACGCAGGACCATGCTGCGCCCGCTCCGATCAGCCAGGCAGCTCGAATAGCTCGGGCTGACCGGGACCGGGAACCGAGGCGGTGAGCTGGCCGAGGTCGGCCAGGTGCCGCAGATGGGCGCCGGCCTCGGCCAGCGCGGCCCGGCGCATGAACCCGGTGACCGCGGCCCAGCCCCGGGACCAGGTCAGTTCCCCGGTCACCTGCCATGTGGTAGCCGGGCCGAGCCTGGTCACGATCGCGATCACTTCCTCGCACCGGCGTTCGTGGTGCGCGAGCAGCATCCTGACCCGGCTCGCCAGTCCAACGAACCGGTACTCGTGCGCGGGCAGCGCCTCGGCCGAGTCGTAGCCGGCGATGAACTCCAGCGAGCGGAGGTAGGCCGCCAGCGGCGGCTCGGCCGAGTGCGGCTGCAGGCCGATGTTGGGGCTGATCCTGGGCAGCACGTGATCGCCGGTGAGCAGCAGGTCGTCGGTCTCGTCGTGCAGGCACAGGTGGCCGGGCGTGTGCCCGGGGGTCCACACCGCGCGGATCGCGCGGCCGGCCACCGGGACCAGGTCGCCGTGCTCGAGCAGCCGGTCGGGGTCGGGCATGAACGCGAACGGGTGCTCGGACTCGTCGCTCATCGTCAGTTCGGAGGCGACGCCGGCCGGGACGCCGCAGCTTGCCAGCCAGGCCCGGTCGCCTGCGGCGGTTCCCGCGCCCTGCCAGCGCATCGCGGTCAGCGAATCCCGCTCCGCCGGGTGCATGGCGATCCAGGCTCCCGAGGCGTCCCGCAGCCGGGCCGACAAGCCGTGATGGTCGGGGTGCATGTGGGTGACGACGATGCCGGTCACGTCGGCCGTCGACGCGCCCGCCAGCTTGAGGCCCTCGCCGAGGGACTGCCAGCCGGCCTCGGACTGCCAGCCGGGATCGACCACGACGAGGTCATCGCCCGCGGCGATCAGGTAGGTCAGCGTGTACCGGAGCGGGTTGCCGGGGATCGGGACCGGGATCGACCACAGGCCGGTCCTGACCTGCTCGACCGGCGGCCATGTGCGCGCTACCCAGGCGTCACGCTGCGCGGTCCCGGTCACTCGCACGTTCCGCCGCCCCCTTGTGAGCGCGCCAGCGCGCCGCCCGCCGCGGCCCGACCCCGCCAGCATATAAGGACACTCAATCCGCGATCTCGCCGTCCCACAGTGACTCCAGCGCCCGGCGCCGTTCCGGTCTGGACAGCCCGCGCAGGTCGGCCAGCCCGCGCTCGGTCACGACGACCTCGACGTCGTGCGACGGCGTCGACACCGGCCTGGACAGGCGGCGCACCAGCGTCGGCCGGCCCTGGTGGGCCGACGTCACCGCGACGATCGACAGGCCGCCGGCCGAGCGGGCCGCGGCCGCGGCGTAGTCCGGGTGACCTCCGATGCCGCCGAGCACCGCAGCCGTCGTTCCCTCCACGTTGACCTGGCCGTCCAGGTCGATCTCAACCGCCGTGTTGACCGCGAACAGCGGTTCGGCCGAGAGCCGTCCGAGGTCATGGGTGTACTCGATCGGGTGCAGCAACGGCCGCCCGTCGGCCCAGGCATACAGTGCGGCCCCGCCGGCCAGGTACGCCGCCACCGGCTCGGCCGCGAGCAGGCCGCGGGCGTCCAGCTCGGTCACCGCGCCAGGCAGTAGCCCCGAGTCGATCCTGACCGGCACGGCCAGCGCGCGCAGCAGGGCGGTCGCGACCGGGCTCGGCCCGACCTGGAGGCGCGCGCCCGCCGGGATCAGCGGGGCGATCAGGCCCGCGATCGCCTCGTGCGAAACCCCGGGCGCGGGATCGGGCATGACGGCCGGCGGCACGCTGGTCTCCCCGAGCACGATCACCTGGCCGGCCGGCACCGGCGGACCCGCGTCGGCGCAGGGCGCGGCGTCGGAGATGACCGCGGCGACCTGCGCCCCGGCCGCGATCGCGGCCCGCTGCCACGACACCTCGGTGCCGAACCGGAACCCGCCGGGCGTCCTGACCAGCGTCGTGACCAGCAGGCCGGGCCGCCACGGCCCGTGCAGCAGGCCCGGCGCAGCCGACATGCTGGCCGGGGCGAACGCGACCTGGCCCGCGTCCACGGCCCGGCGCAGCCCCCAGCCCGGCATGAACGTCCGTACACCGGCGAACGCGCCGAAGTCCAGCCCGGGATCGGGCACCGGCACCCAGCCCAGGATCAGCCGGATCCCGGCGAGCCCGGCCGCGGCCTCGCTCAGCGCGGCCGAGACGCTGTGCGGCGCGCCGAACCCGTCGCCGAAGGCGACGGTCATCCCGTCCCGCAGCAGTGCGGTGAACCTGGAGTTCCGGCTCATCATCGGTGTCGCCTGCCTCCGCCTGATACGCCCGCAGGCTCCTGTTATACAGAGAGGACTGCCATCGTTCGTGGCCCGGATCCCGGGCTCGCCTGACGGGGAGTGATGCCGTGGCTGCCGACGTGGATCTGCTGATCCTGGCCGAGCTGAACCCGGACGTGCTCGTCTCCGCGGCTGACGTGGAGGTGCGGTTCGGTCAGGTCGAGCAGCTGATCGAGAACGCGACGGTCACGCTGGGCAGTTCCGGCGCGATCACCGCCTGCGCAGCCGCGGCCCAGGGGCTGCGGGTCGCGGTCTGCGCCGTGACCGGCGACGACCCCATCGGCGAGTGGACCAGGGAACAGCTACGCGGGCACGGCGTCGACGTGACCGGCGTGACCGCCCGGCCGGGCCGGGCGACCGGGCTGAGCGTGGTGCTGACCAGGGCCGGGGGCGATCGCGCGATCCTGACGTTCCCCGGCACCATGACCGAGCTGTCGGCCGCGGACGTCCCGCCCGGCCTGCTGGCGCGCGCCCGGCACGTGCACGCGAGCTCGTTCTTCCTGCAGCGCGGGCTGCAGGCCGACCTGCCCGCGCTGTTCGCCCAGGCCAGATCGGCCGGCGCGACCACGTCGCTCGATACGGGCTGGGCGCCGGACGGCGAGTGGGCGGCGGCCGGGCCGGTGCTCGCCGGCCTGAGCTACCTGCTGCCCAACGAGGCCGAGTGCGCGCACCTGGCCCGCGCCCTGGTACCCGCGGCGGAACCGGGTTCCGGCCCGGGGATGCTGGCCTGCGCCGCGGCCCTGGCCAGCCTCGGGCCCGCGGTGGCGGTCAAGCTCGGCGCCGCCGGCGGCCTGATCGTCGGCTCGGACGGCGCGTTCCGCGTGCACGGGCGGCCGGTAGAGCCGCTCGATACGACCGGGGCCGGCGATTGCTTCAACGCTGGGTTCCTGGCCGGGCTTCTTGACGGAGAACTCCAGGCCGGGGCGCTCCGGCGGGCCGTCGCCAGCGGGTCGGCCGCGGTGACCGGCTGGGGCGGCACCGGCGCGCTGGCGACCAGGGAGCAGGCGGAGCGGGCGGGGGCCGAACTCGTCACCGACCAGCTGGCCATCCCGGCCGCCTGAGCCCCGGACTGTCGGCGGGCGGTGGCAGACTTCCGGCCATGACCGGAATCGACGAGAAGGACACCCTGCGCCGGTACCTGCAGCGCGGCCGCGATGCCATGCTCTGGAAACTGGACGGCCTGTCCGAGTACGACATGCGACGGCCGATGACGCCGACCGGGACCAACCTGCTCGGCCTGGTCAAGCACCTGGCCAGCGTGGAGCTCGGGTACTTCGGCGACTGTTTCGGCCGGCCGGCCGACGAGGAGCTCCCGTGGATGGCCCCCGACGCCGAGCCGAACGCCGACATGTGGGCCACCGCGGCCGAGTCCAGCGCGGACATCACGGGCCTGTACCGCCGGGCCTGGGCCCACGCCGACGCGACGATCGACGCGCTCCCGCTCGACGCACCGGGCCGGGTGCCGTGGTGGGGCGAGCGCGGCGACGTGACGCTGCACTGGATCCTGGTGCACATGATCGCCGAGACCGACCGGCACGCCGGGCAGGCCGACATCGTCAGGGAGATGGTCGACGGCGTAGCCGGACTCGCCGCGGGCGTCAGCAACATGCCGGAAGAGGACCCGCAGTGGTGGGCCGGGTACCGGGACAAGCTGGAGCAGGCAGCCCGGGACGCCGGCCAGTAGAACGCGGGACCTACGCCTCTGCCCGGCCCGGCCGCCGGCGAGCCCACTGGAAGTACAGGGACCGGCAGGCTGGAGGCGGCGGCGATGACGGACGGGCAGCAGGCGGCGTTGCGGTTCGAGCCGTACCTGGCCGGCATGGACGTGATGATGTGGGCCGTCAACGACGACCCGCGGGTCAAGCTCGGCATCATCAGCATCTGGCTGCTGGACCGCCCGGTCAGCCCCGGGGTGTTCAGGGCGGCGGTCGCCCGCGCGGTCGCCGCGGGTCCGCCGCTCCGGCAGGTGCTCACCCGCGCGCCGCTCAGCACGGCGCCCCCAAGGTTCGTCGACGACCCGGCCTTCGACCTCGCGTATCACACACCGGTGATCGCGGCGCCCGGCCGCGGCAGCCTGGCCGATCTCCTGGCCGTAGCCGGTCAGATCGGCGCCGCGGGCTTCGATTACCACCGCCCGCTCTGGGAGTTCTCGCTGGTCACCGGGCTCGAAGGTGGTGGCTGCGCCATCGTGCAGAAGGTGCACCATGTGCTGACCGACGGTGTCGGCGGCCTGGCGTTCCTGATCGGCCCGCTGCTCGCGCTGA
>DASWAH010000273.1:0-10401 GCA_036391235.1 Streptosporangiaceae bacterium
GGTCGCCTCCGGCGGGCCGGCCAGCCCTCGTTCTGACCTGTACGCGCTCGGCTGCGTGCTGTTCGAGATGCTGACCGGCACCCCGCCGTTTACCGCGGACGCCGACGTGGCCGTCGCCTACCGGCACGTGCACGACGACCCGGGGCCGCCCTCGGCCAGGCGGCCGGAACTGCCAGGGCACCTTGACTGGGTGACGACCCAGCTGCTCGCCAAGGACCCGGCCGCCCGCCCGGCCAGCGCCGCCCAGGCCAAAGCCGGGCTGCTCGCGGCGCTGACTCCCGGCCGCACGGCGGTCCTCCCGCCCGCACCGGGCGGCACGGCCACCCAGCCCGACCAGGCCGAGCCTGACCTGATGCACACCGGCCGCCGGGGGCGCCGGCCGACGCGGCCCGAGCTGGTGCTCGGCGCCGTCGCGATCGCCTGCCTGGCCGGGCTGCTGGTCGCGGTCCTCAGCCACGGCGCGAGCGGCCCGTCCGGCCGGCGGCCAGCCAGCCATCCGTCGGTGGCCAGCCACCCGAGTACCTCGGCCCGGCCGAGCGTGCGCCCGTCGCCGGCCAGCCCCAGTCCCTCGCGGCTGGGCGGGCCGACCAGCCCGGGCGGGTCGTTCCCGCCGGTGGCCACCGCGGCGGGGCGGTTCGTCGCCGTACTGCAGGCCGGCCTGGCTTCCGGGCAGGTCAGCCAGCAGGCCGGGCAGAACCTGTTCAACCAGCTGCAACAGTTGCTGTTCGAGCCGCCTGGCCAGAACCCTCAGCAGGTACAGCAGCGCTACGACCAGCTCGTCCAGCAATTCGACCAGTACCGCTCGAGCAACGAGATCACCGGACAGTCGGCGGCCCAGCTCGGCTATGCGCTTGCCCTGCTCCGCCGGGCCGTCGGCGCCCGCTGACGCGCGGACGTCATGTTGCTACCGGTGGTAGCATAATCGCATGGATGAAGCCGATCCGCTGAGCGCGCTGGAGCGAGCACTGCGGGACGCTCTGGGCTCGCTGCCGCGCGATCAGGTCGTCCGGTGCGTCGCCTCCGTCCTGCCTGCGGCGCACCTGATCGCTACCAGCGGCCCGCTGCACGGCGGCAAAGTGAAGAAGGTGAGCGTCTCCATGCCTGAGGAACTCGTCGATGCCGTGAAAAGCCGCGCCGGGGCCGGCGGCTTCAGCCGCTACGTCACCGACGCGGTACAAGAGCAGTCCAGGCTGGACCTGCTCGACGAATTGTCCGCTGAACTCGAAGCCGAGTTCGGCCCGATCCCCGAGGACATCAGGGAACAGACGAGGCGGACGTGGCCAAACTATCCAGCGGAGTAGGCGGGGCGCTCGTCCTTGACGCTGAAGGCCTGGTCAGACTCGCTGGCGGCAACGCCGTCGCCCGCTCCTACTTCGAGGATGCGAGAAGCGCCAGAGGCGCGATCGTAGCCGCCGCGACTACGCTGACCGAGATTCTGCGGGATCGGCCGACGGACACTGCCCTGCACCGAGTGCTGACCAAGATGACCGTCGTGCCGATCGATCGCACGATCGCCAGAGCCGCGGGCGAGCGGCTGGGCCGATCGGGCCTTTCTGGGCACCGGTGCGCGCTTGACTCGATAGTCGCGACCGTTGCGCTGACGCTGCGCGGCCCAGTAGTCCTGCTCACCAGCGACCTGGCCGACATGGTTCGGCTGACCGAGGAACCCGCACGCCCGAAGGACGAGCGTGTCGTGGTGATCCGTGTCTAACGGCGTCAGCGCGGGGTCGTAGGGTTCGGCTTGTGACCGTTCTCGCCAGCGCCCTGGACACCGGCGGCGCCGAGTTCCAGGCCAGGCGGGCGGCCATGCTGGCCCGGCTGGCCGACCTGGACGCCGAGCACGCCACGGCGATCGGCGGTGGCGGGCCCAAGTACGTCAAACGGCACCGCGACCGCGGCAAGCTGACCGTCCGGGAACGGATCGAACTGCTCGTCGATCCCGATTCGCCGTTCCTCGAGCTATCGGCACTGGCCGGGCACGGCACCGGGTTCCCGGTCGGCGGCAGCAACGTCAGCGGCATCGGCGTGATCTCCGGCACGGAGTGCCTGATCAGTGCGAGCGACCCGACCGTGCGCGGGGGTTCGACCAACCCGTGGTCGCTGCGCAAGTCGCTGCGCGGCATGCAGATCGCCATGGAGAACCGGCTGCCGCTGGTCAATCTGGTCGAGTCGGGCGGCGCCGACCTGCCGACCCAGAAAGAGATCTTCATTCCCGGCGGCCAGATCTTCCGCGACCTGACCAGGATGTCGGCGGCCGGCATCCCGACGATCGCGCTCGTCTTCGGCAACTCCACCGCCGGGGGCGCCTACGTGCCGGGCATGAGCGACTACGTGGTCATGATCGAGGGCCGGTCCAAGGTCTTCCTGGCCGGGCCGCCGCTGGTCAAGATGGCGACCGGCGAGGAGTCGGACGACGAGTCGCTCGGCGGCGCGGCGATGCACGCCCGGCAGTCCGGGCTGGCCGACTTCCTGGCTGAAGACGAGCTCGACGCGCTGCGCATAGGCCGGTCGGTGGTGGCCAGGCTGAACTGGCGCAAGCCGGGTCCCGGGCCGTCCCGCGAGCCGGCCGACCCGGTGCTCGACCCCGAGGACCTGCTCGGCATCGTGCCGCAGGACCTCAAGGTGCCGTTCGACCCGCGCGAGGTGATCGCCAGGATCGTCGACCGATCGGAGTTCGACGAGTTCAAGCCGTTGTACGGGACCAGCCTGGTGACCGGCTGGGCCGCGCTGCACGGCTACCCGATCGGCATCCTGGCCAACGCCCGCGGTGTGCTGTTCAGCGAGGAGTCGCAGAAGGCGGCCCAGTTCATCCAGCTCGCGAACCAGATCGGCGTGCCGCTGCTGTTCCTGCAGAACACCACCGGCTACATGGTCGGCGCCAGCTACGAGCAGGCCGGCATCATCAAGCATGGCGCGATGATGATCAACGCGGTCGCGAACAGCCGGGTGCCGCATCTGACCCTGGTGCTCGGTGCTTCCTACGGCGCGGGTAACTACGGCATGTGCGGGCGGGCGTACGATCCCCGTTTCCTGTTCAGCTGGCCCAGTGCGAAATCAGCGGTTATGGGTCCGCAACAGCTGGCCGGGGTGCTGTCCATCGTCGGCCGCCAGGCTGCCCAGGCCCGGGGCGAAACGTACGACGAGGCGGCCGACGCGGCCATGCGGACGATGGTCGAGGAACAGATCGAGGCCGAGTCCCAGGCGTTCTTCCTGTCCGGCCGGCTCTACGACGACGGCGTGATCGATCCGCGCGACACCCGGTCGGTGCTCGGCATGTGCCTGTCGGCGATCGACGGAAACCCCGCGCCGGACCCGGCCGGCCGCTTCGGCGTCTTCCGGATGTGAGGCCGCCGTGATCAGCTGTCTGCTCGTCGCCAACCGGGGCGAGATCGCGCGCCGCGTCTTCCGGTCCTGCCGGACGGCCGGGATCGCGACCGTCGCTGTGTTCTCCGACCCCGACGCCGGGCTGCCGCACGTGACCGAGGCCGACGCCGCAGTCCGGCTGCCCGGGTCGACCTCGGCCCAGACCTACCTGAACGGCGAGGCGATCGTCGCGGCCGCGCTGGCCGCGGGGGCTGACGCCGTTCATCCTGGGTACGGCTTCCTGGCCGAGGACCCGGCATTCGCCCGGCGCGTGCTCGCGGCCGGGCTGACCTGGGTCGGGCCGCCGCCGGAGGCGATGGACGCGATGGCGCTCAAGGTGCAGGCGCGCAAACGGGCCGCCGCGGCGGGAGTGCCGGTACTACCCGAGCTCGATCCCGCGTCCGTGACCACGTTCCCCGTCCTGGTCAAGGCCTCGGCCGGCGGCGGCGGCCGCGGCATGCGGGCTGTCTACGACGCGGCCGGCCTGGCGGGCGCGATCGAGTCCGCGCAGCGCGAGGCTCAGGCCGCGTTCGGCGACGGGACCGTGTTCTGCGAGCCGCTGCTGACCGGGGCCAGGCACGTCGAGGTTCAGGTGCTGGCCGACCAGGCCGGCACGGTGTGGGCCCTGACCGAACGCGACTGCTCGGTGCAGCGCCGGTACGCCAAGGTCATCGAGGAGACGCCGTCCCCGGCGGTCGGGCCGGCCCTGCGGAACCGCCTGCTGACCGCGGCTACCGCGCTGACCAGGGCTGTGGCCTACACCGGCGCCGGGACCGTGGAATTCCTGGTCGGGCCCCTCGGGCCATCGCAGTCCAGTGACCAGGAGTTCTACTTCCTGGAGTTCAATACCCGGTTGCAGGTCGAACACCCGGTCACCGAGTGCGTGCACGGCCTTGACCTGGTCGGGCTGCAGCTCGCGATCGCCGAAGGGCGGCCGCTGCCCGGCGAGCCGCCACCGGCGGCCGGCCACGCGATCGAGGCCCGGCTCTACGCGGAGGACCCGGCCGACGGCTTCCGGCCGGCGGCCGGGCCGGTGCACGCGCTGAGCGTGCCCGGCGCCGACGTGACCTTCGGCCGGCCGGCCGGATCGGATCACAAGCAGCCGTACCTGCGCGTGGACGCGGGAGTCGAGCCGGGCTCGGTGGTCGCCCCGTATTACGACGCGATGCTGGCCAAGGTGATCACGTGGGCGCCTGACCGCGAGCGCGCGGTCAGGCGGCTCGCTACCGCGCTGGCCTCGGCCCGGCTGGCCGGACCCGCGACCAACCGGGACCTGCTGGTCAGCGTTCTCCGCGGCGCCGCATTCGGCTCCGGCCAGGCCGATACCTCCCTGCTGGACGGCTACGACTACGCCGCGCTGGCACCCTCGGCTGACCTCTGCGGGCTGGCGGCCGCGGCCGCCACGGCGGCGGTCGCGGCGGCGAACCGGCGGGCAGCGACGGCGGGCGCCAGCCTGCCCGGCGGCTGGCGGAACGTGCCGAGCCAGCCTCAGCTCACCGCCTTTACCGGCCCGCGCGGACGCATCGACGTGTATTACCGCTGGACCCGCAGCGGGATCCGGTTCACCGGCTCTGACGGGCAGGACAACGGCCTTGCGGTCGCCGCGGCCGAGCCCGATGCGGTCACGCTGGACGCGGCCGGGGTGCGGCACCGGTTCACGATCGACCGGGCCGGGCCGGACATCTGGGCCGGCTCCCCGCTCGGGTCGGTCCGGCTGGCCTTGATCGAGCGGCTGCCCGCGCCGGAGCGGGCAGCTGAGTCTGGATCACTGACCGCCCCGATGCCGGGCAGCGTAAGCCGGGTGGCGGCCGCGCCCGGCGACGCGGTGACGGCCGGCCAGCTCGTGCTGATCCTGGAGGCGATGAAGATGGAACACCAGATCACGGCCCCGACGGCCGGCGTCCTGACCGAGTTGCGGGTCGGACCGGGCAGCCAGGTCAACGCGGGCGATGTGCTCGCGATCGTAACCGCAGGCCAGGCCGGTCCCGGGGAGCAGCGATGACCGGCGCGACGCAGGACCTGCTGGTCGCGGCCGAATCCGCGGGCGGGGTGCGGACGATCACGCTGGACTCGCCGCACAACGCCAACGCGCTGTCGACGACATTGCTCATGCAGCTGCGGGCCGCGCTGGAGGCGGCGATCGCGAACCCGGAGACCCGGGTCGTGGTGCTGACCGGCGCGGGCAAGGTGTTCTGCGCGGGCGCCGACCTGAAGGAAGCGCTGTCCAGCCCGGCCGCCGCGACCGGTCTGATGGCCGAGATCATGGCGCTGCTGTGGGACAGCCCCAAGCCCGTCATCGCGCGGGTCAACGGGACCGCCAGAGCCGGCGGGATCGGGCTGGTCGCCGCGTGCGATATCGCGATCGCGACCGAACGGGCCACCTTCGCGTTCTCCGAGGTCAGGATCGGGGTGGTGCCCGCGGTGATCTCGGTTCCTTGCCTGCGCCGGATGCCGTCGCGGGCGGCCGCCGAGTATTTCCTGACCGGAGAGGTTTTCGGCGCGCCCAGGGCCGTCGAGATCGGGCTGCTGACCAGGGCCGTCCCGGCTGAGGAGCTCGACTCCGAGGTGGGCCGGTACACCGGGATGCTGCTGCGGGGCGCGCCGGGCGCGCTCGCCGGGACCAAGGGGGTGCTGCGCGACGTGCCCGGGGTCGGCGTCAGCGACGGCCTGGCCAAGATGGCCGAGCTGTCCGGCCGGTACTTCGGCTCGGACGAGGCTCGCGAGGGCATGACCGCGTTCGCCGCCAAGCGAGATCCGGCCTGGGTGCCCGCGGCCGGCGATGACTGAGCACCCCGCCGCCCGCGCAGGCGGCGTGCTGCGCGTCGCGAACTGCAGCGGGTTCTACGGCGACCGGCTGTCGGCAGCCAGGGAGATGGTCGAAGGCGGCCCGATCGACGTCCTGACCGGGGACTGGCTAGCCGAGCTGACCATGCTGCTGCTGGGCAAAGCGGTGCTGAGCGGCCGGCCGGGCTACGCCAGGACGTTCCTGACCCAGGTCGAGCAGGTACTGCCGGCCTGCCTGGAACGGGGCATCAAGATCGTCGCGAACGCCGGCGGCCTCGACCCGGCCGGCTGCGCGGCCGCGGTCACCGAGATCGCGCGGCGGGCCGGGCTGTCCCCCGTCGTCGCCTGCGTGACCGGCGACGACCTGCTGCCGAGGTTGCCGGAGCTGCTGGCGTCTAACCGGCTGGCGAATACCGACACGGGGCAGGCGCTCCTCAGCGCCAAGATCACCCCGCTGACCATGCACGCCTATCTCGGCGCGCTGCCCATCGCGGCCGCGCTGTCGGCGGGGGCCGATGTGGTCGTGACCGGCCGGGTGACCGACGCGGCCCTGACTGCCGGCCCCGGGATGTGGCGGTTCGGCTGGACCGCGGCTGACCTCGATCCGCTGGCCGGCGCGGTCGTGGCCGGGCACGTGCTGGAGTGCGGCTGCCAGGCAACCGGCGGCAACTACTCGTTCTTCGGCGAGGTGCCGGGGCTGGAGCGGCCGGGGTTCCCGCTGGCCGAGCTGGCCGCCGACGGGTCGGCGGTGATCACCAAGCATCCGGGCACCGGCGGGCTGGTGTCGGGGGGCACGGTCACGGCCCAGCTGCTGTACGAGATCGGCGGCCCGGCGTACCTGAACCCGGACGTGACCGCTAGGTTCGACACGATCGCGATCGAGCAGGCCGGGCCCGACCGGGTCAGGATCAGCGGCGTCCGGGGCGAGCCGCCGCCCGCCGACCTGAAGGTCTCGCTGAACTACGCCGGCGGCTACCGGAACTCGATGGTCCTGGTCATCGAGGGACTCGACGTCGCGGCCAAGGCCGACCTGGCCGAGCGGGCGATCTGGGCCGCGATCCCTGGCGGCCGGGAGTCGTTCGAGACGGCCGACGTCGACCTGACCGGGTCCGATCCGGCGCTGCTGCGGATCACGGTGCTGGATCAGGACAAGGCCAAGGTCGGCCGGGCGTTCTCGGCCGCTGTGGTGGAGACCGCGCTCGCGAGCTATCCCGGCTACTACGGGCTGACCCCGCCGGGCGATGCGTCGATGTACGGCGTCTACTGGCCAACCGCCGTCCCGGCCCGCCTGGTCACGACCAGGGTGCTGATCGACGGCCAGGAAGCCTGGTCAGGCCCGGCCAGGGCGGAGCCAGCCGGGCTCGACCCGGACGCCGCGCAGCCGGCATCCCCGGACCTCCCGGCGGCGGCCGCGCCCTCGGCCGCACCCCCGGCTTCCGCCGCACCCGCGGACGGGGACTTCGGGCCGGTCCGCCGGGTGCCGCTCGGCACGATCGCCGGCGGCCGCTCGGGAGACAAGGGCGGCAACGCCAACGTCGGCGTCTGGGTCCGCGATGACACCGAGTACGCCTGGCTGGAGTTCTATCTGACTGCCGAAAGGCTGGCGGAACTCGTGCCGTCGGTCGCCGGCTACCCGGTGCAGCGCTACGAGCTGCCCAACCTTCGGGCGCTTAACTTCGTGATCGCCGGCCTGCTGGGCCGCGGCGTCGCCGCCAGCACCCGGCTCGACCCGCAGGCCAAGGCGCTCGGCGAGGAAGTGCGCGCGGCTCTAGCCGACGTCCCCGTCCGGTTCCTGCCGCCCACCCTGAAAGAGGCGGGTAGATAGCCCTGCTATACCCGTGGCAAATTCCCCCGTCTTTCCTGTGGCGCGCGGGGGCCAGGCGCGTCGGCGGTTTAGCTGGCTGTCTCGGCGGCCGGCCGGGCCGGCGTGGCGGACGGCCCGGGCCGCGGCGGGTCCTGGCGGGCTTCGGCGGCGGCCCGGTGCTCCTTGTCGGCGTGCGCGATCTGCAACAGCGACCGCCAGATGACGGCCAGGATGATCGCCGATCCGGCGAAGCCGAACCAGAACGGCGCGGTAATCCCCCAGACCGAGGCGACCGCTCCCCCGATCGCTGAGCCGATGACCAAGCCGCCGATCATGCCGGTGAGGTAGACGCTGCTCACCCGGCCCTGGAACTCAGCCGGCACGGCCCGCTGGCGCACGCTGGTCGAGGTGGTGCCCCAGATGAAGGCGTGGGCGCCGAAGATCACGAAGATCGTCAGGGCCAGCCAGGCCCAGCGGGTCAGGGCCAGCGTGAGGTGGGTCAGGGTCTCGATGATCAGCCCGCCTCGCATGATCACCCCGAGCGGCACCCGCCGTTCGAGCCAGCCGTAGCACCCGGTGCCGATCAGGCCGCCGACCGCAGCGGCCGTGGTGAGCAGGCCGAAGCCCACCGCGCCCATGCCGAGACGCTCCCGCGCGTACAGGACGAGGACCGACCAGGCGGCGCCGAACGTGATGTTGAAGGTGAAGATCGTGATGGCCAGGGTCCTGATCGCGGCATGGTCCCAGAGCCAGCGCCAGCCCTCGCGGATGTCGTCGCGCACCCGGCTAGCGGTCGCGCGGCTGGCCGGGGCCGGCAGCCGGACCCGGGTGAACAGCAGCAGCGCGGCCAGTATGCACACGGCCTCGCTGGCGAACGGCAGCGCCATCCCGGCCGCGAACAGCGCCGCTCCGATCGGCGGGCCGGCCAGCTGACTCCACATCAGGACGCCGGCCAGCGTGCGCGAGTTGGCGATGCCCAGGTCTCGCTGGTCGACCAGCATAGGCAGTAGCGTGGTGGTGGCAGTGTCGGCGAAGGTCTCGTTGACCCCGAACAGGAAGAGCGCGACCAGCACAACGGCGGTGTCGACCCGGTGGATCAGGATCGACCCGATCAGGACGGCCAGGATCGCGACACGGGCCACATCCGTAATCAGGACGATGGCACGCCGGCTCACCCGGTCCGCCACGACCCCGGCGTACAGGCCGAACATCAGCCAGGGCAGCCGCTGCAGGAGGGCCGCCATCGCGACGGCCAGCGGGTTACGGGTCTGCGAGGCGACCAGCAGCGGCCCGGCCGCCAGCGTGATCCCGTCGGCCAGGCTGGCCGTCCAGGACGATCCGAGCAGCCAGCGGAAATCGCGGCCGAGCCGGGCGGGCGCGACGAGATCGGCCAGCCGGCTCACAACGCTCCCCCTCCTCGTCGCACCAACCGACATCCTCGCCTGCCGGGCCGATCGGCCCAACCGGTTTTCCGGCCGGCGGCCGGCCGCGGCCGCCAGGTTACGTCATGCGGCGGAGCGCAGCCGCGGGAGCAGGCCGCCGAGCTGTTCGGCCAGGCCGACCGGATCCTGGCCGGCCAGGACCAGCACGATCTCGGTGACGCCGACCGACTCGTACAACCGGACCAGCTTGATCAGCTCGTCGTCCGCCGCGACCGCCCTGACCTGGACCGAGCGGCGGATCTCGGCCGGGTCGCGGCCGATCTCGGCGCACCGCTGGTCAAGGACGGCCGAGGTCTCCGCCACCTCCTCCGGGGTGCCACCCGAGGCGTTCCACACGTCGGCGTACCGGGCCGTGATCCGCAGCGTCCGCTGACGGCCAGACCCGCCGATCCAGATCGGCGGATGCGGCTGCTGCACCGGCTTAGGCTCGGCGACGGCCCCGGCCAGGGTGTAGTGCTGCCCGGCGACACTCGTCCGTTCCAGCGTCCACAGCGAGGTCAGCACCGCGCAGGCTTCCTCCAGCCAGTCGGCCCGGTCCCTGGCCGAGCCGAACGGCAGGCCGAGCATCGTGTGCTCGTTCTGCGCCCAGCCCGCCCCGAGGCCGAACTCCAGGCGGCCAGCCGACAGGTGGTCCACCGTGACCGCAGCCTTGGCCAGCACAGCCGGGTGACGGTAGGTGTTCCCGGTGACCATGCAGCCGATCCTGGTCCTGGAGGTGGCCACCGCCATCCCGGCCAGCAGCGTCCAGGCCTCGAAGATCGGCGCGTCATCGCGGGGGCCCAGGCTGGCCAGATGGTCCATGCACCAGCAGTGATCGAACCCGGCTTCGTCGGCGATCCGCCAGACGGCCCGCAGTTCGTCGATCGTGGCGTTCTGGCTGAGCTTGATTCCGTAGCGTGTGGGTGGCATAGCTCCTTTCCTATCCCATCGCGGGCCCGCCTCGGCGCCTGGCGTCAGTAAGGCTTCAGGTTCCGTCCAGCGATCTTGCAGGTACTCCGCCTACGATCG
>DASWAH010000274.1:0-12843 GCA_036391235.1 Streptosporangiaceae bacterium
AGGTACTGGGGCACGTCGGATCGTGGCATCCTGGCCGGGCCTTCGGCGGCTGGGACCTGCGGGTCAATTTCGGCCTCGACTATTTCGGCCTGGACTCCTATCGCGACATCACCGGGGTGGACGCGCAGGACTGCGTGCCGCAGCTGAGCACCAAGCTGGGCGACTCGGTGGCCCGCTCGAACGGGCGCAGCGGCTGCATCGTGGAGCAGTACATGGGCCGGTCACCCGGGGCCGGCGACCTGTACGCCGGGTACTGGGGCCTGACCTTGCAGGAGCTGCGGGCCCAGGCGATCCGGCTGACCCTGGCCGGGGCCAGGCAGTTCCTGTTCCACGGCTTCTACCAGACCGACGGCCGGGACGGCGACGACGCCATGTTCACCAACCCGCGCTTCGACTTCCCGCCTGGCATCAACTTCGAGCCCTGGTGGCCGTTCCATCGCCGGTTCGCGGACGAGGTCGCGCGGCTGTCGGAGTTCCTGGACGGTGCCCAGCCGGAGTGCGACGTGGCCGTGCTCTACCCGCTGCGCACGATCTGGGCCGAGGGACCAGGCCACAGCTACGGTGACCACCTGGAGTTCTGGACCTCGTTCCTGGCCGAGGAGGGCTTCGGCTACCACCTGATCGACGAGCGGGACCTGCTCAAGGCGCAGATGCGGGATGGGCTGCTGTGCCTGCCCGGCCGCGCGTACCGCGGCCTGGTGCTGCCGTCGGTCACGACGCTCGGCTCGGCCGCGGCCGGCGACGCGCTGCGCGCGTTCGTCGCGGCCGGCGGGCTGCTCGTCTCGTCCGGCTGCCCGCCGCAGGCCGCGCAGGACGGAACGGACGAGGCGCTCGCGGCGGCCTGGTCAGCGATCGGGGCGCGGCGCCCGTCAGGCAGCCATATCGACGGGCTGCCGTCGGCCGCCGTCGCCGGGGAACTGCTCGCGCCGCTGCTCGGCGGTCATCCGCACGCCACGGCCAGCTGGGTGCCGGGAGCGGCCGGGCAGCTCTGGCAGTGGGCAGGCGCCGAGGACGCCGGGTCCGGCGCGGCCGCCAGGCTGGCGCTCTTCAACGACAGCGAGGAGCCGGCCGACGTCACCATCGCCACGGCCCGGGCGGCCGCCGGCTGGCAGGAATGGGACCCGGCGACCGGCCGCTGCCCGTCCTGGGCCGAGCAGGAGGCAGCCGCCGGCCAGGAGCTGACGTTGCGGCTGGAGCCGATGGAGCTCAAGCTGATCCGGCTGCGCGCGGCCGCGGCGGCCGCGGACGGCCAGGCCCGGCCGGTCCCGCCGCGCTCAGCCGGTCCCGGCCCGGCGAGCGAGGTGGCCACGATCCCGCTGGCCAGCGGGTGGACGCTGCGCGTTCCCGGCCTGGCCGAGGAGCCGGTACCGGTCGACGTCAGCCAGGGCTGGGAACGGCAGGGCTTTGCCAGTTACTCGGGCGTCGGCATTTACGCGTGCCAGTTCGACCGGCCGGATGGCCGGAGCTGCCGGCTGCGGCTGCCCGCGGTCCGGGCCGCGGTCGAGGTCACCGTCAACGGCCGGCCGGTGGGCGCCCGCGGCTGGGCCCCTTACGAGTTCGCGCTGCCCGGTGACCTGCTCAGGCCGACCGCCAACCGGCTGGAGATCGCCGTGTTCAGCGCGGCTGGCAACAAGTACTACGCGGGCACCCCCTACCAGACGGGACCGGAAGCCAGCGGACTGCTCGAACCGCCGGTCCTGCTCGCCTCCTGACCCGCCACGTGAGCGTCGCGTGCTCGTTAGCGCCCGCCGCTGCTGCCGCCACCGCTGTTGCTGCCGCCACCGTGCCCGCCGCCACCGTCCTGGCCGCCACCCCGACCGCCGTGCTCCGGCTCGCTGCCCCCGGCGGCCGCATCGTCCGCGGCGACCGTGAACTGCGGCCCGGCGGCCCGGCAGGTGACGCGGACGGTCTGCTCGGTGCCGGCCGCCCGGAAGGTGACCCAAGCCGTGCGGGCCGGCCCGCGGCGAAACCGTTCCGTAGTGAAGCCGCTCTGCGGGATCCATCCGGTGAGCCTGACCAGACCCCGGTCACAGGCCGCGAACACGGTGCCGCCGCGGGCCGCGACGCTGCTGTGCACCGGCGGCACCGCACCCCCGGATGCCGGGCCGGCCGGCCGGGACGACCCGGCCGCCCGGCCCTGGCCCGGCGGCTGGCCCGCGGTCCTGGCGAACTCCTTGCGCACGTCGGCCGCGCTGAGCGGACGGCCGCCAGGCCCCGGCGCTCCCGCCAGGCGCAGCGCGGCGGTCGCTCCGGCCACGGCGACCAGGACGGCGACCAGCAAGGTGATGGCCGCCCAGACGGCCCGCATGCGCATGACTTCACCTTGCCTGGTGGCCGGGCGGCGCACGCTAATGAACCCCCAATGACGTCCTTGCGTGTTGAAAGAAGCCAGCCGCCGCCAAGCCGGGAGATCCATGCCGAAGCTACTGATCGTCGAGGATGACGCGCAGATCCGCACGGCTGTGACGCGGGCGCTGACCAGCCTCGGCTATGCCGTCGCCACGGCCGACCGGGCCATGACCGGACTGCAGCTGGCCGTGTCCGAGCAGCCTGACGTCGTGGTGCTGGACCTCGGGCTGCCCGACCTGGACGGGCGCCAGATGCTGCGGATGCTCCGCGCGGTCAGCGCCGTCCCGATCGTCGTGGCGACGTCACGGGGAGCGGAGGAGGACATCGTGCGCTCGCTGGACGCGGGCGCCGACGACTACGTGGTCAAGCCGTACGGTGCCGCCCAGCTCGATGCCAGGATCCGGGCGGTGCTGCGCCGCTCGGCCGGCCCAGAGGAAGAACCCGTCATCGAGGTCGGCGGGCTGCGGGTGGACCGCAGGGCCCGGCAGGCGGTCCTGGACGGGGCCGCCCTCGACCTCACCCCGCGGGAGTTCGACCTGCTGCACTACCTGGCGGCCAGGGCCGGGACCGTGGTCAGCAAGCACGAGCTGCTGGTCGAGGTCTGGCAGCTGCCCTACGGCGGCGCCGACAAGAGCCTGGACGTGCACTTGTCCTGGCTCAGGCGCAAGCTCGGCGAGTCGGCGACCGAACCGCGGTACCTGCAGACCGTGCACCGGGTCGGGGTCAGGCTGGCCGCGCCGGGCGCCAGGGAACCGGCCTGATGCGGCGTCGTCTGGCCCTGCTGGTGTCGGCGGCGATGGCGCTGACCCTGCTCGCGTTCGCGATCCCGCTGGCCATCCTGATCAAGACGATCGCATCCGAGAAGGCCGTGGCCGACGCCACCGACGACGTCCGCGCCCTGAGCGCGCTGGTCGCGGCCGACCCGAGCGTTCCTGCGGTGCGGGCCGCGATCCCGCTGGCCGGCCGTCCGGTGACCGTCTTCCTGCCCGGCCAGCGGCCGGTCGGCGTGCCCGCCGCGCGCACCGACGCGGTCCTGCTCGCCGCGCGTGGCAACAGCTTCATGCTCAGGGACCGGCACGGCCTGCGGATCCTGGTCGCCGTCCAGGGCCTGCCCGGCGGCACCGCGGTGATCACCACGCTCGTGCCCGACTCCGCGCTCCGCAGCGGCGTCACCCGGTCGTGGGTGATCCTGGCCGCCCTCGGCCTGGTGCTGCTGGGCCTCGGCATGCTGATCGCCAGCCTGCTCGTCGGCACGGTGACCCGGCCGCTGCGGGAGCTGGCCGATGTGTCCAGGCGGCTCGCGGCCGGGCGGCTGGAAGCCAGGGCCGCTCCGGCCGGCCCGCCTGAGGTGCGCGACCTGGCCGGCAGCGTGAACCACCTCGCGACCAGGATCAGGGAACTGATCGTGCAGGAGCGCGAGTCCGTCGCCGACCTGTCGCACCGGCTGCGCACGCCGCTGACCGCGCTGCGGCTGGAACTCGAGGCCGTGGCCGGGACGGCCGATCCTGACGGCCGGCTAGGCGACAAGGTCGAGGCGGTCGAGCAGGCGGTCACGGCGCTGATCCAGGACGCCAGGAACCGCACCGGCAGCGAGCCGGCCAGCTGTGACGTCGTGCGGGTGGCCAGGCAGCGGGCCGAGTTCTGGTCGGTGCTGGCCGGCGACCAGGCCAGGGTGATGATGGCCGACATCCCGGCCGGGCCGCTGCTCGCGGGGATCACCGAGGCGGAGTGCGGCGCCTGCCTGGACGCCCTGCTGGGCAACGTGTTCGTGCATACCAGTCAGGGCACCGGGTTCGTGATCACGCTCGCGGGCCGCCGGGGTGGCGGGGCGGTACTGACGGTCCATGACGAGGGACCGGGATTCGGTCACGGGGGCCTGGTCAGGCGGGGTGCCAGCGGCGGCGGATCGACCGGGCTGGGGTTGGATATCGCCCGGCAGGCAGCGGAGGCCTCTGGCGGCCGGATGAGCATCGGGCCCGGCCCCGGCGGCACTGTCATCGTGGAATTCGGGCCGCCGGCCCCGGTCGGCTGAACGGCCGGGCGGCCTTACGAATTCGTTAAAGGCGGCGCAGCGACTCGCTAGCAGGTCGTACCGCAGGCTGCTGAGCACGGATCTGGAAAGGAGACAGGACGTGCACAAGCGAATTCTGGCAGGGTTCGGCGCGATCGCCGCGGCGGCGGCGCTGACCACCGGAGCGGGCGCGGCACTGGCCGCGGCTCATCACCAGGCAAGCTCGGCGGCCGCGCATCAGATGATCACCAGGGCCCAGGCCAGGGCCATCGCCAAGGCCAAGGTGCCGCACAGCCGCGTGGTCGAGGTCGAGTCGGACGACCGGCACGACCGGGCGGTGTGGAAGGTCACGCTGGCGACCGGGCACGGTCGCGTGATCGTCGACGTGGACAAGCGCACGGGTAAGGCCGTGATCGTTCGCGGGTCGGGCGGCAGCGGCCGGGATGCCCGTGGTGACCGGCACGACCGCGGTGACCGGCACGACCGTGGTGACCGGCACGACCGTGACGGGGCCGGCCACGAGGCCGACGGCTGACCGGTAGCCGCCTGTGAGCGGCCGGGTATCGCCCATCGCCCTGGGCGGTACCCGGCCTCGCGTTTGTGTCGCGGGCCTCAGGGCTCGGGCCCCAGGTCGGCCGGGGTGATGCGCTCGCCGATGGCGACCTGGTCGAACCAGCCGCAGCGCGGATCGCCCGGCGGCCGGTCGAACCGGCTGACGTACGGCTTGATGTCGAGGATCGGCGTTCCGTCGAGCATGTCCACCCCGGCGAACCTGATCGTGCCGGCGGTCACGTCCAGGATCTGGACCAGGCTCAGCCCGAGCCGGTTGACCCGGTTCGGGCTGCGGGTGGCGAAGATCCCGACCTCCCGCTGCTGCGGCCTGAGCAGAAACGGGACCAGCCGCAACCGGGGCGGCCGCAGCTGCGCGGGCTTTGCGTCCAGCCAGGTGAGCAGCCACGCGTAATCGCAGTCGGCGAGACCGTCCAGGCCGTCGGCGTAGGCCGGGTCGACCTGCACCGTGCCGTGCTCCGACCGGTTCAGCGCGGCCTGGATGGGCGTGCTCTCCCGGTCCGCGCGGCCGGTGCTGACCACGCCGATGACCCGCAGCGAGACGGTCGCATCCATCCCGCCATGCTGCCAGGCCGTGATCAGCGGCCCAGGAACAGGGGCACCCGCAGGCCGGCGGCCAGCGCGGCCGCCCGATCGGCTTCCCGCGGCGGATAGCCGGCGGTCCTGGTGAACTCCAACCGGGCCAGCCCGGCACCGTCGGGCCGCTCGGTCAACCGCAGCCGGGCTCCGTTGGGCCAGGTCAGGTCGGTGGTGTGGGCCGCATCAGGACTGTCGCCCGGTGGCTGGCCGCCCAGGATCTGGCGGAACAGCCGGCTGGCCCGGCTGAGATCGTGCACGTGCAACTCGGTCAGCGCGAAGGCGGAAGCGGGTCCCTGGTCGGTGTGGTTCAGAGCTTCCGGCACCGGATGCGGCGGCGGCGGCCCGGCCTGCTGGGCGATCTGCACAACGATGCCCGGCACGTCCCTTGGGTGCAGGAACGCCTCTTTCCAGTTCTGGCTGGCCAGGTTGATGCCGACCGGTTCGATGCCGGTGCCGCGGATCTCGGCCAGGGTGGCCTCGATGTCGCCGACCACGAAGGTCAGGTGGTGCGGGCCAGGGCCGCGCGCGGCCAGGAACCGTTCGAGGAACGCGGACTCGGGACCGCCGGTCGGGGTGAGCAGCTCGATCTTCGGGCCGGACGCAAACTCGAGCTGGCCCCACCAGAAGCCCGCCGAGTTTCCGCCGTAGGCCCACCGGCCGCCGAGCAGGGTGCCGAACAGGCGCCAGCCGCCGTCCAGCTCGCGCGCGCCGATGGCGACATGATCGAAGACTGCGTCCGGCACGGCTCAGATCACCAGGCCGAGGCCGCCGTCCGCGACCAGCGTGGTGCCGGTCGTGTACCGGCTGCCGATCAGCGCGACGCAGGCGTCGGTGACGTCCTCGGCGGTGCCGACCCGGTGCAGCGGCGCGGCCTGCTCGACCGCGGCCTTGCGGTCGTCCCAGGTCGCCGTCCACGGGGTCGCGATCAGGCCGGGCGCGACTGCGTTGACCCGCACGCCGTTCCCGGCGAACTTGGCCATGATCGTGGTGAGGTGGTTCAGAGCCGCCTTAGACACGGCGTACGGCAGCGAGCTGCCGGTCTGGCGGACGCCTGCGATCGAGGTGACGTTGATGATCCAGCCGTCACCGGCTTGCCGTAGCAGGGGCAGCGCGGCCTGACTGACGCAGAACGTGCCGATCACGTTGGTCCGCAGGACCTTCTCCCAGTGCCCGGCGGTGACCGCGTCCAGGTCGTGCAGCGGAACGTCGACGGTGACGCCCGCGTTGTTGACCAGCCCGTCCAGCCGTCCCCAGCGCTGCCCGGCCGCGGCCGCCAGGGCCGTGCCGGTGGCCGGATCGCCGACGTCGCCCTGCACGTAGACCGCGTCCGGCAAGCTGGCCGCGAGTTCCTGGCCGGCCCGGACCGATGTCGCCGAATTGACCACGATCCCGGCGCCGAGGCCGGCCAGCCGGCGGGCGACGGCCGCGCCGATGCCGCTGGAGGATCCGGTCACGATGACGGCGGTGCCGGTCAGGTCCATGCGGGGTTCCCTTCACCGGGCCATGGAGGGTTCGCCGCGAGCCTAGCGGCCGGACCGTGAGCACGCTTCGGCGCGTCCTGGCCGCGCGGCTAGGCTGGCCGTTCAGGGCCGGGAGGCGCAATTCCAGCCGTGGATATCCAGCCGTGGAGACCTAGTGACGGACACACCGGATCGGCTCAGGGCGGACGCGGTGCAGCTGCTGGACTGGCGGCGTCAGGTTGCCCGGCTGTATGCGGACATCAGGGAGTCGGCCGACATCCGGGCCGCGCACCGGCTCTGGCGGGACACCAGGAACCGGCTGCTGGCGACCCATCCGCAGTCGCCGGTCCCGTTGGCCGAGCGCGTTCAGTTCGCCGGCGTGCCGGTCGGGCCGTATGACCCCGGCCTGCGGTTCGAGGTGCCGGTCGACACATCGGGTCCGCCGGCCAGGATCGAGATGCGGACCGGCACCGACGGCGTGGTGGCGTTCGAGCGGGCCGGCGTGGCACACCTTGACTGGGTGGGCGACCTGGACGTGTGGTGGCTGGCTGGCTACGGCGGCGGTTTGTTCGTGCCGGTCAGGGACACCAGGACCGATGGCGCGACCTACCCGGGCGGCCGCTACGTGCTGGACACGGTTAAGGGTGCGGACCTCGGCGGCCGGGACGGCCGGCTGGTGATCGACCTGAACTTCGCCTATAACCCGTCGTGCGCCTATGACCCGGCCTGGGCCTGCCCGCTGGCTCCGCCCGGCAACGTCGTCGGGGTACCGGTCACGGCCGGCGAGCTGATGCGGTGACCTGCCTGAGCGGCCGCGGCCCGGCCAGTCCTGGGTAGCGCGATCGTATCCCGGCCGGGTTCCTGTTGGCATATTCATGCAGTCGATGGCATACTTTTACGTGTGGCCAAGGTAATGACCTCCCTGCCGACCGGCGAGCGGGTCGGGATCGCGTTCTCCGGCGGGCTCGACACCTCCGTCGCCGTCGCCTGGATGCGCAAGAACGGCGTGCAGCCCTGCACCTATACCGCCGACCTCGGGCAGTACGACGAGGCCGACATCGCCTCGGTGCCCGACCGGGCGCTGTCCTACGGGGCTGAGATCGCCCGGCTGGTGGACTGCCGGCCGGCCCTGGTCGAGGAGGGGCTGGCCGCGCTAACCTGCGGGGCGTTCCACGTCAGGTCGGGCGGCCGGGCCTACTTCAACACCACGCCGCTGGGCCGCGCGGTCACCGGCACGCTGCTGGTGCGGGCGATGCTGGAGGACGACGTCCAGATCTGGGGCGACGGCTCCACGTTCAAGGGCAACGACATCGAGCGGTTCTACCGGTACGGCCTGCTGGCCAACCCGAACCTGCGGATCTACAAGCCGTGGCTGGACGCGGCGTTCGTGACCGAACTCGGCGGGCGCCGGGAGATGAGCGCGTGGCTGCTCGAGCACGACCTGCCGTACCGGGACGCGGCCGACAAGGCCTACTCGACCGACGCGAACATCTGGGGCGCCACTCACGAGGCCAAAACGCTGGAACACCTCAGCACCGGCATCGAGACGGTCGAGCCGATTATGGGTGTCCGGTTCTGGGATCCTGACGTGGCGATCGCGGCCGAGGACGTGACGATCGGGTTCGAGCGCGGCCGGCCAGTCACGATCAACGGGGCCGGGTTCGGCTCGCCGGTCGACCTGGTGACCGAGGCGAACGCGATCGGCGGGCGGCACGGTCTCGGCATGTCCGACCAGATCGAGAATCGGATTATCGAGGCCAAGAGCCGGGGCATCTACGAGGCGCCCGGCATGGCCCTGCTGCACGCGGCCTACGAGCGGCTGGTCAACGCGGTGCACAACGAGGACACGATCGCGAACTACCACGCCGAGGGGCGGCGGCTCGGGCGGCTGCTGTACGAGGGCCGCTGGCTCGACCCGCAGGCACTGATGCTGCGGGAGTCGCTGCAGCGCTGGGTCGGTGCCGCGATCACCGGCGAGGTGACGCTGCGGCTGCGCCGGGGCGAGGACTACTCAATCCTGAACACCACAGGCCCGGCTTTCAGCTACCACCCCGACAAGCTCTCGATGGAGCGCACCGAGGACTCCGCGTTCGGCCCGTGGGACCGGATCGGCCAGCTCACCATGCGCAACCTCGACATCGCCGACTCCCGCGCCAAGCTGGAGCAGTACGCCGGCCTCGGCATGGTCGGGCCGGCCCACGCGCAGCTGATCGGGACGACGTCGCGGACCGAACTGGTCGGCGCGATGCCGGCCGGCGGTGCCCAGGCGATCGCATCCCGCGGCGCCGTCGACGCCGACGACGAGCTGCTCGACCGTGCCGCCATGGAGGCCGGCACCGACTGACCTGATCATCAGGGGTTCCGGCGAGATCCTGGCGCCGGGCTAGGGCATGCTGAGGCTCGGGGCGGACGACGCCGGCCGAGTCCAGGGAGACCGATGAAGTACATGCTGATGATCTGCACCGACGAGTCGGAGGTGCTCAGCCCGGCCGAAGTCAGCGCGCTGCCGGAGATCCAGGCCTGGGCGGCTGAGGTCGACCGCCGGGACCTGCGGCGGGGCGGGGCCAGGCTGCGGCCGAGCAGCGACGCGACGACCGTCCGCGTGCGCGACGGCGAAACGCTGGTTTCCGACGGCCCGTTCGCCGAGACCAAGGAGCAGATGGGCGGCTTCGACATCCTGGAGTGCGCCAGCCTGGACGAGGCGATCGAGATCGCGGCCAGGCATCCGGCCGCGGACGGCGGCTCGGTCGAGGTCAGGCCGCTCTGGGAGGACTGACCGCCGGATCGCGGGACCTTCGCCCTCTTCCCCAGGCGTCCGGCGCGAGGTCCAATGAGGGGAGAACCGGTCCGCGGTCCTGCCCTGCGCGGCAGTGCCGCGTGCGCCGGTTCGCCAGTGTTCAGCCGGGCACTAATGCCACAGGGCGACCAGCAGTACGCGGCCCGGAAGCAGGAGGCCAGTGACGAGGCCAGCCGATCAGGAGTCGCCGGGGAGCCAGGCATGAGCTCATTCGATTCGGAAATCAGCGAGACCGCGAAGTGGTTCGACAGCCCGCGCTTCGCCGGCACCACGCGCCTGTACTCGGCGCGCCAGGTCGTCGAGCAGCGGGGCACCATCCCGGCGGACTACACGGTGGCGCGAGTCGCGGCCGAGCAGTTCTACGACCGGCTGAGGCAGCTGTTCGACCAGGGCCGGTCGATCACCACCTTCGGGCCGTACTCGCCGGGCCAGGCGGTGGCCATGAAGCGGGTCGGCATCGAGGGCATCTACCTGGGCGGCTGGGCGACCTCGGCCAAGGGGTCGGTCACCGAGGACCCGGGGCCCGACCTGGCCAGCTACCCGCTGTCGCAGGTGCCTGACGAGGCCGCGCCGATCGTGCGGGCCCTGCTCACGGCCGACCGCAACCAGCGGTTCAACCGTTCGCGGCTGAGCGAGGCCCAGCGCGCGGCGGCACCCGAGGTCGACTACCGGCCGTTCATCATTGCCGACGCCGACACTGGCCATGGCGGCGACGCGCATGTGCGCAACCTGGTCAGGCGGTTCGTCGAGGTCGGCGTGCCCGGCTACCACATCGAGGACCAGAAGCCGGGTACCAAGAAGTGCGGCCACCAGGGCGGCAAGGTCCTGGTCGGCGTCGACGAGCAGATCAAGCGGCTGAACGCGGCCCGGTTCCAGCTCGACATCATGAACGTTCCCGGACTCATCGTGGCCAGGACCGACGCCGAGGCGGCGACGTTCCTGGAGAGCCGGTCGGACGAGCGCGACCACCCGTTCATCCTCGGCGCCACCAGCACGAACCTGCCGACCTACAAAATCGGCTACCTGGCCATCCTGAACAAGCTCCATGAACTGGGCGTCGAGGACGCGCGCGGTCACCTGCTGTTCAAGATCTCCCCCGAGGAGTATCAGGACGCCAGCGCCTGGCTGGCCAGCACCGGGGTGCTGGAGTTCACCGAGGCGAAGGCGCTGGAGCTGCAGCGGGACGGCGGCTCGGCTGACGAGATGCTCGAGCAGGTCGAAGAGCGGTACCTGGAGGAATGGCTGTCCCGGGCCAGCCTGTCCAGCTATCCGCAGGCGGTCGCGGATGTGATCGAGTTCCGCGCCAGCGAGGGCGAGCCGTCGGACATGACCGCGGCGCAGTGGCTGAGCTTCGCCAACCGGACGTCGTTCCACGCGGCCAGGGCCAGGGCCACCGCGATGGGCGTGAACATTAGCTGGGACTGCGAGGCCAGCAAGACGCCGGAGGGGTACTACCAGGTCCAGGGCGGGATCGAGTACGCGATCGCCCGCTCGCTGGCCGTCGCCCCGTTCGCCGACCTGCTCTGGATGGAGACCAAGACCGCGGACCTGGCCGACGCCAGGAAGTTCGCTGAGGCCATCCACGCGGAGTTCCCCGACAAGATGCTCGCCTACAACCTGTCCCCGTCCTTCAACTGGGACACCACGGGCATGAGCGAGGACGAGATGCGCCGGTTCCCCGAGGAGCTCGGCAAACTGGGGTTCGTCTTCAATTTCATTACTTACGGCGGGCATCAGATCGACGGCCTGGCGGCCGAAGAGTTCGCCACCGCGCTGCGGGAAGACGGCATGCTGTCGCTGGCCCGGCTGCAGCGGAAGTTCCGCCTGCTCGAGTCGCCCTACCGGACGCCGCAGACGCTGGTCGGCGGCCCGCGCTCGGACGCCGGCCTGATGGCCGCTTCTGGCGGCACCGCGGCCACCAAGTCGATGGGCAAGGGCTCGACCCAGCATCAGCACCTGGTCCAGACCGAGGTGCCGGTCAAGCTGCTGGAAGAGTGGCTCGGGCTGTGGTCCAAGCACCACCAGATCCCCGGCACGCTGCGGGTGGCGCTGCGGCCGCACACGGCGGGCGCGGATCTGCTGGAGCTCACGCTGACCGACGAGGCTGGCGAGAGCGTCGCCAACATTATCTTCGCGGTGATCGTGGACCGGCGCGGACGCAGCATCCTGTCGGTCAGGGACCAGAACACCGTGGACGAGAACTTGCGGCAGAAGCGCCTGATGACGCTGATCCACCTGTTCCTGGTCTACCGCTACAAGGCCTGGGCGGTGCACTACGTCAGCCCGACCGACGACAACCGCTACCAGGCCCAGAAGATGAAGACGCACGGCCTGTTCAGCGACGTCCACGACGAGGTCGGCCATGTGATCGTGGCCGACGTGAACCCGGAAGGGGTCACGGCCCTGCTCGCCCCCGACCGGGAGCGGCTGAACGCGCTGATCGAGCGGAAGTACCCGGCGCCCGCGGCCTGACCGCGCCGCCGGTTCTGGCTCCGCCGCGGCCGGCGGCCTGACCGCCGCCGGGTGGCCGCCTCACGCGGGCGGGCTTAGGCTGTCGCCATGATGCGGCAGACGGGCCAGGCCGCTGCGATCTTCGCGCTGCTGGCCGGCGTCTTCTGGGCCGGGCGGGTGAGCACGCACGGGCTGACCGCCTTCTGGGAGCACTGGTGGTGCCCGCTCCCGCTGGTACTGATCCTGGCCGGGGCCGCGGGGATCGCGGCGGCCCGGCTGCTCGCCCGCCGGGCCCGGCCGGGCACATGATCACTGAGCCCCGGCTGACGTTCGCGTTCGAGGCCCGGGTTGACGTCGAGCCGCCGGTGCGGATCGGGGGTGGCGGACCCGGCGAGGTGCTGTCGTTCGTGCCGATCACCGGCGGATCGGTCGACGGACCCCGGTTCACCGGCCAGGTGCTGCCGGGCGGCGGCGACTGGTACATCGATCGCCACGGCGTCGTCGAACTGGACGCGCATTACCTGATCAAGCACGACGACGGAACCGTGGTCGACGTCGCGAACCGCGGGTTCTGGCATGCCCCGCCCGACGTCGCCGCCCGGTTGCAGGCGGGCGAGCCGGTGGGC
>DASWAH010000275.1:0-4425 GCA_036391235.1 Streptosporangiaceae bacterium
GCCCGGCGAACTCCTGCTGGTAGTCGCGGCTGGTGGCCGGCAGGTCGCGCACGTACAACCACAGGTCGTTGACCAGCGCCTTGTGCTGATGGGCGCGCAGCATGGCCGGCGTACCCCGCTCGCGCAGGAAGTCGTCGATCATCGTCAGCGCCGCGACCCGGTCCCTGATGTTGCCGGTATCGGTGCGCGACTGGGTGATCGACGGGCCGCCGGAGTCCCGGTCGCGCCAGTGGTAAACCGGCTCGGTGATCACGTCGACCGAGGACGCCAGCACGTGCGCCGTGGTCATCGCGACCAGGTCCTCCCAGAGCATGCCCTCGGGGAAGCGCAGCCCGGCGGCGTCCCAGAACGACCGGCGGAACAGCTTGTTCCACACCGATATGTCGTAGAACAGCTCGGGACTCCGGCCGATCTGAGTGCGCAGCCGCCGGGCCTTGATTGCCTTGGCGTGCAGGCCCGACCGGCCGAGGCCGGCACCGGTCAGCCGGAGCACCCCGCCGGAGACGAAGTCAGAGCCGGTCCGCTGCAGTACCGCCAGCATGGTCGCGTACGCGTCGGGCGGCAGCAGGTCGTCGGCATCGACGAAGGCCAGGAACTCCCCGCTGGCCGCGCTGACGCCCTTATTGCGGGCTGAGCCGGGGCCACCGTTCGGGACGCTGACCAGGGTGAATCTGGGATCGGCCAGGGCCATGGCCCTGGCCACGGCGCCGCTGTCGTCGGTCGACCCGTCATCGACCATGATCACTTCGAGCGCGGTATAAGTCTGGGCCGCGATCGAGTTCAGGCAGTCCCCGAGCAACCCCGCGTTGTTGTAGAACGGCACCACGACGCTGACCAAGCCGTGCGCCTCCGGGACGCCCTTAAGGCGCCGCCTTCCCTTCTCGCTCGTTTCTCGCTCCTCAGGCTGTGCTGGCCCGGCGCCTGCGGGCGCTGCGAGCCGCCCGGCGCCGTTACGAGCTATTCGCCGCGCCAGGCGGGCGGCCGCTTCTGCGCGAACGCGGCCGCGCCCTCCATCGCGTCCTTGGAGACGAAGACCGGGCTGATGATCTCGGACTGCCGCGCGAACGCCTCGCTCGTCGGCCAGTCGGCCGATTCGACGATCACTCGCTTGGACGCGGCCAGGGCCAGCGGGGCGCCGAGCGCGATCCGCCCGGCCAGCTCGCGGGCCGCGGCCAGTGCCTGACCCGCCGGGACCAGCTTATTCACCAGACCGACCTCGGCGAGCCTGGCCGCCGGGAAGTGCTCACCGGTCAGAGCGATCTCCATGGCGATGTGGTACGGAATCCTGGCCGGCAGCCGGAGCAGGCCGCCGGCTCCCGCGACCAGGCCGCGGCGTACCTCGGGCAGCCCGAACTTGGCCTCCTCGCTGGCCACGACCAGGTCGCAGGACAACACCAGCTCGAACCCGCCGGCCAGCGCGTAACCCTCGACCGCCGCGATCACCGGCTTGGCCGGCGGCTTCTCGGCCATGCCGCCGAACCCGCGGCCCGGCACGATCGGCGCGTCGCCGGCCAGGAAGCCCTTCAGGTCCATCCCGGCGCAGAACGTGCCGCCCGCGCCGGTGAGCACCAGGACGCTGATGTCGGGCCGGCCGTCGAACTCCTCGACCGCGGCCGCGATGCCGCGGGCGACGTCGCCGTTGACGGCGTTCCTGGCCTGCGGGCGGTTGATCGTGATGACCGCGACGCCGTCCGACACGTCGGTCACAATCGGGTCGTCTGCCATGGCCGGCGCCTCCAGGGCGGTCAGGTGCGGTTCGTGATTACTTGGGCTGGAACCTGATGCCGCCGTCGAACCTGACGACCTCGGCGTTCATGTAGTCGTTCTCGATCAGCGCCCTGACCAGGTGGGCGAACTCGGCGGCGGTGCCCATCCGCTTGGGAAACACGACCGGCGCGGCCAGCTTCGCCTTGAACTCCTCGCTGGCCGGGCCCGAGCCGTAGATCGGCGTGTCGATGATGCCGGGGCAGATCGTGTTGACCCGGACGCCGATGGCGGCGAGGTCGCGGGCGGCCGGGACGGTCATCCCGATGATGCCGCCCTTGGAGGCCGAGTAGGCGATCTGGCCGGTCTGGCCCTCCAGGCCGGCGATGGAGGCCGTGTTGACGACGACACCGCGCTGGCCGTCAGCGTCGGCCGGCTCGGTCCTGGCGATCGCGGCCGCCCCGATCCGCATCAGGTTGAAGGTGCCGATCAGGTTGACGTCGATGACCTTGCGGTAGGCGCCAAGGTCGTGCGGAGCGCCGTCGCGGCCGACGGTGCGCTGAGCCCAGCCGATCCCGGCGCAGTTGACCACGACTCGCAGCGGCGCTCCCAGTCCCTCCGCCACGGCGACCGCCTCGGTCACGGACTGCTCGTCCGACACGTCGGTCCTGGCGAAGGCGCCGCCGACCTCCTTGGCCAGCTCGTTACCGCGATCGGCGTTCAGGTCGGCGACGACCACCGTGCAGCCAGCCGAGGCCAGGTCGCGGACCGTGGCCTCGCCGAGGCCGCTGGCGCCGCCGGACACGATTGCTGCCGTTCCGTTCAGGTTCATGGCCGGGAGCTTACTGGGCCGCCGGTCTGGCACCTGAACTGGGCGCACCCGAATTGAGGCGGGCCCGGGACAGCGGACAGCGTTGTCAGAGACGGGGCCTACCATCAAGGAAGAAAGACGTAAGCCGGGCGTCGCCGCGGGCCGGTGCGGGGCCAGCAGTTATCAGGCCAGGACATCCTGGCGGGAACCAGGAGAGGTTGGGTCGTGAGGAAGTACCACGGCAATCCGTGGGTCGTGCTGATTGTCATGTCGCTCGGATTCTTCATGACGCTGCTCGATCTGACCATCGTGAACATCGCCATCCCCAACATGATCACGAAGCTGCACGCTTCGCTGGACGGCGTCTTGTGGGTGATCAACGCCTACGCGCTGGTGCTCGCGGTCCTGCTCATCACGGCCGGGCGGCTCGGTGACCTGCGGGGCCAGCGGAACCTGTTCATGATCGGCGTTGTCACCTTCACGCTCGCCTCGGCCGCCTGCGGGTTCTCTCCCACGGTGGGCTGGCTGATCGCGTTCCGGGCGGCCCAGGGCGTCGGCGCGGCACTGCTGCTGCCACAGACCCTGGCCATCCTGACCACCGTGTTCCCGCCCGAGCGGCGCGGCGCCGCTTTCGGCATCTGGGGCGCGGTGGCGGGGGTCGCCACGATCGCCGGCCCGACCCTGGGCGGCCTGCTGGTCAGCGTGTTCGACTGGCGGTACATCTTCTTCATCAACCTGCCGATCGGCCTGATCGTCATCGTGATGAGCATCTTCC
Source organism: Streptosporangiaceae bacterium (assembly GCA_036391235.1). GTDB lineage: Bacteria > Actinomycetota > Actinomycetes > Streptosporangiales > Streptosporangiaceae > Chersky-822. Next base: position 3,291 of record DASWAH010000275.1, read on the forward strand.
TGATCCCGGACGTGCGGGTCGGGGCACGGCACCGGCTCGACGTGGGCGGCGTTCTGCTGGCCACGGCGTCGCTGCTGGCCATCTGCTACGGGCTCGTGGAGGGCCAGAAGTACCACTGGAGCACGATCACCTCGTTTATCTCGATCCCGCTCGTCATCGCGGTCGGGGTTGCCTTGCTCCTGACCTTCCTGTTTGTCCAGGCCCGGACTCAGGACCGCGAGCCACTGGTCCCGTTCAAGCTGTTCCATGACCGGAACTTCAGCCTGATGACCTGGGTGTCGCTGGCGATCTCGATCGGCATGATGGGGATCTTCCTGCCGTTCACCATTTACCTGCAGTCGGCGCTCGGGTTCTCCGCGCTCAAGGCGGGCCTGGTGATGGCACCGGCCTCGGTGGTGTCGATGTTCGTCGCCCCGGTGGCCGGGCGGATGACGGACCGGATCGGCGGCAAGTGGATCTTGTTCACCGGCCTGCTCTGCTTCGCCGGCGGGATGGGCCTGACCGCGGAGATCGCGACGGCTTCGTCGAACTGGCCGGTGTTCGTCCCCTCGCTGGCGATTGCCGGGTTCGGCATGGGCTGCACGTTCGCGCCGATGACCACGACGGCCATGCGCCGGATCGAGCCGCACGTGGCCGGGGCCGCCTCGGGCGTCATCAATACGGTCCGGCAGGTCGGCGCGGTCATCGGCACCGCTGCCGTCGGCGCCTTGCTGCAGAACCGGCTGGCCAGTTCGCTGCCGGCCGAGGCGGCCAAGCGGGCCAGCGCCCTGCCGGCCCCGCTGCGCAGTCACTTCGTGGCCGGCTTCGCCCAGACCGCCAGCAGCGGCGCGCTCGGGTCCGGCCAGACCAGTCACACCGCCGTGCCGCCGGGCACGCCGCCGAACGTGATCGCCGAGATCGGCCGGATCGCCCGTGAGGTGTTCTCAGCCGGGTATGTCACCGCCATGCACCTGACCATGATCATGCCGATCGTGCTGCTGACCGCGGCCGCGATCAGCTGCCTGTGGATCCAGAAGGTCGGCATCGCCCCGCGGCCGTCCGCCGCCGAGCCGGACACGTCCGCGCTGCCGGAGGCATCCCAGGCCCCGGCGTGACCGCGAGCGGCCCAGGAGACATCTCTGTCCCGCCGCCCGGC
>DASWAH010000276.1:0-23120 GCA_036391235.1 Streptosporangiaceae bacterium
CCGTGAACTCCGGAACCGTTAGCCGCCGCCGATCCGTTCGCTGCGGGTGACCCGTTCGCCGCCACGGCAGCGTCCGTGGTCCCGCTGCTGGTGGTCCCGTTGGCCGCGGCCGCGCCGTTACCGGCCGTGCCGGGCGTGGCCGTCGCCGGCTCGGCCGTGGCAGGCTGGGATGCCGACGCGTCGGACGTGGACCGCCCGGCTGCTGGCTCAATTCGCATGTACGGTCGTCCCGATCGTGGCTGGCTGTACCTGGCGGGCCGTAACGCCCTGATCATTATCGTCCGGCGGGCCCGCGCCGCCGTGCTGACCTACCGCTAGCGGCAGTGCCCCCGGGGCGAGTTCCCAAACGGTCACCGGCGGAGCCTGGAGCACCTTCCCGCCGAGACTACCGGACCTGTAGAACCCTGCCGTCGTAGCCTATCCGCTCGCCAGGACCGGCGCCGGTGGTGCAGATGAAGCCCCCGCAAATTGTCGGAGCCTTTACCTACGGTGGCACTGTGCTGGACGAGGCGCGCGAGGGCAGGCCAGCGGCCCTGGCCGGCTGGCCGCGGTTACACGCCGTGCTCGCCGCTCAGGGGCTGTTCGGACATCGGCCGTGGCTGAGCGCACCCGGACCCGGTCTCGGTCCTGACCCTGATCTCGGTTCCGGCGGGCCAGCTGGCCTGTGCGGCGTGTGCCGCGGGCCCGCGGCACCGGGACGGCGGCTGTGCTTTCAGTGCACCCTGCACCGTGAGTGCGCGGGCCCCGGCCTGGCCGCCCTGGTCGTGCCGGTGGCGTTCGCGATCAAGGGGAGCCCGTTCGCCGCGTACCTGTGGCAGTACAAGTCGGCCAGGCCGCCGCCGGCGGTCCGCGACCGGGCCGGGGTGCTGCTCAGCGCGCTGCTGCTGCTGTTCCTGCGCGAGCACGGACGGTGCCTGTGGCGGGCGGCCGGGACCGGCGCTCCGACCGCGCTCGCGGTCGTGCCGACCGGCCGCGGCCGGGCCGGCCCGCACCCGCTGCGCGGGCTCGTGCAGGACTACCTGGACCTGCCCTGGGCCGAGCTGGAGGCCGGGCCGGGCCGGGACCGTGAACGCGACCTGGATCCGGCCCGGTACGTCGCCGCGGTCCGGCCGGGAGCACGGGTCCTGTTGCTGGACGACACCTGGACCACGGGAGCGAGCGCCCAGTCGGCCGCGATGGCCTTGCACCAGGCCGGCGCCCTGGCCGTGGTCACGGTCGTGCTCGGACGGCACGTCAGCCCGGCCGCGGCGCAGTCGGCCGGGCTGACGCCGGCCGTGCGGCCGTACCGTCCGGGCTGGTGCGCCGTGCACACCCCACCAGGTCCGGCGCCGTTGTCACGGGCTGACCTTAGGCTGGACCCGTGACCACCGCCGAACAGGCCCACCCGTCAACCACGGGGCCGTCAGCCACGGGGCCGTCCCGTACCGCGCTGGTCCGCCGGGCCAGGCGGATAAACAGGGAACTGGCCGAGCTCTACCCCGACGCGCACTGCGAGCTGGACTTCACCTCACCGCTCGAGTTGCTGGTCGCGACGATCCTGTCGGCCCAGTGCACCGACAAGAGGGTGAACCAGGTCACGCCGATCCTGTTCGCGAGGTATTCGAGCGCGGCCGACTACGCGGCCGCGGACCGCGAGGACATCGAGAAGATCATCATGTCCACGGGGTTCTTCAGGGCCAAGACGACCAGCATCATCGGCCTCGGCCAGGCCCTCTGCGACCGGTACGGCGGGGATGTTCCCGGCCGGCTCAAGGACCTGGTCACGCTGCCCGGCGTGGGCCGCAAGACGGCGAACGTGGTGCTCGGCAACGCCTTCGGGGTACCGGGCATCACCGTGGACACCCACTTCGGCCGGCTCGCCCGCCGGTTCGGCTGGACCACCTCCGACGATGCCGTGAAGGTCGAGCAGGAGGTCGGCGCCCTGTTCCCGAAGTCGGAATGGACGATGCTGTCGCACCGGCTGATCTGGCACGGCCGCCGGATCTGCCACTCCCGCCGGCCGGCCTGCGGCGCCTGCGGGCTGGCCAGCCTGTGTCCCGCCTACGGCGAGGGCCCTACTGACCCGATCGCGGCCGCCCGGCTAGTCAAAACGGGCCCGTTCTCGTGACAGCGCCCGATCCTGGCCAGTCCGGCGTCCCGGGCTGGCTGACCGAGCTGGCCGTGGCGGCCGAGCGGATGCCGGTACCGGCCGGCCTGCGGCCGCCGCCCGATGGCGGTCGCCACTCCGCCATCCTGATCTTGTTCGGCGAGGGAGAGCACGGCCCTGACCTGCTGCTTGTCCAGCGGAGCAACACCCTGCGAAGGCACGCGGGGCAGCCCGCGTTTCCCGGCGGGGTGATCGACCCCGGCGACGAGGGCCCGGTCGGCGCCGCATTGCGCGAGGCGGCCGAGGAGACCCTGGTTGACCCGGCCGGCGTGGACGTGGTCGCTGTGCTGCCCGATTTGTACATCACTCGCAGCGGCTACCGGGTCTCGCCCGTTCTGGCCTGGTGGCGCAAGCCGGTACCGGTCGCGCCGGGCGACCCGGCCGAGGTCGCCGCGGTCGCCCGGGTGGCCGTCGCCGACCTGGCCGACCCGGCCAGGCGGATGATGATCAGGTACCCGTCCGGCGTCGGCGGCCCGGCCTTCCAGGCCGGGGAGATGCTGGTCTGGGGGTTCACCGCGTTCGTCCTCGACCGGTTGCTGGCCATGGGCGGCTGGGAGCGCCCGTGGGACTCGACCGCGGTCACCGAGCTGCCGGAAGGAACCGCGCTGACCGGGGTCGACGGCACCGATCCGGTCAACTGATCCGGTCGTCCGGTTCCGCGCCGGAACGCACAGGTCACAGCCGGGTGGCTATCAGGTGTCTGTGGTGTTCCGGCGGCCGCAGGGCGGATACCGTGGAGCACGTGTCCGGTGACTGGCTCGACCTGGTGCTGATCGCGCTGGCGGCGGCCTTCGCGGTGGCCGGCTACCGGCAGGGCTTCATCATCGGCGTGCTCAGCTTCATCGGCTTCACCGGCGGCGCCGTGCTCGGGATCTACCTGGCCCCCGGCCTGGCCATGGCTATCACCGGCAAGCAGAACCTGCAGGCCGTGCTGGCCATCATCGGAGTGTTCGCGGCCGCGGTGGCCGGAATGCTGATCTCCTCCGCGCTCGGCGTGCTGATCAGGTCGCATGTCCGCGGCGGCCCGTCGACCCTGCTTGACTCGATCGGCGGCGCCGCCGTCAACGTCGTCGCCATTCTCGTGCTGGCCTGGCTGATCGGCAGCCTGGTGGCCTACGCGCCGCCCTTCCCGGCGTTCGCGCGGCAGGTAAACAACTCGGTGCTGCTGCGGACCGTCGACCGGATGATCCCGCAGTCCGCGCACCCCGAGTTCAAGGCGCTCCGGCGGCTGCTCAGCACGCAGCCGTACGTGCAGGTCTTCGGGGCCCTGGGAGCCGAGACCGCGCTGAACGTGCCGGCCGTGGATCCTGCCGTGGTGCACTCGCGCGGGCTGATCCGCGACCGGGACAGCGTGGTCAAGATCGAGGGCCTGGCCCCGGCCTGCTCGCGCACGATCGAGGGCACCGGCTTCGTGATCAGCCCTGACCACGTGGTCACGAACGCGCACGTGGTCGCGGGCGTCACCAACGGTCCCGAGGTCTACACCAGGTTCGCGTCGGGCGAGCATCCGGCCCGGGTCGTGCTATTCGACCCGGAGAGCGATATCGCCGTGCTGTACGTGCCGGGCCTGAACCTGCCCGCGCTGCACTTCGCTGGGCAGGCGGCGTTCGGCGCGAGCGCCGTCGTAGCCGGCTACCCGCTGGACGCCGCGTTCACCGTGCGCGCGGCCAGGGTCGGCCGCCCCGAGTACGCCAGCGGTCCTGACATCTACAACACAACCAGGGTGGTCCGCGACATCTACCCGATCAGGGCCGTGGTCAGGCCGGGCAACTCGGGCGGCCCGCTGATCGCGCCGCGGACCGGCCTGGTCTACGGCATGGTCTTCGCGGCCGCGGTCGCGGTGCCGGACACCGGGTACGCACTGACCGCGAGCCAGCTCACGACCGATATCCGCCACGGCGAGCACCGCATGAACCAGGTCTCCACCGGCGCCTGCCAGTAACCGGCGACTCCTGACATCCCGGGATCGACGGTCAGCGACGGTTCTGGCCAGTGAGGCTCAGGCGGAGCGCTGCGGGCGGGATCGTGTCCAGGCCGGCCTTGGCGACCCGGTCGGCCAGGACCCGGGCGGCGCGCCCGGCGGCGGCGGGGTCGAGGTCGGGCGGCAGCCCGCCGGGGAACTCCCCGCCGTAGCCCGCGACCGCGTCGGATCCGCGCCTGAGCAGGGTCACTGCACCCCGGGCGTTGCCGCGCCTGGCGTGGGTGAGCCCGACCGCGATCTGGGCCAGGCCTTGCCAGAGGCGCCGCTCGGCCTGCGGCGCGGCCTTCCAGATCGCCTCGAGCACTTCGTGAGCATGGAACGGCCGGCCGTCGTCGATCAGCCGCTGGGCCAGCCGCACCGCCTCGGCCGGCGACAGGCCGAGCTCGTCCGGGGTTACCGGCTCACCCGTCGCGCCGCGCGGAAGCGGGCGGCCGAGGCCATCGCGCGGGCGCGCGTTGCGTGGCCGCCCGGCCTGGTCGCGGTCCCGGCCAGCCGCCTGGTCGCCGGCGGCGCGCTCCTGGCCGGCCGCGGCCGTCACCGTTCCGGCTCGGGATCCAGCAGCCAAGACCGCAGTTCCAGGTCGAACCGGTCGGGGAGCTCCTCGTGCGGGAAGTGCCCGGCCCCGTCGATCAGCCGCCAGCGGTACGGCGCGTCGACGTACGCACCGGACCCGCGGGCCGCGCGGGGCCGGACGCAGAGGTCCAGGGCCCCGTGAATCTGCAGCGTCGGCGCCTGGACCGGGTTCCGCATGCTCTTGGCGTACCGCATGCCGTCCGGCCGTAGCCGGGACCTGAGCAGCCAGCGGTGATACTCGAGCGAGGAGTGGGCGACCGACGGCAGGCTCATCGCGGCCCGGTACACGTTCTCAGTTTCGGGATCGGGCCAGCCGGGGCCGGCCCACGATGCGAGTAGTTCGCCGACCCGGGCGGCGTGATCGCGGAGCAGTTGCCGCTCCGGCAACATGGGCATCTGGAACCCCAGCGCGTACTTGCTGCTGCTGCCCTGGCCGAAGGGGTCGGACAGGACCGCGGCCCGCAGCCGGAGCGGATGAGCGGCGGCGACGATCCCGAGCCGGCGTACTACTTTCGGGAAGTACGCGGCCATCGTCCAGGCGATCATGCCGCCCCAGTCGTGCCCGATCACCACGGCGTTGGCCTCGCCGAGCGAGCGGATCATCCCGGCCGCGTCCGAGGCCGCGGTGACCAGGTCGTACCCGCGCGGCGGCTTATCGCTTCCGCCGTATCCGCGCAGGTCAACCGCGACCGCCCGGAACCCGGCGGCGCTCAGCGTGGTCAGCTGCCTGCGCCACGTCCACCAGAACTCAGGGAATCCGTGCAGCAGCAGGACCAGTGGCCCCTCGCCGCTCTCGGCGATGTGGAAGCGCGTGCCGTTGGCGCTGACCGACCGGTGCGACCACGGGCCGTCCAGGTAGACCGACGCCTCGCCACGGGTCATCGGTTACCTGGCTCCCGCCGGCCCGCCGTTGTGACCGGAGTCGTCCCGCTTGATCAGCGCGATGTCGTCGGACACGGTGGTCCTGGTCTTTCGCAGCCCGGACATCTTCTTGAACCTGGTGACGCCGATCAGCACGGCCAGCGCGGCGAGCACCACGTAGGTGCCCGCGACGATCAGGAAGGCGGCCCAGCCCCAGATGCCCGCGGCCATCAGCCCGTAGGCGTAGGCGAAACTGAGCACCATGAGTACCAGGCAGCCGACGAACGCGGCCATGCCGAACAGCACGGCACCGATCCCGGCCCGCTTGGCGTCGGCCTTCAGCTCGAGCTTGGCCAGGTCGACCTCGTCCCTGACCAGCTGGGTTATGTCGCTGACCGCGAGTGCGACGAGGTCGCCAAGAGACTCCTTGGCGACCGGCTCATAGCCGGCCGGCTGGTCGCCCCTTACTGCGGTTCCCGCCATCGGCCCTCCCTTCCTTGCGTGCATGTCCAGTCTCCCGCATCGGCGGTCACGGCAATCGCCTGGTATCCCATTCGGCTTGAATAACTACCAGCTGTAACCGCGCCGGGCCCCGGGCCGGCCGGGCCGTACGCACCGGGGCCGCACACGCAAAGCAGGCGGCGCCCCGATGGGGCGCCGCCTGTACCACGTCGATCCCGGCTACCAAGCGTGCACCTTCACTGCCGGACAGGGCGCCTTCCGGCGCTTCTGTCTCGGCCGCCTCCCGCGGCTGAGGTCGCGTGGGTACCTGGTTGACGTGTCTGGACCAGCGGTCCGTAACTCCTTTCTACGACGGATCGGCGGCGGAGGGAAGACCTCGCCGTGATGAATTCGTGATCTGCATCGAACCTGCCGTTCACATGCCTGGCCGCTGCCGGGGAACGCGGGCGCTGGCGAAGGTCAGCACCGGCCAGCCCCTGGCCAGCGCGACCCGGCGCAGCGCCCGGTCCGGGTTGACCGCGTGCGGGTATCCGACCGCCTCGAGCATCGGCAGGTCGGTGTGCGAGTCGCTGTAGGCGTAGCAGGTGCCCAGGTCGTAGCCGCGCTCGCCGGCCAGCCGGCGGATCTGCTCGGCCTTGCCCTCGCCGTAGGCGTAAAAGTCGACCTCGCCGGTGTACCGGCCCTCGGCCAGCCGCATCCGGGTGGCGATGACGCCGCCGACCCCGAGCATGGCCGCGATCGGGCCGACCATCTCCTGGCCCGCTGTGGAGACGATGAACACGTCCCGGCCCGCGCTCTTGTGGTCGTCGAGAAGCAGCCTGGCTTGCTGGTAGATGATCGGGGCGATCGTCGCGGTCAGGTTCGCGGTCACGATCTCGGCCACCCGCTCGGCCGGCCAGCCCCGGCACGCGCTGGTGAGCTGCTGCTTGATCCGCTCCATCTGGGAATGACCGGCACCTCCGGTCCGGTATCGGATCTGGGCGAGTGCGCCTCGCGCGGCCTGACTGCGAGTAATCAGGCCGTGACGATAAAACGATGGCGCGAATGCCAGTGTGCTTGACCGCGAAATTATCGTTTTATCCAGGTCAAAGAAGGCGGCCGTGGTGCCACCGGCACCGCCGGTGATGGTATCCATGGCGCGCAGCATAGGTGGCCTTCATGAAATCCAATCTCCGTTCATGCTGACTGACTGGTAACTTTGCACCGCTGCGCGTAGGATTTCCTGAGTTACGGAACCGCTCTGTCCCCCCGGAGCCGGGCCGTACGGCGACCCCCGCTCTCCCCCCCGGCGGGGGTCGCCCCTTTTTACCTGGGGTTTTGGCTCAGATCCGAGTTCGCCGGCAGCCTCGTCACGGAGCACCGGCCAGCGTCTGACCGAGCAAAGCGAGCGCACCGGCCTTCGATAGCGGCTCGTTGCCGCTCCCGCACTTAGGCGATTGAATGCACGACGGGCAGCCGGTCGTGCACTCACAGTCAGCAATGGCGAGCGAAGTCGCGCGCAGCCACGCCGTGGCCGCGCCGAATCCGCGCTCGGCGAATCCCGCCCCGCCGTCGTGACCGTCGTAGACGAAGACGGTCAGCCGCCCGGTCTGGTGATGCCCGTCGGCCGACACCCCGCCGACGTCCCACCGGTCGCACGCGGCGACCAACGGCAGCAAGCCGATCGCAGCGTGCTCGGCCGCGTGCGCCGCGCCCGGCAGGTCGGTCCCGGCGGCCGCCAGTTCGGCCCGCTGGGCCGGGGAGATCGTCCACCACACGGCCCTGGTGCGGAGCGTGCGGGACGGCAGGTCGAGATCTTCCTCGCCGATCGGCTGCCCGGTATCCGGCTTGCGCCTGGTAAATGCGGTGACCTGGCGGGTGACCAGGACATCGCCGAAATGCGTCTGGGCCTCGCCCCAGTCGTCCCGGCGGTGCTCGGCGCTGATAGCGATGCTGGTGACTTCCCTGGCCGAGGTGACGTACCCGGGGTCCCCCGGCTCGACCAGCGCGACCGCCTCGGCCAAGTCGAGGCGGGTGACCAGGTAAAGCTCGCCCTGATGGGCGTATACCGCGCCCTCGTGCAGGAAGACGTGCGCGGATGGCTCGTCCATGGTGCCGATCAGCCGGCCGGTGCGCTGCTCCACGATCCGCAATGGCCGGCCGCCGGTACCGCGCAAACCGGCCAGTGGCACCCGGCGCCCGGTCGGGTGCCAGCGGCCGCCGCGGTCACGGAGCTTGCCCTGCCTGGTCAGCTCGTCCACCAAGGGTTGCGCGGCCGGGCCGAAAAGGTCGAGGTCTGCCCTGGTTAGCGGCACCTCGGCGGCGGCCGCGGCCAGGTGCGGTCCGAGCACGTACGGATTGGCCGGGTCGAGCACGGTCGCCTCGACCGGCTGGTGCAGCAGCGCCTGGGGATGGTGCACCAGATAGGTATCGAGCGGGTCGTCCCTGGCGATCAGGATCGCGATCGCCTCGCGCCCCTGCCGCCCGGCCCGCCCGGCCTGCTGCCAGAGCGCCGCCCTGGTGCCCGGCCAGCCTGCGATCAGCACGGCGTCGAGCCCGGCGATGTTGACGCCGAGCTCCAGCGCGGGCGTGGCGGCGAGCGCGGTGATCGCGCCAGAGCGCAGTGCCTCTTCCAGTTCCCTGCGTTCGGCTGGCAGGTAGCCCGACCGGTAGGCCGCGACCTTGTCCGCCGCCAGTACCAGGCCGGCCTCGGTCAGCCGGCTCCGCGCGGCCGCCGCGGTCGCCTCGGCTCCGCGCCGTGACCTGATGAACGCCAGTGCCGGGACGCCGTCGCCAGCTAGTGAGGCCAGCAGATCGGCGGTCTCGGCGACGATGCCGCGGCGCACCGGCGCCCCTGCGTCCCCGCGCAGCGCGGTCAGCGGCGGTTCCCACATCGCGAAGGTGACCGCGCCCCGCGGCGCGGCGTCCTCGGTTACCGGCACGGCCGGCAGCCCGGTCAGCAGCTCGGCGCAGCCCGCGGGGTCGCTGATGGTTGCCGAGGCGAGCACGAAGGTGAGGCCGGGGTCCTGCTCCGTATACAGCGGTTCCTGGTACTGGGCCGCGATCCGGCGGAGCCTGCGCAGCACGTGCGCGACATTCGAGCCGAAGACGCCGCGGTAGCCGTGGCACTCGTCCACGATCACGTACCTGAGCCGGCGCAGGAACCCGCTCCAGCGCTGGTGCTGCGGAAGCAGCCCGTAATGCAGCATGTCCGGCGTGGTCAGCAGGTAGGTGGCGTACTTGCGGGCCCAGGCCCGCTGGTGATGCGGGGTGTCGGAGTCGACAACGGCAGGGCGCAGGCCAAGCCCTCGCCCGGCCGCGCCGCCGAGCGTATGCAGCAGGTTGAGCTGGTCGGCGGCCAGCGCCCTGGTCGGGGCCAGGTACAGCGCGGTCGCGCCGCGGCCGATCGAGGCTAGCGCGGGCGCCAGGTATCCGACCGACTTTCCCGACGCGGTCCCGGTGGCCAGGATCACGTTCCGGCCCGACCAGGCCAGGTCGGCCGCGGTCGCCTGGTGCGTCCAGGGCTGCTCGATGCCGGCCAGGCGGAACGCCCCGGTCACCTCGGCCGGCACCCAGTCAGGCCACGTAGCGTGCACGCCCCCGGCCGCCGGCAGCCGCTCGACGTGCGTGATCCGGCCCTGCTGGACGCCACGGCGCAGCAGTGCCGCGGCACCGCCAGGCAGGACGGCGGTGGCTGCGGTCAGTGCCGTCCCATCAGGGGCGAGCGGCAGCGGATCAGGCATCGTGTAACGAATTTTGTCATCGGCAGCCCGGCTACCTCGAACCGTGATCTGGTGTAGACATGGATCTGAGCATGATTGAATGCGCGACGGGAAGCATCCCCCGGCGCGCCGGACCAGATCTGCCTGGGCGGCGACTGGGATAATGGATGCATGGCGCTGGAGGAATCTGTGGATCTGAAGCTGGATCACCACAACAAGGACGGCATCGAGATCGTCGACGTAGAAGGCGAGATCGATGTCTATACGGCGCCTCGCCTGCGTGAGCTCCTGATCGACCTGGTGAACAACGGCCATTACCAGCTGGTAGTGAACATGGAAAAGGTGGAGTTCCTCGACTCCACCGGGCTCGGCGTGCTGGTCGGCGGTCTCAAGCGGGTGCGTGCCCACGACGGCTCGCTCGACCTGGTGTGCACCCAGGAGCGGATACTGAAGATCTTCAGGATCACCGGCCTGACCAAGGTCTTCGGTATTCACGGGACCGTGGACGAGGCCATCGCCAACCGCAAGTCCGAGCGGTAAGTCACCAGCGGCGGGGGATCGAGGCGGCTCCTCATGGCAACGGTCGAGGTCAGCTTCTCCCCGCTGCCCGCCCACGTTCGCACGGCCAGACTGGTCGCGACGGCCGTGGCGCGCCGCAGCGGCGTGTCGGAGACGCTGATGGACGAGGTGAGGCTCGCGGTCGGCGAGGCGTGCTCGCGCGCCGTCGAGACCCATGCCGCCCACTGCCCTGACGAGCCGGTCAAGGTCGCCTTGTCGAGCCAGGAGGGGCGATTCGAGATCGAGGTCGTCAATGCCGGCCGTCCGGCCGGAGGTCCTGGTGCCGACGGCGCGCAGTTGCCGCCCGGCTTCTCGCTCGCCGTCATCGCCGGCCTCGCCGACGACGTGCAGATCAGCGAGACCAATGGCGGTACGAGCGTGAAAATGAGCTGGCCGTTGTCCGGATCCCTGGCGGCCGGCTCGCCCGCCTGAGCCGCGTGTGCGACACTCAAGTCAGTTACCGTCAGGTCACGAACGGGTTGCAGCGGCGTGACAACCGGACCCGCTGGCCCGTGGCGCGCGTCCGGTGCATAGACTCCCCGCACCGCCGTGACGGCGCGGGCCATGTCCGCACCGGACGGCACAAAACGCTACGTGTCCAATACCCGAAAGTTCATATGAAGTACCGGGCTGGGCGCCGCGCTGACCGAGCGCAGCGTCCGGTTACGTTTGCTTTCCCCTGCTGAGGAGGACGGATGACAAGGCTCGGTTCCGCTCTGGCGGATGGAGCGGCCACCGTGACTGGCTCGAACGTATCCTGGGTTGTCGTTGTCGCGGTCATCGCGGTGCTTGCCCTCGCGATGGCGTTCTGGCTGGTGCGGCAGGTCCTGGCGGCTAGCCAGGGCACCGCCAAGATGCAGGAGATCGCGCTCGCGGTCCAGGAGGGCGCGGCCGCCTACCTGCGCAGGCAGTTCAGGACCCTGGGCGTCTTCGTCGTCATCATCTTCTTCGTGCTGCTCGTGCTGCCCGCTGACAGCTCGGGCGTGCGGTGGGGACGGTCCATCTTCTTCCTGGTCGGCGCGGGCTTTTCGGCCCTGACCGGGTTCACCGGCATGTCGCTGGCCGTCCGCGGCAACGTCCGGGTCGCCGCGGCGGCCCGGGAGAGCGGTGAGCGCCAGGCCACCAGGATCGCGTTCAAGACCGGCGGCGTGGCGGGCATGTTCACCGTCGGCCTCGGCCTGCTCGGCGCGGCCGCCGTCGTCCTGATCTACAAGGCCAACGCCCCGAGCGTGCTGGAAGGCTTCGGCTTCGGCGCGGCCCTGCTCGCGATGTTCATGCGAGTCGGCGGCGGCATCTTCACCCAGGCCGCCGACGTCGGCGCCGACCTGGTCGGTAAGGTCGAGAAGCACATTCCGGAGGACGACCCGCGCAACGCCGCGACGATCGCCGACAACGTGGGAGACAACGTCGGCGACTGCGCGGGCATGGCCGCCGACCTGTTCGAGTCCTACTCGGTGACCCTGGTGGCCGCCCTGATCCTGGGCAAGGCCGCCTTCGGTTCCCAGGGTCTGGTGTTCCCGCTGATCGTCCCGGCGATCGGCGTGCTGACCGCCATGGCGGGCATTTTCTTCGTCTCCCCGCGCAAGAACGACCGCAGCGGCATGACCGCGATCAACCGCGGCTTCTTCCTGTCCGCGATCTTCTCGCTGGTGCTGGTCGTGATCGGCTCGTTCGTCTACCTGCCGTCCTCGTTCAGCCAGCTCAAGGGGGTCAGCGACCCCACGATCCTGCATCACTCGGGCAACCCGCGGCTGCTGGCGATCGGCGCGGTCGTGATCGGCCTGGTGCTGGCGAGCGCGATCCAGCTGCTGACCGGCTACTTCACCGAGACCAGCCGCCGCCCGGTCAAGGAAATCACCGAATCGGCCAGGACCGGTCCGGCTACCGTCATCCTGTCCGGCATCGCGGTCGGCCTGGAGTCGGCGGTCTACTCGGCGCTGCTGATCGGCGCGGCCGTGTACGGCGCGTTCCTGCTCGGCACCGGCAACCCGACCATCGCGCTGTTCGCGGTCGCCCTGGCCGGCACCGGCCTGCTGACCACGGTCGGCGTCATCGTCTCGATGGACACCTTCGGGCCGGTGTCGGACAACGCCCAGGGCATCGCCGAGATGAGCGGCGACGTCGAGGGCGAGGCCGCTCAGGTGCTGACCAGACTGGACGCGGTCGGCAACACCACCAAGGCGATCACCAAGGGCATCGCGATCGCGACGGCCGTGCTGGCCGCGACCGCGCTGTTCGGTGCGTTCAGGACCACCGTGTCGGCCGCGCTCAAGGGCACCGGCCTCGGCGCGTTCAGCCTGTCCATCGACCGGCCGAACGCGCTAGTCGGCCTGATCGTCGGGGCGGCCGTGGTGTTCTACTTCTCCGGCCTGGCCATCATGGCGGTCGGCCGCGCGGCCGGCCGGGTGGTGTTCGAGGTCCGCGAGCAGTTCAGGACTCACCCGGGGATCATGGACTTCACCGAGAAGCCGGAGTACGGCCGGGTCGTTGACATCTGCACCAGGGACTCGCTGCGAGAACTGGCCACGCCAGGCCTGCTCGCCGTGCTGACCCCGATCGTGATCGGGTTCGGGTTCGGCTATGTTCCGCTGGGCTCGTTCCTGGCCGGTGCGATCGCGGCCGGCGTGCTGATGGCCGTGTTCCTGGCCAACTCCGGCGGCGCCTGGGACAACGCCAAGAAGCTGGTCGAGGATGGCGTGCTTGGCGGCAAGGGATCAGAGGCGCACGCGGCGACCGTGATCGGCGACACCGTCGGTGACCCGTTCAAGGACACCGCGGGCCCGGCCATCAACCCGCTGATCAAGGTCATGAACCTGGTCTCGCTGCTGATCGCGACCAGCGTGGTCAAGTACGCCGACAACGTGGGCCTGCGGGTCGGCGTGGCCATCGGAGCGCTGGCCATCGTGGTCGCCTCCGTAATCATCGCCAAGCGCCGGCAGACCGGCATCGCGCCCTCGGACGGCGACGACGCCGCGGGCCCGCCGTCGCCGGCCGGCGACGAGCGCCCGGCCGAGACCCCGGCCTCGGCCTGACCCGCTGGCCGCGGGCCACGTGCCGGGGCTGTGCTGACCTCCGGGCTAGCACAGCCCCGCACGCGTTTCCGCGTGGCGGCCTTTGCTCAGCCAGGGCCGGGGCTGGGACCATGGGTGCCATGACAGCGCGACGGCACCTGATCGTCATGCGCCACGCTAAGGCCGGCGAGCTGCCCGGCGGTCCCGACGCGGAACGGGCGCTGCGGCCGCGTGGCTGCAGGAACGCCACCGCGGCCGGCCAGTGGCTGGCCGCCAGAGGCGTCGTGCCCGATCTCGTGCTCTGCTCGCATGCCCGCCGGGCCAGGCAGACCTGGCAGTACGTTAGCGCGGAGCTCGCGGGCGAGCCCGCGGTCAGCACCGACCAGCGGCTGTACCAGGCCGACGCGGACGGCTTGCTCGAGGTGCTCGCGGAGACGGCTCCGCTGGTGCGTACGCTCATGTACGTCGGGCACAACCCGGCCGCCGCGGAGCTGACCGAGGCCCTGACCGGCAGCGCGGTCGACTTCCCGACCGCGGGGATCGCCATCGTCGGCCTGGAGATCGCCTGGGCCGGCCTGTCGCCGGGAGCTGGCTGCCCGGGTGAGCTGGTGGCCGTCTGGGCGCCGCAGCCTGAGCCGTGACCGGCGGCCCAGCCGCCCCATGGAGGGAGCACATGCCGGCTGAGGTGCTGCGCATGACCGGGGTGGGAGTCCGCCGCGAGCAATCGATGCTGCTGCGCGACATCACCTGGTCGGTGCATGCCGACGAGAGGTGGGCCATCGTCGGACCCAATGGCGCGGGCAAGACCACCCTGCTCCAGGTAGCGGCCGGACTTCTGCCGCCCACCGAGGGCCGGGCCGAGGTGCTCGGCGAGCCGGTCGACGAGGCCGACCTGGACGAGCTGCGCAGCCGGGTCGGCATCTCCAGCGCGGCGGTCGCCGAGCAGGTGCCGCGCGGCGAGAAGGTCATCGACCTGGTGATGACCGCGGGCTACGGGATCCTCGGCCGCGGTGGCGAGGAGTACGACTCGTTCGACGTGGTCAGGGCGGTCGACCTGCTGGACGCCGTCGGCTGCTCGCACCTGATCAGGCGCCGGTTCGGCACCTTGTCAGAAGGCGAGCGCAAACGGGTCCAGATAGCCCGCTCGCTGATGGCCGATCCCGAGTTGCTGCTGCTCGACGAGCCGGCCGCCGGGCTGGACCTCGGCGGCCGCGAGGAAGTGCTGAGCCGCATCGCCGGGCTCGCGCTCGACCCCAAGTCGCCGGTCCTGATCCTGGTCACCCATCACGTCGAGGAGGTGCCGGAGGGCGTGACCCACGCGATGCTGATGCGCCGGGGCACTGTGCTGGCCGCGGGACCGGTGCGCGAAGTGTTTACCGAGCAGAACCTGTCCCGCTGCTTCGGGCTGCCGCTGATCGTCGACCGGCGCGGACCGCGCTGGACTGCCCGCGCGGTCCCGATCCGCTGACTGCCCTAAAATCGGGGCATGCGCCCGGATTTCTGTTGCTGTCGTGGCTGCCGTGACGAGTGACTAGCGGAGAAATCCTCGCGATCATCGCCGCGGCGGTAGGGGCTGGCGCCATCAACGCGGTCGTCGGATCGGGCTCGCTGATCACGTTCCCGACCTTGCTGGCGTTCGGGTTCCCCCCGGTCATCGCCAACGTGTCGAACAACGTCGGACTGGTGCCGGGCAACATCACCGGGGCGTTCGGTTACCGCGAGGAACTGACCGGCCAGCGGGCCCGGCTGCTGCGACTGGGGATCGCGTCCTGCGCGGGGTCGCTGGCCGGGGCCAGCGCGCTGCTGGCGCTGCCCGCCACCGTGTTCGCGGTGATCGTTCCTGCGCTGATCATCGTGGCCTGCGTGCTGGTCGTCGTCCAGCCACGGCTGTCGGCCTGGGTGGCGTCGCGCGGCGGCGACCGCGGCGAGCACGGCGGCCCGCTGCTCCTTGCCGGCGTGTTCCTGGCCGGCATGTACGGCGGCTACTTCGGCGCGGCCCAGGGTGTGCTGGTCATCGGGCTGCTCGGAGTCCTGCTGACCGAGAGCCTGCAGCGGGTCAACGCCGCCAAGAACGTGCTGGTGACGATCGTGAACGCGACGGCCGCGATCGTCTTCGTGATCTTCGCGCACGTGGCCTGGCTGGCCGTCGGCCTTATCGCGGCCGGTTCCACCGCCGGCGGCCTGATCGGCGCGCGGCTCGGCCGGCGGCTGCCTCCGCTGGCGCTGCGGATCATCATCGTGATCATCGGCGTGGTGGCCGCGGTGAAGCTGATCTTCTTTCCCTGACCGGCCCGCGGCTAGCTAACCGACCGCCGGGGCCAGGATGCCGTCGCTGACCGCCTGGCCGACCAGGCTTCTGGCGAACGTCCCGAGCGAGGCCGAGCCGTCTTCGATCAGCTCGACCTTGGCTAGCACCTGGTCGGCGGTGATGCCATGCCGCTTCCAGGTCCCGCCGCCAGAGCGGAAGTTCTCCAGCATCGGCTGCAGCCGGTCGAGCGCGCGGGCGAACTTCGCCTCGGGTGACCTCCTGGCCATGAACTCGTCCCACAGATGGTGCAGGAGCGCGCCCTGATCGCCCGGCAGCAGGGCGAAGATGCGGTCGGCGGCGGCCCGCTCAGCCAGCTCCTGCCGTCGCTGCTGTTCCTCCTCGGCGTACAGGAACAGGTCGCCGGTATCGATCTCCACCACATCGTGCAGCAGCACCATGCCGGTCACCCGGCTCAGGTCGGTGCCTGGCGGCGCGTGCTCGGCCAGCACCTGGGCCATCATCGCCAGATGCCAGGAGTGCTCGGCCGAGTTTTCCGGCCGCCCGAGCCCCTCGCCGGCCAGCACGGTCTGCCGGAGCACCGCCTTGAGCCGGCCGATTTCGGTCACGAACCGCATCTGATCGTCGAGCCGCGCCATACCACCCATTGGACCAGCTTCGCCCATGGCCGTGTCTACTGCGGACCGAATCCCAGAAAGTGCAATACCACCAGCAATGCCACGAATCCCACGAGGATCGCGGCCGTCTTGGCGACAGCGAGCAGGCGCTGACGGCCCGGCTGGCCAGCCGGACGGTAGCTCTGGCCGCCGACCACGCGCAGGCGGCGCCGCCCGGCACTGGCCCGGCCTGGCCGCTTGCGCGGCGGAGCCGATACCGGCTGGCTGAGGTTCCTGGCCGCGAGCCGCTGCCGCCAGGTCCGCGGCATCCGCGGCCGGCCGCGGCCGGCTAGCCTGGCCCGCTCGGCCGCCGACAACTCGCGGAACCTGGCCGCGCCGGCCGCGCCGGAGGTGATCTCACGCAGCTGGCGGTCGAAATCGTCGGGGCCTGACGCGGCAGGGGTGGGCTCAGTCGACATGTAGGTCAGTATGCCTGGCCCGGCCGGCCGGAATGTACCAGGTCCAGACTCTGCCCATGACACGCGGCTACGATCGGCGCTGTAATGGCAGAGAGCTTGACCGCCGCGGCGCCAGCGAGCCCCGACGCGATTGTCGTCGGCGCCGGACCCAACGGCCTGGCCGCCGCGGTGACCCTGGCCAGGGCCGGGCTAGCGGTCGAGGTCATCGAGGGTGCGGCCGAGCCGGGCGGCGGCTGCCGGACCCAGGAGCTGACCCTGCCCGGGTTCCGGCACGACATCTGCTCAGCGGTGCACCCGCTGGCCGCCGCCTCGCCGTTCTTCCTCGGCGCCGGCCTCGGGCGGCACGGCCTGCGGCTGCTCTACCCGGAGGTCGCCTTCGCCCATCCGCTGGACGGCGGCCGGGCCGCCGCCGTGGCCGGCTCGGTGACCGAGACCGCGGCCTGGCTCGGGGCCGACGAGGCCAGGTACCGGCGCCTGATGGACCCGCTGGTCCGCGCGGCCGCCGCGATCGTGCCCGAGGTCCTCGCCCCGCTGCGGTCGGTGCCGGCCAGGCCGGTGCCGATGGCCAGGTTCGGCCTGCCCGGCCTGCTTCCGGCCACGGTCCTGGCCGCAGCCTTCCGCACCGACGAGGCCCGGGGGTTGCTGGCTGGCGTGGCCGGTCACTCCATGCTGCCGCTCAGCAGTCCGCTGACCGGTGGTTTCGGATTGCTCCTGACGTTGCTCGGGCACAGCCCGGGCTGGCCGGTGGCCGAGGGCGGAAGTGCCGCCATCACCGCCGCCCTGATAGCCGAACTGGCCGGGCACGGCGGGGCGGTGACGACCGGGCGGTACGTGACCCGCCTGGCCGAGTTGCCGCGGACCAGCCTGGTGCTGCTCGACGTGTCGCCCCGGCAGTTCGCCGCCATGGCGGGCGGCGCGCTGCCCGCGGGCTACCTCAGGTCGCTGCGCCGGTACCGGTACGGGCCCGGGGTGTGCAAGGTCGACTGGGCCCTCGACGGGCCCGTGCCCTGGCAGGCCGGCGCGTGCCGGCAGGCGGCGACCGTGCATGTGGGCGGCAGGTTCGAGGACATCGCGGCGAGCGAGGCCGACGTCGCGGCCGGCCGCCACCCGGTCCGGCCGTACTGCCTGGTCGCCCAGCCCGGCGTGATCGATCCGACCAGGGCCCCGGTTGGCCAGCAGACCCTGTGGGCGTACTGCCACGTGCCGTCGGGGTCGGCGGCCGACATGAGCGACCGGATCGAGGCGCAGATCGAGCGGTTCGCGCCCGGATTCCGGGACCTGATCCTGGCCAGGTCGATCAGGACGGCAGCCGACATGGAGCGGCACGATCCGAACTACGTCGGCGGCGACATCAACTGCGGGGCGGGCACACTGCGCCAGACCGTGTTCCGGCCGGTTCCGCGGTGGAATCCGTACCGGACCCCGCTGCCCGGGGTGTACCTGTGCTCGTCGGCCACCCCGCCCGGCGGCGGCGTGCACGGCATGTGCGGAGCCGGCGCGGCCAGGGCCGCCCTGGCCGACCTGGCCAGCGGCCGGATCATCCGGACTGGGACCGCTGGGACGCGATGAGGTCCCGGTACCAGCCGAACGAGGCCTTCGGGATCCGCTGCTGGGTCGGGAAGTCGGTGTAGACCAGGCCGAAGCGCTGGTGATAGCCCTGCGCCCACTCGAAGTTGTCGGCGAACGTCCAGCAGAAGTAGCCGCGCACGTCCACGCCGGACTCGATCGCGGCGTGCACGGCCCGGAGGTGCCCGTCCAGGTAGGCGATCCGGCCCTGGTCGGCCACCGCCCCGCCGGGTCCGGCCACGTCGTGCTGAGAGCAGCCGTTCTCGGTGATGTACACCGGCGGCAATTCCGGCCCGTACCAGTCACGCAGGCTGACCAGCAGCTCGGTCAGCCCGGCCGGGATGACCGGCCAGCCGAACGCGGTGACCGGGTAGCCAGGGATCGGCTCCATCTGGAACGGCAAGGCGGAGCCAGGCAGGGCCGACAGCCTGGTCGGGTTGTAGTAGTTCACGCCGAGCCCGTCGACGGGCGCCGCGATGATCTCCAGGTCTCCGTCGGCCACGCACTCCAGTCCGTCCGGTCCGACACCGAAGGCGCTCAAGTCCGGGTAGCGGCCGAGCAGCACCGGATCGGTGAACATGCGGTTCTGCAGCACGTTGAATGCGGCCGCGGCGGCCACGTCGGCAGCGCCGTCGCTGGCCGGCCAGGCCGGCGAGTAGTTGTTCGTGATCAGGACCTCGCGCGCCCCGGCCGTCCGCAGCGCGGTCGTGGCCAGGCCGTGCCCGAGCAACTGGTGGTGCGCGGTCGGCAGGGCGTCCAGCATCAGCTCGCGGCCGGGTGCGTGGATGCCGAGCGCGTACCCGAACGCGGTCACCACGAACGGCTCGTTGATCGTGATCCACCGCCCGATCCGGTCGGACAGCCGCTCCGCGGCCAGGGTCGCGTAGTCGGCGAACCGCGGGGCGGTGTCCCGGTTCAGCCACCCGCCCGCGTCCTCGAGCGGCTGGGGCAGGTCCCAGTGGAACAGCGTGGGCACCGGGGTGATCCCGGCCCCGAGCAGCGCGTCGGTGAGCCGGTCGTAGAAGTCGAGCCCGGCTCGGTTGGCCGGCCCGGAGCCGCCCGGCTGCACCCGGGGCCAGGCGATCGAGAACCTGTAGGCGGTGATACCGAGGTCGGCCATCAGAGCGACGTCCTGGGGCCAGCGGTGATAGTGGTCGCAGGCCACGTCGCCGGTGTGGCCGTCCCTGATCGCGCCTGGCCGGCGGCAGAAGGTGTCCCACACCGAATCACCGCGGCCGTCCTCGCCGGTCGCGCCCTCGATCTGGTAGGCGGCGGTGGCCACGCCCCAGTCGAAGCCGGGCGGGAAGAGGGGAAGGGACGACGCGGTCATGGGCAGATCGTAACGACTCGCCCCGATCGACCGGTGCCTACATGCGCTCGGCGTGGTCGGCGGCCGGGACAGCGCCCATGATCATTGAGTCACCGCGGAACAGCGGAGTATCCCTGACCTGGCGTTCGATAGATGCCGCGGACATCGTATAGCCGATGAACAGCAGCATCGAGATCGCTTCCATCACGATCCACAGCCAGTGCGACGCGAGTTGCGTGCTCCAGTCGTTCAGCCCGTGCAGGACGGCGGGCAGCAGGATGCCGAACGCGATCAGCGGGATCCGGCGCCTGCGGTAGTTCACTCCCATGCCGATGAAGAACGCCGCGATGCCGGCCCAGACCGCGTGCTGGAACCCGTCCACGAAGACCCGCTCGGCGAAGGTGAGGATGAGCGGGACGGCCAGCCGGCCCGAGTGGTTGTCCTGCATCAGGTAGCTGGCCGTGTACTGCACGGACTCCCGGACGCCGAAGGCCAGGCCCGCGATGGTGCCGAGGAACATCCAGATCCGCACGTCCAGGGTGGTCTTCCAGACCCAGCGCAGCAGCAGGGCGGCGATCAGGATCGGCAACGCCTTGGTGACTTCCTCGGCGATCCCGACACCGTAGATCCACGGCAGGAGGTTGTGGATCGCCGACGTGCGGTCGAGCGCGTTCTCCCACGGCAGGGTCAGGACTGGCAGCAGCACCATGACGCCCGCGACGATGCCGACCGCGAGCCAGGCGATCAGCCTGGTGACCGGGCCCGGCCTGATCAGCAGCCAGAAGGCCACCGCCCACAGCGGCGCGATGGCGAGGCTGTACGCCCAGCCGGGCGCGCTCAGGTTGCTGGTGGCCGAGAACAGCACCACGAACAGCGAGGGCAGCAGCCCGTAGGCGATCACCAGCAGCCGCGATCCCTGCTTCCAGCCCGGGTCCTTCAGCCAGCTCCGCACCGGGACCAGGATGTTGACCGCCCTGGCGAACTCGCCGCCGGGGAAGTCGAGGCGACTGCGCTCGGTGAAGGCAGGACCCGAATGCGTGCCGGACACCTCGCCCCGCCAGAGCCCTTCCCTGTGCACCGCGCTGGCGTGCCTGACCCGTCCGGTCAGCCTGGACCGCGTGCCGGTGCGGGAGCGGGCGGTCTCCTCGTCCTCGTCAGGGGCGGCCCGCTGCGGTCCCGGATGGGTCACGGTCTCCGACTGAGCGAGTCCGGCGCTGGCTGACGCGGTGCTGGCTGGTACGGGGCCGGCCACCTCGATGTGCAGCTCGGGACCGAGAGCGGTGGCCAGGTGCACCTCGAGCGGCTGCTTGACCGCGACCGAGGCGACCGAGATCCCGCCGACAAAGGTGCGCCCCTTGCCGAGGTCGTCCAGTACCCAGCCGTCGGACTGCCAGCGGATCATGGCATGGTCGCGCGAGACGGTCGGATCGGTGACCACCACCGCGCTGTCGGGAGCGCGGCCAATCCTGACCGTCTGGCCAGGTTCGAACGTGAACATCCGGCCAGCGAACGTCACGCGCAGCTCGCTCACTGTTCTCGGGTCGCCTTCCTGCACCATCCGCTCCCAGCATTGTGCCCGGGATGGTGCGCGCGCTCAGGTTACCGACACCGGCCCGGTGGTCGGTCACCCTCCGTGAGCGGCCTGAGGCTGTGCTGGCCTCAGGATTGGGCGGCCTCGCTGATCGCCGCGTCTACCTCGGCCGTGCGGGCGCTCAGCTCGGCCGCGTACTTCTCCTCGTCGATCCGCTCGGCCAGGTCCTCGTCCGCCTGCATCAGCACCTCCAGGTCGCTGTCGGCCGCGCCGAGCACCCCGAGGTCAGCGAACGCGTGCCGGACCTTGGGGCCCCAGAGCCCGATGTCCCGCACGCAGGGCACGATCCTGGTGAACAGCAGCGAGCGGAACGCCTGCTGCACCGGGGACTTGTCGGTGAACTCCATGCACTCGGCGACGTCGAAGTTCATCCGCTCCCAGACCTCCTGGGCCCGGAACCGGTTGTTCATCAGGTAACAACCCTCGATCAGGAACTCCTCGCGCTCGGATCGCTCGGCGTCGCTCAGTTCCGCGTAGTAGTCGCGCAGCGCAAGGCGGCCGAACGCGACGTGCCTGGCCTCGTCCTGCATCACATAGGCGAGCAGCTGGGTGACCAGGGCGTTGTTGGACATGTCCCGGTGCACGCCGAACGCGGCCAGGGCCAGGCCCTCGATCAGCACCTGCATGCCCAGGTAGGGGTAGTCCCAGCGGCCGTCGGACAGCGCCTCGGCCAGCAGAGTGGCCAGGTCGTCGTTGATCGGGTAGTAGACCCCGATCTTCTCCTTGATGAACCGCTGGTACAGCTCGACGTGCCTGGCCTCGTCCATCACCTGGGTGGCGGCGTAGAACTTGGAGTCCATGTCGGGTACCGACTCCACGATCTTGGCTGCCACCGTCAGGGCGCCCTGCTCGCCGTGCAGGAACTGGCTGAACAGCCAGGACGACAGATGGATGCCGAGTTCGTCCCGTTCGGCCTGGTTCAGCTTCTCCCATTGCCGGGAGCCGTAGATCGGGCTGAGCTCCTCGCCCTGCTCCATCACGTTGGACGGGTCGACCGGGATGCTCCAGTCGATCCGCTTGGTGGCGTCCCACTGCTTGTCCTTGCCGCGCTGGTACAGGTCGAGCAGCCGCTGCCGGCCGCCGTCGTACTCCCAGCTGAACCTGGACACGCCGGCCGCGTTGACATCCCAGGTCCCGGCAGGCACCGGGGAGACGTAGTGGTCGTAGGTGCTCATGGCCGCCCTCTCGCCGATGCGTACTGCCGATATTACTTGCCAGTACGCCCCGCTTCCAGGGCCGCGGCCGGGGAGGTCCTAGTCGTGCATGGGGCGCTCGTGGTCGGCGTGGCCGGCCGGCTCGAGCTGGAACGTCGAGTGCCCGACGTCGAAGTGCCCGCGCAGGCAGTCCTGCAGTGCGTCGAGCATGACCGCGCTGCGGCCGTCGGACAGCACCTCAGGCTCGACCACGACGTGCACCGACAGCACGGGCAGGCCTGAGGTAATCGTCCATGCGTGCAGGTCGTGCACGTCGCGCACCCCGCGCAGGCCGGTCAGGTGCGCCCTTACTTCGCTCAGGTCGATACCGCGCGGGCTCGCCTCGAGCAGCACGTCGACCGCGTCCGCCAGCAGCCGCCAGGTCCTGGGCAGGATGAGCGCGCCGACGAGCAGCGACGCGATCGGATCGGCCCGGGTGAATCCGGTCGCGCCGATCACGATGCCGGTGATGATGACGGCGGCGGCGCCGAGCGCGTCCGACCCGACCTCGAGGAACGCGCCCCTGATGTTCAGGCTCTCGGCCTGGCCGCGCCGCAGTACGAGCAGGCTCACCGCGTTGGCGGCCAGCGCGACGACCCCGAACACGATGAGCAGCGGTGACTCGACCGATGGGGGCGAGATCAGCCGCCTGATCGCCTCGACCACGATGAAGATCGACAGGCCGAACAAGATGACCGCGTTGGCCATCGCGGCCAGGATCTCGGCCCTGGCGTAGCCGAACGTCCGCTTGGCGGTCGGCGGTCTGGTCGCGAACAGGACGGCGAGCAGCGACAGGCCGACCCCGGCCGCGTCAGCGGCCATGTGCG
>DASWAH010000277.1:0-4289 GCA_036391235.1 Streptosporangiaceae bacterium
GGATCGCCGACGAACTGCGCGAACTCGATGTGCTCTGGCTGGAAGAGCCGTTGCCCGGCTCGGACCAGGCCGGTATGCGGGCCCTGCGGGAGCGGTCGGGCCTGCGCATCGCGGGCGGCGAAATGGCCGGCACGCCCGGCGAACTGCTCGGCGCGCTGCAGGCCGGCGCCCTCGATGTGGTCCAGCCGGACGCGGTGCTGGCGATCGGGATGCACCGGGCCAGGACGGTCGGCGAGGTGGCCCTGCTGGCCAACCGGTGGTTCAGCCCGCACGCCTGGACCGACGGCCTCGGCCTGCTCGCCAGCCTGCACCTGATCACGGGCGTGGGCGGCGGCCCGTACCTGGAGTTCCCGCTCGACCCGCCGGGCTGGACGCCCGAGCGCCGCGACTTCTACCTGGCCGAGCCGGTCAGGCCGGGCCCAGGCGGGTACCTGGCGGTACCGGGCCGGCCGGGCCTCGGCGCGGTCATCGACGAGGACGCGGTGGCCAGGTACCGGGACTGACCACACGGACGCCGCGGCGGCCAGAAGTGGGGTCTGGTCCCGCGGCTCCGGCGCTGTCTATGATCTGGCCAGGCCACGGCGCGGTGCCGTGCGGCACGGGGAGCGGGCAGGTGTCGGGCGTGCCGGAACGGCTGATCAGCGGTCTGCGCGATGTTGAACTCGCGATCGTCCCTACGCCTTCCGCGCACTTCGGCGTGGGCGGCCTGAGCAAGCTCGGCGCCGTGCTGGCCGCCCAGCAGTGCGCGGCCGCGGTCATCGTGACCGACCCCGGGATGCTGGCCACGCCGGTGATCGAGGCCGTGCAGCAGTCCCTGGACGATGCCGGGTTGCCGTACCTGGTGTTCGGCGGCGTGCACGCGAACCCGACCACCGACGACCTCGGCGCCGGCGCCGAGGTCGTCGCCGAGCTGGCCGTGGCCAGCCGGGCCGTGCTGATCGCGGTCGGCGGGGGCTCCTCGATCGACGCGGCCAAGGGCATCGCGCTGGCCGCGGTCAACCCCGAGCGCGGCCGGGGCCTGGACTACCGCAACCAGTTCGCGACGCCGGGCCTGCCGGTCGTGGCCATCCCGACGACCGCAGGCACCGGAGCCGAGACCAACGCGTTCGGCGTGGTGACCGACCCGCTGACCAGGACCAGGTTCTACGTCGGGCACGCCAGCACGCTTCCGGCCGCGGCCATACTCGATCCCGCCCTGACGACCGGCCTGCCTGCCCCGGCCACGGCCGCGACCGGCTTCGACGCCCTCACCCACGCGATCGAGTCGTTCCTGTCGGTGCGGGCGAACCCGTGGTCCGACGGCATCGCGCTGCAGGTGATCTCGATGGTCGCGGCCCACCTGGGCCGGGCCTGCGCCGATGGCAGCGACCTGGAGGCCCGCTCCCAGCTCCTGCTCGCCTCGCACATGGCCGGTATCGGCATGGCCACAACCGGGCTCGGGCTCGCCCATGCGGTCGGGCACGCGATCGGCGGCCGGCACGACCTCGCCCATGGCGTCACCCTGGCGATGGTGCTCCCGCAGGTGCTCGCGTTCAGCGCCCCGGTCCGCCGGGAGCGGCTGGCGGGCGTCGCGTTCGCGCTCGGCGCGGGCGACCGGGCCAGGGATGCCGAGTGGAACGCGGCTGCCTGCGTGGACGCGGTCGCGGCGCTACGGGATGCGATCGGGCTGCCAGGACGTCCGGCCGCGGCCGGAATCGGGCCCGGTGACTACTCCGAACTCGCGGCCACCGCGCTGGCCGACGAGGTGCTCGCCAACGCGCCGCGTCAGCCGTCGGCGGCCGAGATCGAGGAACTCCTGGCGGATCCGGCGGGCGCCGCCCCGTGACCCTGCCCCACCGCGAATAGAGTGTCAGGCATGACGAATTCCGGCGCGGGCCGGCCGGCTGGCCGGCGCCCCCTCGTCACCGCCTTGCTGGTCCTGGCCGCGGCGGCCGTGCTGTCGGCCGGCACGCTGCTCGGCCTGCAGTGGGCAGCCAGTTCGCACGCGAAGACCACCACCTCGGCTAAGAGCGACATCGGTTTCTTCGCGATGAACCGTCCGGCCCACGCCATCGACCTGCCCAGCCTGACCGGCCACGGCACGGTCAGCGTGGCCAGCCTGGCCGGGAAGCCGATCGTGGTGAACTTCTGGTCATCCAGCTGTGATCCGTGCAAGCAGGAAACGCCCGCACTGGCAAGCGTTGCCCGCGCGATCGGGGGAAAGGTCCGGTTCGTCGGTATCGACACGGCCGACCTCCGCAACGCGGCGGCCGAGTTCGTGGCCAGGTACCGCGTGCCCTACCCGATCGCGTTCGACCCCCAGGCGGCCGTGGCCGGCCAGTACGGCGTTCCCGGCCTGCCCGTCACCGTCTTCTTGTCCCCGTCGGGCAAGACGGTGCTCGGCGAGAACATCGGCGCCCTGACCGCGGCCAAGCTGCGCACGATCCTGCACCGCCTGTACGGGGTGGCCTGACCCAGGCGCCGGCGGCGTGCCAGGCTGGCCAGGACATTGTTGCCGGGACATCGTCCGTGTCGTAAGTGAGGAACCGCGATGAGCGCTGGGCAGACGTCAGGACACGAGCCGTCGGGGCCGCGGCCGGTCAGGGCACCGCACGGGACGGACCTGTCCTGCCGGGGCTGGCCGCAGGAAGCGGCCATGCGGATGCTGATGAACAACCTCGACCCCGAGGTGGCCGAGCACCCCGACCAGCTCATCGTGTACGGCGGCTCGGGCCGGGCCGCCCGCAGCTGGGACGCCTTCGACGCGCTCGTCCGGTCCCTGCAGGACCTCGCCGGGGACGAGACGCTGCTGGTGCAGTCGGGAAAGCCCGTCGGGGTGTTCCGTACCCATGAATGGGCGCCGCGGGTGCTGATCGCGAACTCCAACCTGGTGCCCCAGTGGGCGACCTGGGAGGAGTTCAGGCGGCTCGAGGCGCTCGGGCTGACCATGTACGGCCAGATGACGGCCGGGTCCTGGATCTACATCGGCACCCAGGGCATCCTGCAGGGCACCTACGAGACCTTTGCCGCCGTCGCGGCCAAGCGGTTCGGCGGGTCGCTGGCCGGCACGATCACGCTGACCGCGGGCCTGGGCGGCATGGGCGGCGCTCAGCCGCTCGCGGTCACGATGAACGGCGGCGTGGCGATCTGCATCGACTGCGACCCGGTCAGCATCGCCCGCCGGATCGAGCACGGCTACCTGGACGTGGCCGCCGACGACACCCAGGACGCCATCGGTAAGGCCGAGGCCGCGGCCCAGGCCGGCCAGCCGCTATCGATCGGACTGCTCGGCAACGCGGCCGAACTGCTGCCCGAGCTGCTCGCGATGGGCGCGCCGGTCAACGTCGTGACCGATCAGACCTCGGCCCACGACCCGCTGACCTACCTGCCCCGCGGGGTCGCGTTCGAGGACATGGGCGCGCTCCGGGCCGAGGACCCGGCCGGGTTCACCCGGCGGGCCCGCGAGTCCATGGCCGCCCACGTCGAGGCGATGGTCGGCTTTATGGACGCCGGGGCCGAGGTGTTCGACTACGGAAACTCGATCCGCGGCGAGGCGCAGCTCGCCGGGTACGAGCGGGCGTTCGACTTCCCCGGGTTCGTCCCGGCCTACATCAGGCCGCTGTTCTGCGAGGGCAAGGGGCCGTTCCGGTGGGCCGCGCTGTCCGGCGACCCGGCCGACATCGCCGTGACCGACCGGGCCATCCTCGACCTGTTCCCCGACAACGAGCCGCTGGCCCGCTGGATCGACATGGCGGGCAAGAAAGTGCACTTCCAGGGGCTGCCGGCCAGGATCTGCTGGCTCGGCTACGGTGAGCGGGACAAGGCCGGGCTGGCGTTCAACGACCTGGTCGCCCGGGGTGACGTCAAGGCCCCGATCGTGCTCGGCCGCGACCACCTGGACTGCGGCTCGGTCGCCTCGCCCTACCGGGAGACCGAGGGCATGGCCGACGGCTCCGACGCGATCGCGGACTGGCCGCTGCTGAACGCGATGGTGAACACCGCGTCCGGCGCGTCCTGGGTCTCGATCCACCACGGCGGCGGGGTCGGCATCGGCCGGTCCATCCACGCCGGACAGGTCTGCGTGGCCGACGGCACCGCCCTGGCCGCGGAGAAACTGGAGCGGGTGCTCACCAACGACCCCGGCATGGGCGTGATCCGGCACGTGGACGCCGGCTACGACCGGGCCCGCGAGGTCGCGGGCGAGCGGTCGGTCCGAGTGCCGATGCAGGACGTGCAGGGATGAGCGCCGGCGACCCGGCCGGCCGGGCTGCGGAGTCGCCGGAGTGGGATCGGGAGTCCTGGCGGTCGCT
>DASWAH010000278.1:0-10739 GCA_036391235.1 Streptosporangiaceae bacterium
ACGACCGCCAGGACGACCGCCGCCCTTGCCCTTCTTCTTGCCCTTGCCGCGCTGGGGCCGCCGCATGCCCGGCATGCCGGGGATGCTGCCCATCATCTGCTTCATCATCTTCTGACCCTCGAGGAACCGCACGACCAGCGAGTTCACCTCGCCGACGGAGACCCCGGCACCGTTGGCGATCCGCAGCCGCCGCGAACCGTTGAGGACCTTGGGGTTGCGCCGTTCCTCCCTGGTCATCGAGTTCACGATGGCCGCGGCCCGGTCCAGGTCCTTGTCGTCGATCTGGTTCAGCAGTTCCCGGTTCTGGGCGGCGCCCGGCAGCATGCCGAGCAGGTTGCTGATCGGGCCCATCTTGCGGACCATCGCGAGTTGCTCGACGAAGTCCTCGAGGGTGAACCCCTCGCCCTGGGCCAGCTTCTCCGCCATGTCGGCGGCCTGCTGCTCGTCGAAGTTCCGCTCGGCCTGCTCGATCAGCGTGAGCACGTCGCCGAGGTCGAGGATTCGCGACGCCATCCGGTCCGGGTGGAACAGGTCGAAGTCCTCGAGCTTCTCGCCCGTGGACGCGAACATCACGGGCCGGCCGGTGACCTGCGCGATCGACAGGGCCGCGCCACCGCGGGCGTCGCCGTCGAGCTTGGTCAGCACGACGCCGTCGAACCCGACACCCTCCTCGAAGGCCTGGGCCGTGCTTACCGCGTCCTGGCCGATCATCGCGTCGACCACGAACAGGATCTCGTCCGGGTCGACCGCGTCCCTGATCGCCGCGGCCTGGGCCATCATGTCGGCATCGATGCCGAGGCGGCCGGCCGTGTCGATGATCACGATGTTCTGCATCCGGCGGCGGGCCTCGTCGATCGAGTCGCGGGCCACGCC
Organism: Streptosporangiaceae bacterium; assembly: GCA_036391235.1. Lineage (GTDB taxonomy): Bacteria > Actinomycetota > Actinomycetes > Streptosporangiales > Streptosporangiaceae > Chersky-822. Next base: position 874 of record DASWAH010000278.1, read on the forward strand.
GATGGGGTCGCCGACCCCGTTGCCGGGCGACGGTGCGTAGACCGGAACTCCTGCCCGCTCACCGAGCACCTGGAGCTGCTGGACCGCGTTGGGGCGCTGCAAGTCGGCCGCGACCAGCATCGGGGTGTTGCCCTGGCCGCGCAGCCAGAGCGCGAGCTTGGCCGCCAGCGTGGTCTTACCTGAGCCCTGCAAGCCGGCCAGCATGATCACGGTCGGCGGTGTCTTCGCGAAATTGAGCCGCCTGGCCTCGCCGCCCAGGATCTCGACGAGTTCCTCGTTGACGATCTTGATGACCTGCTGGGCCGGGTTGAGCGCCTCCAGCACGTCGGCGCCGAGCGCGCGTTCCTTGACCTTGGCGATGAACGACCGGACGACAGGAAGGGCAACGTCGGCCTCGAGCAGCGCGATCCTGATCTCCCGGCAGGTCGCATCGATATCGGCGGCCGAGAGCCGGCCCCGCCCCCGCAGGGAAGAGAAGACCTGGGTCAGCCGGTCGGAGAGTGTCTCGAACACCGGTGGTGAGCTCCTTTGTGCTGGCTATCTAGCTATGCCGGCCGGCCGCCGCTAGCCGACCAGGGCGTCGACGAACGCCTCGGGGTCAAACGGCGCTAGGTCATCGGGACCCTCGCCGAGGCCGACCAGCTTGACCGGGACGCCGAGCTCGCGCTGGACCGCGATCACGATGCCGCCCTTGGCCGTGCCGTCGAGCTTGGTCAGGACGATCCCGGTGATGTCCACGACCTCGGCGAAGACCCTGGCCTGGCGCAGGCCGTTCTGGCCGGTGGTGGCATCGAGCACCAGCAGCACCTCGTCCACGGTGCCGTGCTTCTCGATCACCCGCTTGATCTTGCCGAGCTCGTCCATCAGCCCGGTCTTGGTGTGCAGGCGGCCGGCCGTGTCCACGATCACGGCGTCCACGCCGCGCGCGGTGCCGGCGCTCACCGACTCGAACGCCACGCTGGCCGGATCGGCGCCCTCCCGGTCGGCCCTGACCACGGTCGCGCCGACTCGCTCGGCCCAGGTCTGCAGCTGGTCGGCGGCCGCCGCCCGGAAGGTGTCGGCCGCCCCCAGCAGCACGCTGTGGCCGTCGCCGATCAGTACCCTGGCCAGCTTGCCGCAGGTAGTGGTCTTGCCGGTGCCGTTGACGCCGACGACAAGCAGCACCGCGGGCCGGTCGCCGTGCGGCGAGGCGTGCACGGTGCGGTCCATATCCGGCCCGACCTGCTCGAGCAGGTCGGCCTTGAGCAGCTCCCTGACCCTGGGCAGGTCGGTCGTTCCGGCCACCTTGACCTCGGTGCGCAGCTGGCTGACCAGATACGCCGCGGGCCCGGCGCCCATGTCGGCCGAGATGAGGATCTCCTCGATCTCGTCCCAGGTCTCCTCGTCGAGCTTGCCCGACGACAGCAGGCTGAGCAGCGCCGACCCGAATGCGGTCTGGGATCTGGCCAGCCGGCTGCGCAGCCGGACCATCCGCCCGGCCGACGGCGGCGGCTTCTCGACCTCCGGTGCCGCGGGCGGCGGTGCCTGCACCTCGGCCGGCGGTACCTGAACCTCGGGCGGCGCCTGCGTAGCCGGCGGGGCCGCCGTCGCGGTACCGACCTGACCGGGAGCCTGGCCGGGCGGCGCCGCCCGGCGGCGGGACCTGGGCACGAGCAGCGCTCCGCCGCCGACGATCAGGACGAGCAGGACGACGCCGAGGACGATGAAAAGAGTAGTCATGACGAGTTCAAGTCTGGCAGAAGCCGGTGACCAACCGAGCCAGCGCCGTCGCCGGCGCCCGGGCTCAGGCCGGCTCGCGTTCCCGCAGCCGCTGGCTGATCACCGCCGACACGCCGTCCGAGCGCATGCTGACCCCGTACAGCGAGTCGGCGATCTCCATCGTGCGCTTCTGGTGGGTGATGATGATGAGCTGGGAACTTGACCGCAGTTCCTCGAAGATGTCCAGCAGCCGCTGCACGTTGGTGTCGTCCAGGGCCGCCTCGACCTCGTCCATCACGTAGAACGGCGACGGCCTGGCCTTGAAGATCGCCACCAGGAACGCGATCGCGGTCAGCGACCGCTCGCCGCCGGAGAGCAGCGACAGCCGCTTGACCCTCTTGCCGGGCGGCCTGGCCTCGAACTCGATGCCGGTGGCCAGCATGTCGTCTGGCTCGGTCAGCACGAGCCGGCCCTCGCCGCCGGGGAACAGCCGCCCGAAGATGCCCTCGAACTCCCGCGCGGTGTCGGCGTAGGCCTCGGCGAACACCTGCTGCACGCGATCGTCGACCTCCTTGACCACGGTCAGCAGGTCGCGCCGGGTCTTGCGCAGGTCCTCGAGCTGGGTGACCAGGAACGCGTGCCGTTCCTCGAGGGCGGCGAACTCCTCCAGGGCCAGCGGGTTGACCTTGCCGAGCTGGTCGAGCTGGCGCTGCGCGACCTCGGCCCGCTTCTGCTGGGCGTCCCGGTCGTAGGGTACCGGCGGCTCGTCCTCGCCCGCGGGCACCGGCACCTCGGGCCCGTACTCGGCGACGAGCTCGGTCACGTCGACCCCCAGCTCCTCGATCGCCCTGGCCTGAACCTGGTCGAGCCGCAGGCGGCGGCCGGCCCGGGCGACCTCGGCGCCGTGCGCGGTGTCGACCACCTTGTCCAGCTGCGCCGTCGCCTCCCTGATCCTGGCCCTGACGGTCTTCAGCTCCTCGTCCCGGCCCTGGTGCGCGTCCTCGGCCTGCTGCCGCTCGGCGTCGGCCAGCCGCAGCGAGCGCTCGACCGAGCCGATCGCAAACCTGGCCCCGTCGGCGACCGCGCCGGCCACCGCCGCTTCGACCGCCCGGCGCTGCGCCCGGTCGGCCGCCCGCGCGACTGCCTGCCGCTCGGCTCTGGCCGACGACGCGAGCGCGTCGGCCCGGCCGCTGATCGCCCGCAGCCGCTCCTCGACGGTCCTGACCTCGAGCCTGGCGTCCATCTCGGCGCCCCTCGCGGCCGACGCGCTGTCGGCCAGGGCCTGCCGGCTCGCGGCCTTGGCCACGCTGCCGCCGCCCTGCCCGGCCGGAACCTCCTCGCCATCGAGCTCGGCCGTTCCATCGGAAGACGCGCCTTCTTCGGCCGTCTCGGCCGCGATCTTGGCCTCGATATCGGCCAGCTGGTTCCTGCTCTTCTCGGCCGAACGGTCCGCCGCCGCGATCGCGGCGGCCAGCCGGCCAGCCTCGTCCTGGGCCGCCCTGGCCGCGCCGGCCAGCGACCCGAGCCGGCCAGAGATCTCGGCCGCGGCCGCGTCGACCTCGGCCAGCGCGGCCTGGGCGTGGGCCAGCTTCTGCCGCCCGTGCTCCTCCTCCTCGGCCGCCTCGGCCAGTTCCCGCTCGGCCCGCTGAGCCGCGTGCTCGGCCTCGGCCAGCTCGGCCGCCGCCTGCTGGCCGGCCGCGCGCAGGCCGAGCAGGCTCTGGCCGCCGCCCGCGCCGCCCCTGGCCCAGTGCGCGCCGAGCAAGTCTCCGTCCACGGTGACGACCGCGACGGCCGGGTCGGCCCGCACCAGCTCGATCCCGGTCGCGAGGTCAGGCACGACGAGTACGCCGGCCAGCAGCCGGCCGATCGCACCAGCGAGCTCACCCGGCGCCGCGACCAGATCACGAGCAGCCGTAACAGCTGCCCGGTCCCACTGCGGGCGGGCCTGGTCCTGGTGGTCCTTGGCCGAAGCAGACCGGCCGGCGATCACCAGATCAGCCCGGCCCGCGTCGCGGTCTCGCAGCAGGCGCAGGAGGCCGGCCGCCGCGTCCAGGTCGCGCACCGCGACCGCCGACGCCGACTGGCCGAGCGCGGCCGCGATCGCCTCGGACGCTCCGTCGGCGATGGTCAGCAGCTCGGCCAGCGGTCCGAGAACGCCGTCGAAGCCGTCGCCCCCGGCCAGCAGCACGGCCGAGCCGTCGGCGCCGCGGCGCACGGCCTCGGCCAGCGCGGCCGCTCTGGCCCGCAGCCCGGCCCGTCGTTCGCTGATCTCGTGCTCGGCCGCGCGCAGCCGGCCGACCTGGGCGGATACCTCCTTGACGGCCGCGGCGGCCCGCTCGCTGGCCGCGACCAGGTCGGCCCGGTCCTCGTCCCGTCCGCCGAAGTGGTCTTGCAACTCGCCGTACTGCTGCTGGGCCTGCTGGGCCCGGCTCCTGGCCGTGGCCAGCACCGCGGCCAGCCGGCCGGCCTCGTCCTGGGCCGCGGCGATCCGGCTCCTGGCCGCGCTGGCCTGACCGCGCAGCCGGGCCAGCCGCTCGGCCCGCTCGGCGGCTTCCCTGGCGTCGGCCGCGATCTTCCGCTCGGTCTCGGCCAGCGAGGTCTCGGCCGCCGTCCTGGCCGACACGGCCGCGGCAAGCTGCGAGCGAGCCGCGGCGAGCCGTTCGCCGAGCGACTCCTCCTGCTCGCGCAGGACGGCGGCCTCGAGTTCGAGCTCGTCGGGGTCGCGGCCCGGCCTGGCGGGCTCGGGCGGCGCGGACAGGTGCCGGTGCCGCTCGGCGGCCAGGTCGGCCACGGCCCGCAGTCGCTCGGCCAGCCCGCCGAGCGAGAAGTAGGTCTCCTGGGCCGCGGCCAGCCTGGGCGCGTGCTGCTGGGCGGCTGTCTCGAGTTCGGCTTCGGCCTGCCGGGCTGCGGTCAGCGCCGTCTCGAGCTCGGCCCGCAGCACGGCCGCGGCCGCCTCGTCGGCCTCGTCCCTGGCCAGGTCGGCCGAGAGGGTGACGTAGTCGTCGGCCAGCAGCCGGAGCCTGGCGTCGCGCAGGTCGGCCTGGATAATCGCGGCCTTGCGGGCCAGCTGGGCCTGGCGGCCGAGCGGCTTGAGCTGACGTCCGAGCTCGGTGGTGAGATCGACCAGGCGGGTCATGTTGGCCTGCATGGCGTCCAGCTTGCGCAGCGCCTTTTCCTTGCGGCGGCGGTGCTTGAGTACGCCGGCCGCCTCCTCGATAAGCGCCCGCCGCGCTTCAGGACCGGCGTTGAGGATGTCGTCCAGGTGCCCCTGGCCCACGATCACGTGCATTTCCCGGCCCAGGCCGGTGTCGGAGAGCAGCTCCTGGACGTCGAGCAGGCGGCACTGGCTGCCGTTGATCGCATACTCGCTCTGCCCGGTACGGAATAGCAGGCGGCTGATCGTGACCTCGGCGTAGTCGATCGGCAGGGCGCCGTCGCTGTTGTCGATGGTCAGCGTCACCTCGGCCCGGCCGAGAGCCGGCCGGCCCGATGTGCCCGCGAAGACGACGTCTTCCATCTTGCCGCCGCGCAGCGGCTTGACGCCCTGCTGGCCCATCACCCAGGAGAACGCGTCCACGACGTTGGACTTGCCGGAGCCGTTGGGCCCGACCACGCAGGTAATCCCGGGTTCGAAGCGCAGGGTGGTGGCCGAGGCGAAGGACTTGAACCCGCGGAGCGTGAGGGTCTTCAGGTACAACGCCTGTGCTCCTCACCAGCCCAGCGGCCAACCCCTTGCTCGCCGCGCCCCCCGCGGGGTTTCACCGAACCTTACCGTGCCAGGGCCCAGGTGTACGGCACGGCACAGTGAGCCAGCACTAGCGGACACGCCAGCGCGGTGCTAGCGTGCCTGAACAACCATGATCGGCTCGCACTGACCGCGTGAGGGCAGCCGCGAACTGCCGACGGCGCTGAACTTCCGGCGGGACCGCGCACTCGCGTGTCACGGCACCGCTGATCGCCGGCAGGGCACAGCCGGCCTGTGGGCTAACGCCCAGAGGCTAAACCCAGAGGTTCTGCTCAGGTAAGCGCGGGTTCGCGGTCGTCGAGCAGCATCTCGTGGCCGACTCCCGCGGCGAGCACGTCGTTCACCTCTTGAAGCCGGGCAAGCTCGGCCTCCAGGTCGCGTACTCGTCGCTGCAGTCGGCGCATCTCAGAAACCATGCGCGGATCCGGCCCGCCAACATGGCCAAGCAGAGCCTTCGCCATTGCTTGAGGTCCTCCACACTGAGTGACCAGAGTGGTCGCGCGCGCAAGAAAAGACGCATGAAACGCGCCAGCTGCGCGCAGGTAACACCCCCATGGTCCCACCTCAGCACCCTTCCGGTCAAGTTGGCGTCCGCCCAGGTCACAAGCCTGACCGCAGGTGAGCGGCTTGGGGTACCGCGGGTTAACCGCTCGGTGAATCCGGTGAAGCCTCCCCCGGCCTTATCCCACCGGTGGGTCACCTGCACGACATGCCCAGGAGAACCAGGCGCCTCGAGCCTTTCCAGGAGCAGCGCGCAGTTCTCCCGGTCACCCTCGGCAATCACCTTGACCCGGCCGTCGACGAGATTCTCGGCCGCGCCGAGCAGACCCAGTTCGAGGGCGATACTGCGGACCCACCAGCGGAAGCCGACTCCCTGGACCCGGCCGCGCACCCAGGCCGTGAGCCTGGCCGGCTCGTCGTCGCTCACCAGCGCCCCCGGCGAGGCCGCGGCTGGCACACCGGGCAGCTGAAGGACGAGCGGTTCATGAATTTGTCGCGGCGCACCGGCGCCCCGCACCGCGGGCACGGCTCGCCCGGCCGGCCGTACACGGCCAGCGACCGGTCGAAGTACCCGCTCTGCCCGTTCACCTGCACGTAGAGGTGGTCGAACGAGGTGCCGCCGGCGGTGATGGCCTCGCCGAAGACGGCACGGACCGCGGCCAGCAGCCTGGTCACGTCGGACCGCCTGAGCAGCTCGGTGGCTCTGGCCCAGTGCAGCCTGGCCCGCCACAACGACTCGTCGGCGTAGATGTTGCCGACCCCGCTGATCAGCGACTGGTCGAGCAGTGCCCGCTTGATCCCGGTCTTGCGGGCCCGCAGCCGGGCGGCGAACCGCTCGTCGTCGAAAACCGGCTCCAGCGGGTCGGGCGCGATGTGGGCGATCACCGGCGGTAGCACGGCCCCGCCCGGCGCGAAGGTCAGGTGCCCGAACGTGCGCTGATCGACGAACCGCAGATCGGGGCCTTCGTCGGTGAACGCGAACCTGGCCCGCACGTGCGGGCCGAGGGGCCGGCCGGGGTCGCCGACCACGAGCTGGCCGCTCATGCCCAGGTGGGCGATCAGCGCGTCCTCGCCTACGGGCAGCCACAGGTACTTGCCGCGGCGGCGGATGTCGCCGACCGTCGAGCCGCGGAGCACAGCGGCCAGATCGTCGGGGCCGGCCAGGTGGCGCCGGGCCGCACGCGGATGCAGCACCTGCACCTCGGCGATCGTCCGGCCGCTGACATGCCGCTGCAGGCCGTCCCTGACCGTCTCGACCTCGGGCAGCTCGGGCACGCGGTACCGTCCGGCGTCCCGCTAAGCCTGCTGATGCCCGGAAGCCGGCGACGCCTCGCCCAGACCGCCGGCCGGGTCCTCCCCGTCTCCGGCCACGGCCCCGCTGACCTTGGCGCTCAGGGCGGTCCAGGCCGCCTCGGCGGCCTGCTGCTCGGCTTCCTTCTTGGTGCGGCCCTCGCCGTCGCCCCACACCTGGCCGCCGATCCTGGCCGCGGCCCTGAACGACTTCTGGTGGTCGGGACCGCTCTCGTCGACCAGGTACTCGGGACTGCCCAGATCCTCGGCCGCGGTCAGCTCCTGCAGCGAGGTCTTCCAGTCCAGGCCGGCCCCGAGACGGGCCGACCGGGCGATAACCGGATCGAACAGCCGGTGCACCAGCGGATCGGCAGCATCCATGCCGCCTTCCAGGTAGACGGCGCCGATCACGGCCTCGAGCGTGTCAGCCAGGATCGAGGACTTGTCCCGGCCGCCGGTGCCCTCCTCGCCCTTGCCCAGCCGCACGTAGCTGCCCAGGCCCAGCCCGCGGGCCACGCCGGCCAGGGCCCGGCTGTTCACCACCGCGGCCCGCAGCTTGGCGAGATTGCCCTCAGGCAGGTCGGGATGCTTACGGAACAGCGTGTCGGTGACGATAAGCCCGAGCACCGAGTCGCCGAGGAACTCCAGGCGCTCGTTAGTCGGCAGGCCGCCGTTTTCGTAGGCGTACGACCTGTGCATGAGCGCGCGGTCCAGCAGCTCGTCGCTGACCTGGACCTCGAGCTTGCCGAGAAGGACGGCGACGTCGGCATCAGCCGCCCGCCCGTCAGCCGGGGCCGTGCTCACCGTCATCCCTCCCTCCCGTCACGGGGCCTGGCTGGCCCGCGCCAGCCGCCTCAGGACGCCGGAGTGATGACCTGCCGGCGGTTGTACGTGCCGCATGTCGGGCAGGCCGTGTGCGGCAGCTTCGGGTCTCGGCACTGCGGGCAGGTCACGAGAGCCGGCGCGGCCGTCTTCCACTGCGAGCGGCGCGACCTGGTGTTGCTGCGCGACATCTTCCTCTTGGGTACTGCCACCTCAGTGCTCCTTCGGCGCTGCGGGACCGGAAGTCCCGTCCGTTGTTGTCTTGTCTTCGTGGCCGGCCTGGCTGGCCTGACCGGCTTCCCCGTCGGGGAACAAGTCCTTCAGTACGGCCCACACGCCGCCGTCGCCGGCGTGCGCGTGCCCGGGTTCGGCGTCCGCCAGGCGGATGCCGCACACCGAGCACAGCCCGGCGCAATCCGGGTCGCACAGCGGCGACAGCGGCAGTTCGAGAACTACCGCGTCTCGCAGTGCGGGCTCGAGGTCGAGCAGGTCACCGTCAAGAAGATACCCGTCGTCCCCCGAGCCGCCCGGCTCGGCCGCGTACAGCTCCTGGAAGCTGACCTGCATGCTCGAAGTGAACTCGTCCAGGCACCGCGCGCACTCTCCGGCGAGCGGGGCGGTGACGGTCGCGGTGACCAGCACCCCGTCGGAGACCTCCTCCAGCCGGACGTCCAGCTCGAGTTCGGCCCCTTCCGGTACCCGGGCCAGGCCCGCTCCCAGGTGCGCAGGAGCCGCCACGGTCCTCGTTTCCGAGCGCGCTGACGCAGGCCCGAGCGGCCGGATGTCGAAGACAAGCGGGCCGCGCGGGTCAAGCCGTGGTGTTCTCTTGACGTTCGCGTGTGGCATGGCATGCGCAGATGGTGTGTGAGCCTGGGCGGACAGCTTACCCGCCGGCCTGCCCTTTCCCCAACTTGCGGGCGAGGGTCAGCCGCCGGCCAGGCGCTCGGTCAGGCGGCGCAGCACCTGTTCAGGCACCAGGCTGGCGACGTCACCGCCGTAACTGGCGAACTCCTTGACCAGGCTGGACGACAAGAACGCGTACAGCGGGTTGGTCGTCATGAACAGCGTCTCGACCCCGGACTGGTTGTAGTTCATCTGGGCCATCTGCATCTCGTAGTCAAAGTCGGTGACCGCGCGCAGGCCCTTGACGATGGCCGAGACGTCGTTAGCCCGGCAGAAGTCGACGGTCAGGCCGCTGAACTTGGCCACCCGCACGTTGGCCAGATCCTTGGTCACCTCGCAGAGCAATTCCACCCGCTCGTCCGCGGTGAACAGCGATGACTTCGACGGGTTGCGGAGCACTGCCACGATGACCTCGTCATGCAGCCGGGCCGCGCGCCTGATGATGTCCAGATGGCCGTTGGTGACCGGGTCGAAGGACCCGGGGCACACCACGCGAATCACGCAGACTCACGCTCCCGTCGTTGAGGCGGCAGGCGACGCTCCTGACGCGCGACCGTACCAGAGCACGGTCTCGCCGTAGCGCCTGGACCGGTCCTGTACATACCCGGCCGGCCAGGGCGGCGGGCCTGACCGGGCGTCCCGCTCCACGACCACGAGAGCGCCGGGCTCGAGCCAGTCCTGACCGGCCAGCAGCTCGAGCATCTGCCTCAGCTCGGCGTCCGCGACCGCGTAGGGCGGGTCGGCGAACACCAGGTCGCGGCGCCGGGCACCGGCCGGGCCGCGGCGCAGTGCGCGTTCGGCCCGATCACGTAGCAGCTGAACCCCCGGCAGCCCCACGGTCGAGATGTTCCGGCTAATGATCTTGGCGGCAGCGGGGTCGGACTCGATCAGCAGCACGTCGGTGGCG
>DASWAH010000279.1:0-18317 GCA_036391235.1 Streptosporangiaceae bacterium
TCGCGGGGTTTGCGAGCTCCTGATACTGACCGTGCCGTCCCCATGTGCCAGCGCGTTGTCCAGCAGCGTGGCCACGACCTGGGAGACGCCACCCGAGGTGACATAGGCCTGCAGGCCCTTGTCCCCGGTCACCTCGAGCCGCCGGCCGACCGCGCGGAACGCGGGCTCCCACTCGGTCAGCTGCTGAGTGACGATGTCGTCGATGCTGGACAGCCGGGGCGCGCCCGACGACGACCGGCGAGCCCGGCCGAGGAGCTGCCCGATCACCTGCCCGAGCCGGTCGGTCTGGGCCAGCGCGGCGCTTCCTTCCTCCCGCACCACCACCGGGTCGTCGGCCGCGGCGACCATCTCCTCCAGCCGCATCGACAGGGCGGTCAGCGGCGTTCTGAGCTGATGCGAGGCGTCGACCGCGAAGTCCTGCTCGGCCGAGATCAGGTCGGTGACCCGCTGGGCCGCGTTGTCGAGCCCCTCGGCGACCCGGTCAAGCTCGCCGATGCCGTACCGCCGGCTGACCGGCCGGGCGTCCCCCGACGCGACCCGGTCGGCCGCCCTGGCCAGGTCCTGGATCGGCCTGGCCAGCCGCCGGGCCTGCGCCATCGTCAGGCCGGCCGCCACGACCAGCGCGATCACCCCGATCAGGCCGACCTGCAGGGGCGACAACCGGAGCGGATGCGACCCCGACCGGTCCGTGACCGCGACGACCTCGATCCCCGCCCCGAACACCAGCACGGCGACGATGGCGACGCCGAACATCGACGTCAGCAGACGGCGCTGCATCAAGGTCAGTCTCCGCGTTCGAACCTGAATCCGACGCCCCGCACGGTGGTGATGAAGTGCGGGTTGTGGGCATCGTCGCCGAGCTTGCGGCGCAGCCACGACACGTGCATGTCCAGCGTCTTGGTCGAGCCCCACCACTTGCTGTCCCAGACCTGGCGCATGATCTGATCCCTGGTCACAACCTTGCCCGCCTCGGCGACCAGCAGGTGCAGCAGGTCGAACTCCTTGGATGTCAGGTCAAGCTCGGCGTCGGCCAGCCAGGCCCGCCGGGCGTCGTTGTCGATCCGCACGCCCTGCACGACCTGCGCGGGCGAAGCACCCCGGCGCAGCAGCGCCCGCACCCGGGCCAGGAACTCGGCCAGCCGGAACGGCTTGGTCACGTAGTCGTCGGCCCCGGCGTCCAGGCCGATGACAGTGTCCACCTCCTCGGCCCGGGCCGTGAGAATCAGCACCGGCGTGTCCTGCCCGGCCATCCGCAGCCGCCGGCAGACTTCCAGGCCGTCCATACGCGGCAGCCCGATATCGAGCACGATCAGGTCAATGCCGCCGGCTTTTGCGACTTCAAAAGTCCCCGGCCCGTCGGCGGAAACACCGACCTCGTATCCTTCCCTCCGCAATGCGCGAGCTAGAGGTTCGGAAATAGACGGGTCGTCTTCCGCAAGCAATACATTAGTCATGGCGATGATGCTAAGGCGGTCAAGGGAAGGCAACCTGCTGCGACGCACCGCAGCTCAGGCAACTATTTGGTCAAGTCGACATCCCCGATTTCCGCGAGTTGCCCGTATTCGGCGGGCGTTAGCGCGGGTAAGCGACGCCTTACCTGGAAGACACTGGATCCGTTCCGGGGAACAAACCACCTCGAATTACTCCGCCTTTCCCCCACAGCGGATCCAAAGGAAGTTGATCTTGGCCGCTGCCAGGGCGGCCGGAGGCGCCGCGCTCACGTACCCCGGTCTGGCCGCGCCGTCGCGCCCGAATTGGGCCCGGCTGCGAAGAAATCCGGCGGCCAGATCGGGGCCAGATCGGGGCCAGATCGGGGGAGGCGGCCGACGAGCCCGCGGCCGGGATCGCTGGGTGGACTTGACCGGTCCATACCGCGATAACTCCACCCAGCGATCCCGGTCGGGGTAGCGCGGCCGGACGCGGCCGGACGGTTGGCCCGGCCGGGGGTGACGCGGCCGGACGGCGGGCGCGGCCGGACGGCGGACACTGGCGGACGGCGGACACGGAGGGACGGCGGACGGCCGCCCGGGCGCACCGGCGGCCGGGGCCGGGGCCGGGGCCGGTCAGACCGGGGTGACGCCGTGGCGGCGGCGGGAGAACGAGCGGTCCTTGCCGGCCGCGGCCGCGAACCGGCGGATCAGGTCGGACCGCAAGTCCTCCGGTTCGACGATGTCGTCGATGACCAGTTCTCCGGCCAGGCGGAGGATATCGATGTCCGCCTCATAAGCCGAGCGCAGCTGTTCTACCTGATCTTGCCGCTGCGACGGATCGGCGATAGCGGCGAGCTTGTTGAAGTAAACGGCATTGACCGCGGCCTCGGCCCCCATGACCGCGATCTTGGCGGTCGGCAGGGCCAGCGTGGCGTCTGGCTCGAAGCCGGGGCCGGCCATCGCGTACAGGCCCGCGCCGTAGGCCTTCCGCACGACCACGCAGATCTTCGGGACGGTGGCCTCGGACACGGCGCTGATCATCTTGGCTCCGTGCCGGATGATGCCCTGCTTCTCGACCGCGGTCCCGACCATGAACCCCGGCACGTCGGCCAGGAACAGCAGCGGGACGCTGAACGCGTCGCACAGCTGGATGAACCTGGCCGCCTTGTCGGCCGAATCGGTGAACAGCACGCCGCCCTTGAACATCGGGTTGTTCGCGACGACCCCGATGACCTGGCCGTCCAGCCGGGCGAACCCGACTACCAGCTCCCTGGCCCACAGTTCGTGGATCTCGAACAGCGAGCCGGCGTCGACCAGCCCGCGCACGTACCGTCGCATGTCGAAGGCCTGGCGTTCGCTGACCGGGACGAGCTTGCGGAGGTCGACCGGATCCGGTTCAGCGGCGGCGGCCGCGGGCGGCCGCTGCTGCCAGTTGCCCGGCAGGTAGGACAGGTACCGCCGGACGGCCTTGATCGCGTCCTGCTCGGTCGGGGCCAGATGGTGACCGCACCCGGAGACGGTGCAGTGCATCCGGGCCCCGCCCATCTCCTCCAGCGTGGTCTGCTCGCGCACGACCATCTCGACCATCCGCGGGCTGCCCAGGTACATCGAGGCGTTCCCGTCGACCATCGCGACGTAGTCGCAGAACGCGGGTATGTACGCACCGCCGGCCGCGGACGGCCCGAACAGCGCGCAGACCTGCGGGATCGCCCCGGACGCGCGGACCTGGGTGTGGAAGATCTTGCCGGCCCCGCGCCGGCCAGGGAACATCTCGACCTGGTCGGTGATCCGGGCGCCGGCCGAGTCCACCAGGTAGATCATTGGCAGCCCGGCCGCGTAGGCCTTCTCGATGATCCTGATGATCTTCTCGACCGTCCGCGCGCCCCACGAGCCCGCCTTGACCGTCGAGTCGTTGGCCATCAGTGCGACCGGCCGGCCGTCCACCGTCGCCGTGCCGGTGATCACGCCGTCGGCCGGGAGGTCACCCGCCCCCGCGTTCGCGAACACGCCGTCCTCGGTGAAGCTGCCCTCGTCGGTGAGCAGGGCGATCCGCTCCCGGGCGAACAGCTTGGCCGCCTTGGCCGCGGCCTCGTGATACTTGGGCGCGCCGCCCTTGCTGATCGCTGCCCGGATCGCGGGCAGGTCCTCGTGCTGGCCGTCAGCCTGCTCCGTCTGCGCATCACTCACGTCGAGAGCGTACCGAGCGGGCCGGTCCCGGCCGCCGCCTCCCCTTGGCCGCCGCCCCTGCCCATCCGGTGCCGCGTACGGCAGAGTGAGGGCCATGTTCGAGACCGACACCGAACTCGCCGAGGTGCAGACCCTGCTGGACGCGTCGCTGGCGCGATCCACGGAGCACCTGCGATCGATCGTCACGCCAGGTCAGCGGACGCTGACCGCGGCCCAGTTCACGCTGGCCTGCCGGGGAATGTGCACGCTGGCGATCTCGACCGTGACCGCGGGCGGCGAACCCCGGGTCAGCGCGGTCGACGGTCATTTCCTGCACGGGCACTGGTACTTCAGCACCGCGCGGGGCGCAGCCAAGGCCAGGCATCTGGCCGCCCGGCCCGCGGTCAGCGTCGCCTACCTGCGCGGCGAGGACATCGGGGTGTTCACCCACGGCACGGCCGAGCCGATGAACCCGGCCGGCGGCCCGGACGACCCCGACTGGCCGGCGCTGCTGCAGTACATGACCGACTACTACGGCAGCTCGCCGCTGAGCTGGGGTGACGTCGTGTACTACCGCCTGCTGCCGCACTGGATGGTGGCCTTCGCGTCGGACCCGGCCGAGCTGATGGCCGCGCTGGACTACCCGGCCTGACCGGCCGGTCAGGCCGGGATCGTACGGGTCCGCGGACCCGCCCGCAGCACCTGCGACGGCAGCGTGCGGCCGACGATCCGCTCGGCATCGGCCGCCGCGTCGATCATCGCGTCCAGGTCGACCCCGGTCGCGATGCCCATGTCCTGCACCATGTGCACGAGTTCCTCGGTCGCGATGTTGCCGGTCGCCCCGGGCGCGTACGGGCAGCCGCCGAGGCCGCCGACCGACGCGTCGAAATCGGCGACGCCCAGCTCCAGCGCGGCCAGAACATTGGCCAGCCCGGTGCCGCGCGTGTTGTGAAAGTGCAGGTTCAGTGCCGCGTCGGGAAAAGCGGAGCGGAACTCCCCCACGAGCGACTGCACGCGGCCTGGCGTTGCCATCCCCGTGGTGTCTCCGAACGAGATCGAGTCGGCGCCGTCGGCCACGGCCCGGCCGGCCACCTGCACGACCCGGCTGACCGGCACGTCGCCCTCGTACGGGCAGCCCCACGCGGTCGAGACGATCACCTGGCAGGGCACCCCGCGCTGGTGGGCCTGGTCGATGATCGCGGCGATGTCGTCCAGCGACTCCTCGGTGGACCGGCGCACGTTCTTGCGGTTGTGAGTGTCCGACGCGGACACCACGGCCTCGATCTCGGCCAGCCCGGCTTCCAGGGCCCGGCGGGCGCCGCGCAGGTTAGGAACCAGGGCCGAGTAGCGCACGCCGGACGCCCGCCCGATGCCGTTCCACACCTCGTCGGCGTCGGCCATCTGAGGGATCGCCTCGGGCCGCACGAACGAGACGGCCTCGATCCGGCTGACGCCGGTCCGTGACAGCCGGTCGATGAGCTCGATCTTGGCCTGGGTGGGGACCGGGTCCTCGTTCTGCAGCCCGTCGCGCGGGCCAACCTCGCGCAGCGAGATCGTCGCGGGAAGGTCAGACACCGGCCGCACCCCTCTTCTCGTCCTCTTCCGCGGCAACCCCAGCAGCCCCATCGGCACCGCCAGCCCCATCTGCGGCGGTCCCGGATGGCCACCGCGGACGACGCCGTTCCGCAAATGCGGCGATCCCCTCGCGGCGGTCGGCCGAAGCGGCCGCCGTCCGCCAGGCCGCGTCCTCGACATCCAGGGCCGCGGTCAGGGTCAGGCCCGCGCCGTTGCGCAGCGCGCGCTTGGCCGCGAGCACGGCGACCGGCGAGTTCGCGGCCATCGCGGCCGCGATTTCCAGTGCGCTGGACCTCGCCGCCCCGGCCGGAACCCGCCGGTCGGCCAGTCCGATCGCGGCCGCCTCGGCGACGTCCGCGTGCCGGCCGGTGAAGATCAGGTCGGCCGCCCGGCCCGGGCCGATTCGCCTGGCCAGCAGCTGGGTGCCGCCGCAGCCAGGAACCAGGCCGACCGTGGACTCCGGCAGCCCGAACACGGCGGTCTCGTCGGCGACGATCACGTCGCAGCTCAGCGCCAGTTCGCAGCCGCCGCCGAGTGCGAACCCGTGCACCGCGGCAATGGCCGGCTGCGGCAGCGCCAGCAGTGCGCCGAACGCGGCCCGGAAGACCGGCCGCTGGGCCATGATCTGCCCGTCGCTCATCGCGGCCCGCTCTTTCAGGTCGGCGCCCGCGCAGAACGCGCGATCCCCGTCGGCCGACAGGACCACGGCCCGCACCGAGCGGTCGGCCGCCAGCTCGCCGAGAATCCTGGCCAGGTCGATCAGCGTCGCCGTGTTCAGCGCGTTCATGGCCTCCGGCCGGCTGAGCCGGACCTCGGCCACGTCCGGCGCAACGTCCCCATCGCGGATCAGCCGCACGCCGGTGCCCGAGCTCATGACAGTCAGGCTAGCCCGGACGGACCATACCGGGCCGGCCAGCCGCGCTCAGGTGCCGTCGCCCGGCTGGCCGACCCGGCCTGACCTGGACTCTTCCTCGCCGACGAGCTGGAACAGTGCGGCCTGGACCCGCCGTACGTCCGGGATCTCGGTCAGGATGAGCTGCCCGGCCTCGCCGGGCGATTCGACGATCAGCCGGCCGCAGCCGAACAGCCGGTCAAGCACGCCCTGGGAGAAGGAGACATCGCTGATCCGGTTCAGCGGGAAGTCGCGGCCCGACCTGGTCAGGATGCCCTCCCGCAACCGCAGCCGGCGGGTCGTGATCTCGTACACCGTGGTCCGCCAGCGCAGGAACGGCACGCCGAATACGACGACCGCCAGCACCAGTGCGAGGACGCCGATTACCAGCCGGACGGTGCTCCCGGCGCTGGCCGGGAGCACCACGATGGCCGCGATCGCGACGGCGGCGATCAGCAGCAGCAGGGCCAGCGGGCCGGCCAGCGTCTTGCCGTGCGCGTGTACCCGCAGCACGAGCTGTTCGCCCGGGGTCAGGTCAGCTGTCACATTTCTCATCATGACAGCCAACTCCGCCTGATGGCCCGTCATAAACCGCACCGTCGCCATCGTCGCCTTGTCCTGGGGGTCCTTCGGCGGCCAGCTCAGGCCCTTGGTCGCTGCCCGGCGCGGGCAGGCCGCGGGATGGTGGAGCTAGGGAGATGGTCCGCCATGGTTACCACCGATACAGAAGTCCAGACGTCCCGCGAGCAGGCGATCGCCCAGCTGAAGAAGCGCCGTGACTTCCACGCTCACCTGCTGGTCTACGTACTCGTCAACGCGTGCATCGTCGCTATCTGGGCCGTCGCCAGCCCGCACGTGTTCTTCTGGCCCGTCTTCCCCATCGCCGGATGGGGCATCGGGCTGGTCATGAACGCATGGGAGGTCTACTGGCGGCGACCAATCACCGAGCACGACATCCGGCGCGAGATCGAGCGCGAGGAACACCGCGTCTGACTCGGCCGCCCGAGCCTCAGCGGACGTGGATCACGTCGCCCGCGCTGACCGCTACGTCGCCGGGCGCGCGGCCTGATCCGCCGGGCTGCCCGGCCAGCCGGACGAGCAGCTGGCCGGCGCCATCGACACCGGTCGCCGTCCCTTCCAGGACCCGGCCGGCCGGGAGCAGGACCCGCACCGGCTTGCCGATCGTCGCGCACAATGCGGCGTACTCGGCTAGCAGGCCGCACGCCCCGGCGTCACCGCCGGCCGCCTGCCAGCGCCGGTACCGCCCGGCGACCTGCCGCAGGATCTCGGCGAGCAGGCTGGTCCGGTCGCCCGGCCCGGCCCCGCAGTCCTGCAGCGACGTCGCCGTCGGGGCGGGCAGCTCGCCTGGCCGGCCGAGGATGTTGAGCCCGGTGCCGACCACAATCGAGTCCCCGCACTGCTCGGCCAGGATGCCGGCCAGCTTCTTCTCGCCCGCCAGCACGTCATTCGGCCACTTCAGCCGGGCGTCGAGGCCGGCTACCCGGCGCACGGCGGCGGCCACGGCGACCCCGGTGAGCAGCGGGACCCAGCCGCGGGCGGGCGGCGGAACCGTAGCCGGCCGCAGCAGCACCGAGAACGTCAGCGCACCGGTCGGCCCGCTCTGCCAGACCCGGCCCTGCCGCCCGCGGCCGGCCGTCTGCCATTCGGCCGCCAGCACGAGCCCCTCGGGCGCGCCGTCGGCGGCCAGCTTGAGCACGTCCTCGTTGGTCGACGCGGTCTCGCCGACGACCCGCAGATCGGTCCACAACGGCTCGCCGGCCGCGACGACCTCCCGCAGCCGCGCCACCTCAAGCGCCGCTTCCCACCCGTGCCAGTCGCTGCTCACCCCGCCATCATGCCCGGCACCGGCCACATCGCTGGCACGCAGGTGGCGCCCCGGCCGCTCTCAGGCCGCCTCGGTGGTGACCGGCACCGGCTCGGCGGCGACCTGGCCCGTCCTGACCGGGCTGGCGGCGGCCGGGACCGGGCGAACCGGGGCTCGCTCGTGCGACCATGCCCGCGCGGTCGCCAGCAGGCCGCCGATCACGGCCAGGCCGGCCAGGGCCAGGCAGGTCACGAACTCGGCGTGAGCCGACTGGCCACGGAACCACGCGGCCGGGGCAGCGGGCAGCGGCCCGGCCAGATTCAGGTACAGCGCGCCGAACGTGGCCACCCCGATCACCAGCGCGAGCTGGTTGGCGGTCACGATCACGCCGGTGGCGTCGGCCGCGTCGGCAACCGGGACGCGCATCAGCACGCCGGTCATGAGCGGGCTGAATGCGGCCGCCTGGCAGCACCCGATCAGCGCCATTGCCAGGTACAGCCACACCCCGCCGGTGCCACCGCCGCGCAGGAGCAGCGCCACCAGGGCCAGCCCGGCCGTCAGCCCGGCAAACCCGGCCAGCGGCAGCCACCGCGTCCATGCGCTCGGAAGCCGCTGCCAGTTCAGGCTGACCAGCGCGAAGGCGGCCGCGGCGGGGGCGAAGGTCAGGCCGGCCCGCAGCGGCGAGTCACCCAGGCCGCCCTGGAAGTGCAGGGCCAGGACGAAGAACATGCCGCCGAAGACGGTCATCACCGCGAACAGCGCCGCGATGCCGAGCCGCAGGCCGGGCAGCGCCAGCAGCCGGCCGGGGATCAGCGGCTGGCCGCCGCGGGCAGCCAGCCGGCGCTCGGCCCGGGCGAACGCGGCGAACAGCACCGTGCTGGCGGCCAGGCAGACCCAGCCCCAGGCCGGCCACCCCTCGGGCTGGCCGAGGACGAGCGGGATCACGACCGCCAGCACGGCCGGGGTCAGCAACACCACTCCCGCGATGTCCAGGCCGCGGCCGGCGTCGCCGCGCCCGGCCGGTAGCAGCCGGGCCCCGGCGACCAGCAGCGCCAGCCCGATCGGAACGTTGACCAGGAACACCGGGCGCCAGGTCGCGCCGAACAGGTCGGCGCTGATCAGCAGGCCGCCAGCGACCTGGCCGACGACGATGCCGACGGCCAGCACGGCCGAGTAGGCACTCATCGCCCTGGCCCTGGCCTGGCCCGGCGGGAAGGTCCGCTGGATCAGGCTGAGCACCTGGGGAATCATCGCGGCCGCGGCCGCGCCCTGGAGCAGCCGGAGGCCGATCAGCTGGCCGGTCGTGGCGGCCAGGCCGCAGCCGAGCGAGGCGAGCGTGAAGGCGGCCAGCCCAGCCAGGAATATCCGTCGGTGCCCGGCCAGGTCGCCGACCCTGGCTCCGGTGACCAGGAGCATGGCGTAGGCGATCGTGTAGCCGGCGATCACGAGCTGCAGGCCGGCACCCGATGCGTGCAGGCCGGCATGAATCGAGGGGGCCGCGACGTTAACCACGGAAGCGTCGAGGACGGCCATGAACTGCCCGGTCAGCACCAGCCCGAGAATCGCGCCGGGCCGCGACCCGGAGGCCCTGGCCGGCCGGGCGTGCCTGGCCCGGCCGGCCAGCCGGGACTGCGGCAGCCTGGCCGGGGTGTCATGAACGGTTGCGTAGGTCATGACAGTCAGCCTGCCGCCGATTTGACCCTGGTACCGAGAGCCTGCTTATCCTGGTACTAGCGGTACCTGGCAAGCACCATCTTCATCCGGGAGGATGAGAGATATGTCCCCCGCGAGCCACACCCGGCGATCCGAGCTGGCGGCGTTCCTGCGGACCCGGCGCGAGCGGATCACCCCGGAGGAGGTCGGCCTGCCGCCGGGCATCCGCCGCCGCACCACGGGCCTGCGCCGCGAGGAGGTCGCGCTCCTCGCCGGGGTGGGGGTGACCTGGTACACCTGGCTCGAGCAGGGACGGCCGATCAACGCGAGCACCCAGGTGCTGGATGCGATCGCCCGCACCCTGAAGCTCGACCAGACCGAGCGCGAGCACCTGTACCGGCTGGCCGACGTACCGGAGGTCCGGGCCGCCGAGGAGGAGGCGGCGCAGCTCGCCGAGGTCGTGCCGGACATCCAGGAGGTCATCGACGGTTTCACCGCCCTGCCCGCCGCGCTGCTGAACGAGCGGTTCGACCTGCTGGCCTGGAACCAGGTCTACGCCGCGGTCTTCCCCGATGTCGTCAGGCAGCCGGTGTGCGAGCGGAACGTGCTCTGGCTGTCGTTCACCTTCCCGCCCTGCTGTCACCCCTACCCGCACTGCGACTCGCAGTTGCAGCGGCTGGTCGCGCAGCTCAGGGGCGCCTACGGCAGGCACGTCGGCGAGCCCGCCTGGACCAAGTTCGTCCGCCGCCTGCAGGCCGCCAGCCCGGAGTTCGCCGGCCTGTGGGCCCAGCACGACGTGGCCAGCCCGGCCAGCTACCTCAAGGTGTTCCGGCATCCGGCCCACGAGCGGCTGGTCATGACGACCACCTCGCTCGGCGTGCTCAGCGCGCCCGGCACCCGGCTGGTCGTCTACACGCCGTCGGACGAGACGACCGCTGCCGCGCTGGCCAGCCTGATCGCGGGCGACGGGGCATCCGCCCGGTACCCGTGCTACGACCGGCACCGCCGCCAGGCCGCGGAACCGGTCCCGGTGGCAGCTGCGGCGTCCTAGCGGCCTACCCTGTGCGGCATGGCCACCGAAGCTGTCCCGCCCGCTCCAGAAGGCGCGATCGACATCCACACCACCGCGGGCAAGCTCGCGGACCTGGAGAAGCGCCGGTACGAGGCGATCCACGCCGGCTCCGAGCGGGCGGTGCAGACCCAGCACGCCAAGGGCAAGATGACCGCGCGCGAGCGGGTCGAGCACTTGCTCGACCCCGGCTCGTTCACCGAGTTCGACGAGCTGGCCAGGCACCGCGCGCATGACTTCGGCATCGCCGCGACCCGGCCTTACGGCGACGGCGTGGTCACCGGGTTCGGCACCATCGATGGCCGGCCCGTATGCGTCTTCAGCCAGGACTTCACCGTGTTCGGCGGGTCGCTCGGCGAGGTGTTCGGCGAGAAGATCGTCAAGGTGATGGACCACGCGCTGAAGACCGGATGCCCGGTCATCGGCATCAACGACAGCGGCGGTGCGCGGATCCAGGAGGGCGTGGTCGCCCTCGGCCTGTACGCCGAGATCTTCTACCGGAACGTGATGTCATCCGGCGTGATCCCGCAGATCTCACTGATCATGGGCCCTTGCGCGGGCGGCGCGGTGTACTCGCCCGCGATCACCGACTTCACCTTGATGGTCGACCAGACCTCGCACATGTTCATCACCGGCCCCGACGTGATCAAGACGGTGACCGGCGAGGAGGTCAGCTTCGAGGACCTCGGCGGCGCGCACGCACACAACGCCAAGTCGGGGGTGGCCCACTACCAGGCCTCCGATGAGCAGGACTGCCTGGACTTCGCCCGTGAGCTGCTGTCCTACCTGCCGTCGAACAACCTCGAAGAGCCGCCGGTCTATCCGACCGGCATCGGTGCCGACGAGATCTGCGAGCTCACCGAGGACGACGCCGAGCTGGACTCGCTGATCCCTGACTCGGCTAATCAGCCCTACGACATGCATCAGGTGGTCGCCCACATCGTCGACGACGGGGAGTTCTGCGAAGTCCATGCCGAGTTCGCGAAGAACATCATCTGCGGTTTCGGCCGGGTCGAGGGCGCGCCGGTCGGGGTGGTCGCCAACCAGCCCATGCACTTCGCCGGCTGCCTGGACATCGACGCCTCGGAGAAGGCGGCCAGGTTCGTGCGGACCTGTGACGCGTTCGGCATCCCGGTGCTCACGTTCGTGGACGTGCCGGGGTTCCTGCCGGGAACCGACCAGGAGTGGGGCGGCATCATCCGGCGCGGGGCCAAGCTGATCTATGCCTACGCCGAGGCGACCGTGCCGAAGATCACCGTGATCACCAGGAAGGCTTACGGCGGTGCCTACGACGTGATGGGGTCCAAGCACCTCGGCGGCGACTTCAACCTGGCCTGGCCGACCGCCCAGATCGCGGTGATGGGGGCCCAGGGCGCGGTGAACATCCTCTACCGGCGTGAACTGGCCGGAGCGGCCAGTGACGAGGAGCAGGCCAGGATCCGGGCGAGCCGGGCCACCGAGTACGAGGACACGCTGGCGAACCCCTACATCGCGGCCGAGCGCGGTTACGTCGACGCGGTGATCCGCCCGGCCGAGACCCGGCCCGCGGTGATCCGCGCGCTGCGCACGCTGCGGAACAAGCGCCAGACCCTGCCGCCGAAGAAGCACGGCAACATCCCGCTCTAACCGCTCCGGGGGGCCGGAAAGGGAATTTCGGTCAGCCCGCACACGATTGCTCCTCGCGCCGCGACACCCTGCACGAAGCCCGGCTAGAGTCGAAGGGAGATGACTGACTCCGACGCTGCGCTGCCGCTGCTCTCCCGGTACGCCATCATGGTCGATGTCGGGTATATCTATGCGTCGGCCGGCGAGCTGCTTTTCGGCGCCTCCTCCCGGCGCGAGTACCGCGTGGACGCCGACCGGCTCATCACGGCTCTGATCAAGCAGGCTGACGAGCAGGTCAGGGGCCAGCTGCTCAGGGTCTACTGGTACGACGCGGCCAGGGACCGGGTGCCGACCTTCGACCAGCGGGTGATCGCGCAGATGCCGCTGGTCAAGCTCCGGCTCGGCAACCTGAACGCCCGCGGCCAGCAGAAGGGCGTGGACGCGCAGATCAGGGCGGATATGGAGGCACTGGCCAGGCACCGCGCGATCACCGACGCGATCCTGGTGGCCGGCGACGAGGACATGGTCCCGGCGGTGGAAGCGGCGCAGGCGTTCGGAGTGCGGGTACACCTGTGGGGGGTCGAGCCGCCGTACGGCACGAACCAGGCCGAGCGGCTGGTCTGGGAATCGGACACGGTCGAGGTGCTCGAACGGTCGTTCATCGAGCCTTACTTCGCGCCCCAGCCGACCGCCGAGACGGCCCCGGCCGCCGCCCAGGGCTCGCTTACGGCCAGGCCTGACCAGGCCGCCGCGGCGGCAGGCATCACCGTCGGCCACATCACCGCGCCGTCGCCCGCGCAGCTGTTCGGCGACCGGAACCTGTTCAGGTCGCACAAGTCCAACTCGGCCCAGCACGTAACGGCCACCCACCTGACCGCGTCCCGGCTCGGGCCGTCCCGCGAGCGGGTCGAGGAAGCCGGCGAGCACGTGGCCCAGAAGTGGATCCTGACCCGCGGCGAAGACAACATCCGCGACCTGCTGCCAGGGCCGATCCTGCCGCCCGTCATCGACAAGGAACTGCTGGTCGACGCCGAGAAGGAACTCGGGCTCTCGCTGCGCTCCTACCAGGAGGCCCGCGAATGGCTGCGAGACGCGTTCTGGGCCAGGGTGCACCGTCAGTTCGGCGTCGGCGTCGGAAAGTCGAGGAACTGATGACCCGCCCAGGTGAGCCCGGCGAGCCCGCGGCGGACGGACGGCCGTTCCTGCGCGTCGTGCGCGGCAACCCGACCACGGAGGAACTCGCCGCGATCACGATCGTGCTGGCCGCCCGGGCCCGCGCGGCCGCCGCCCAGTCCGCGGTGAGTACTCCGGCCGCGAGTTCCGTCTGGTCCGCCCGATCCCGGCTCCTGCGCGAGCCAGTGGCACCAGGGCCAGGCGGCTGGCGGCGCAGCGCTCTGCCGCGCTAGCGGACCCGGCGGTCACGGCCAGCCCGGCCGGGACCATGCACCCGCGTGAGGTGGGCCAGTCGCACGCGGAGCCGTTCGCGTGTCACCCAGGATGACATGGACGGAGCGCCGGGTGACCTTTCCCCATTCACGGCATTCACGTCCCGTTCGGTCGGCCGCCAGACGACCTAGTCGCCCCGCTGGCCGCCTGGCCGGCGTCGCTCACTTAGACTCCATGAGCAGTCGAGAAGGAGCCATTTCGTGCGCAAGGTCCTCATCGCCAACCGTGGCGAGATCGCCGTCCGGGTCGCACGCGCGGCCGCGGACGCCGGCCTGGCCAGCGTGGCCGTCTATTCCGAGCCTGATGCCGACGCACTGCACGTCAGGACGGCAGACGAGGCCTACGCGCTCGGCGGATCTTCCGCCGCCGACAGCTACCTGGACATCGCCAAGATCCTGAAGGCGGCGGCCGAGTCAGGAGCGGATGCAGTCCATCCCGGCTACGGGTTCCTGGCCGAGAACGCGCACTTCGCCAGGGAGGTCACCGAGGCCGGGCTGACCTGGATCGGGCCGCCGCCGGCGGCGATCGAGGCCCTCGGCGACAAGACCGCCGCCCGGGTGATCGCGCGCGCGGTCGGCGCGCCGCTGGCGCCGGGCACGCAGGGGCCGGTGGCCGGGCCGGCCGAAGCGGCCAGGTTCGCCGACGAGTTCGGGCTGCCGATCGCGATCAAGGCCGCCTACGGCGGCGGCGGCCGCGGCCTCAAGGTCGCGCGCACGCACGACGAGATCGAGCCGCAGTTCGAGTCGGCGGTGCGGGAAGCGGTCGCCGCCTTCGGCCGGGGTGAGTGCTTCGTGGAGCGCTACCTGGACCGGCCGCGCCATGTCGAGACGCAGTGCCTGGCCGACACGCAAGGAAACGTCGTCGTCGTCTCCACCAGGGACTGCTCGCTGCAGCGGCGGCACCAGAAACTGGTGGAGGAGGCACCGGCCCCGTTCCTGACCGAAGAGCAGGAGCACCTGCTGCGGGAGTCGTCCAAGGCGATCCTTCGCGAGGCTGGCTATGTCGGCGCGGGCACCTGCGAGTTCCTGGTCGGTCAGGACGGCACCGTCTCCTTCCTCGAGGTCAATACCAGGCTCCAGGTGGAGCATCCGGTGACCGAGGAGGTCAGCGGGATCGACCTGGTGCTGGAGATGTTCAAGATCGCCGACGGCCAGGCCCTCACCTTCGGCGACCCCGACCTGCGCGGCCACTCGATCGAGTTCCGTATCAACGCCGAGGACCCCGGGCGCAACTTCCTCCCCGCGCCGGGCACCATCACCACGCTGCGGGCCCCGTCGGGACCCGGC
Source organism: Streptosporangiaceae bacterium (assembly GCA_036391235.1). GTDB lineage: Bacteria > Actinomycetota > Actinomycetes > Streptosporangiales > Streptosporangiaceae > Chersky-822. Next base: position 14,948 of record DASWAH010000279.1, read on the forward strand.
GTCCGGCTGGACTCCGGTTACGAGGCGGGCATGACCGTCCCGCAGATGTACGACTCGCTGATCGCCAAGCTGATCGTGACCGGCGCCAGCCGCCCGCAGGCACTGGCCAGGGCCCGCCGCGCGCTGGCCGAGTTCGAGCTCGGCGGGATGCCGACGGTGCTGCCGTTCCACCGCGCGCTGCTCGAGGATGCCGCGTTCACCAGCGAGCCGTTCTCCGTGCACACCAGGTGGATCGAGACGGAATTCGCCGGGAACCTGCCGCCGTACGTGCCGGACGCCGACCCCGCAGGCGATGAGCAGGTCGCCGGACGAGAGCGGATCGTGGTCGAGGTCGGCGGCAAGCGGCTGGAAGTGGTCGTTCCAGCCGGCCTGGGCGGAACCGGAGCGTGGGCCCCGGGCAGCGCCGGCGGACCCGGCGGACCTGGCGCGACCGGCCGGGCGGCCAGGCGGCCTGGCCGGAGCGGCGGCCGGAAGGCCGGCGGTGCGGCGGCCGACGGCGACAGCCTGACCAGCCCGATGCAAGGCACCATCGTCAAGATCGTCGCCTCGGACGGCCAGCAGGTCAGCGCGGGCGACACGATCGTGGTGCTGGAGGCGATGAAGATGGAGCAGCCGCTGACCGCGCACAAGAGCGGCACCGTGTCCGGCCTTGACGTGCAGGTAGGCCAGACGGTCTCGGCCGGTCATCCGATCTGCCGCCTGGCGGATTAGGGCGAGCCGGGCGTGGCCAGGCTGCCCGGCGATCCCGGTCCGCTGCGCTGGCTGGCGTTCGCGCTCGGGTTCCGGCTCCCCGAGGAGAACCGGGACTGGGTCAGGCACGAGCTCACCGACGCGGGCTGGCGGCTGCGCACCGTGCTCCGGCACCTGGCCGTCATCGTGCCGGTCTGCGTGATCGTGGCCGTCGTGCTGCTGACGCTGGTGCCCGCGCCGACCTGGCTGGCCGGCATGATGGTCGGCCTCATCCTCGCGGGCAGCGTCTTCAGCGTGGCCGCCTACGCCGACGACATCCGCGCCTCGCGGCTGCGCCAGCACGGACTAGAAGCCCCCGACGATCCCGATCTGGGCCATCCCGCGCACTGATCAGCGCACGCCGCCGCCACCCTGGCCAGCTCACCCGCCAGATTGCCTCTTGACGCGCCCCGGCCCCCGCCTTATGGTCCCTTCTAAATACTGTTTGACATTGTCGAACAGCATTCGACGATTCTCACACCGAGGGAGGTGAGGCGCTCGCCGCCTGGCAGCACCCCAGGCTGGAGACGGCGAGCGATCCGCATGGCCGCAGCAGCACCAACCACCCCGCAGAAGCTCTTCGCGGAGCTTCTGGGAACAGCCTGCCTGGTCTACGTCGGCGCCGGGTCGGCTGCCGCGACGGGCGTGATCGCCGCAGGCACCAAGGTTCCCTTCTCCATGGCCCAGCTCGGAATGATCTCGTTCGCGTTCATGCTCGTGATCGTGGGCGTGGTGTACGCGATCGGGCACATCTCGGGCGGCCACATCAACCCGGCCGTCACGTTGTCGCTCGCCGTGACCGGCAAGTTCCCGTGGCGGGAAGTACCCGGCTACATGGCGGCTCAGCTGGCCGGGGCCGTGATCGGCGCCCTCGGCATCTTCGTCACTCTCGGCCGGTCCGCGACCGTCGCGGCCGGCGGCGGCGTCACCGCCTACAACCCGGCGACCACCGGATTCGGCCGCGGACTGCTGGTCGAGGCCATCGGTACGGCCATCTTGGTGTTCGTGATCTTCGGGGTCATCGACCACCGCGCGGTGCCAGGGTGGGCGCCGATGGCGATCGGCTCGGTGGTGTTCGCCATCATCATCATCGTGGGCCCGGCTACCGGCGCGGCCATCAACCCGGCACGCTACCTCGGCACCTTCTTCATGCAGGCCGCGTTCGGCGGCACCGTGTCCTGGGCTCAGGTGCCCGCCTACGTCATCGGCGAACTGGCCGGCGGCGTGCTCGGCGGCCTGGCCTACCTGGGACTGGCCAGGTCACGGGCTCAGGCCGAGCTAACCGGCCTCGCCCCGGCCGATTCAGAATCCGCTGTCAGCACCGCCGCGGCCGCCGCCGACGGCGCCGTCACCACCGGGAGAGCCTGACATGAAGAAGCTCATCAATGCTCCGGAGACCGTGGTCACCGACGCCCTGGCCGGTATCGCCGCCGCTCATCCCGGCCTCGCCGTCGACATCGAGAACAAGGTCATCACCCGGGCCGGCGGGGCCACCCCCGGCAAGGTCGCCCTGGTTTCTGGCGGCGGCTCAGGGCACGAACCGCTGCACGGCGGGTTCGTCGGCTACGGCATGCTGGACGCCGCCTGCCCAGGCGAGGTGTTCACCTCGCCGGTGCCTGACCAGATGCTGGCGGCCACCCGCGCGGTCAACGGCGGCGCCGGCGTCGTGCACATCGTGAAGAACTACACCGGCGACGTGCTGAACTTCGAGATGGCCGCCGACCTGGCCGGCGACGACGGCATCGAGGTGACCCAGGTGCTCGTCAACGACGACGTGGCCGTCCAGGACTCGCTGTACACGGCAGGCCGCCGCGGCGTCGGGGCCACCGTCTTCGTCGAGAAGATCGCCGGCGCCCTGGCCGAGCGGTCCGCCCCGCTGGCCGACGTGGTCGCGACGGCCAGGCAGGTCAACGAGCGCAGCCGGTCCTTCGGCGTGGCCCTGACCTCCTGCACGGTGCCCGCGGCGGGCAAGCCGACCTTCGAACTCGGCGAGCACGAGATCGAGCTGGGCATCGGGATCCACGGCGAACCCGGCCGGGCCAGGGGCGACCTGGCCCCGGCGGCCGATATCGCCGCGGCCGCCATGGACGCCATCCACGCCGACCTGCCGCTGGCCGGCGACCTGCTGGTCATGGTCAACGGCATGGGCGGCACGCCGCTCATCGAGCTGTACCTGGTGTTCAACGAGGTGCACAAGTACATCGAAGGCAAGGGCGCCCGCGTCGCCAGGAGCCTGGTCGGCAACTACATCACCAGCCTGGAAATGCAGGGTTTCTCGGTGACCGTGTGCCAGCTCACCGACGAGCTGACCGCACTGTGGGACGCGCCGGTGGACACGCCCGCCCTGCGGTGGGGACGCTGAGACTGTAGCCAACCACTACGCCGGCCGCGCCGCCGCCGGCGATCCGCGCAAGGGAGTGCCACGATGGACGCCGCTTTCTTCAGGGCCTGGCTGGCCGAGGCCGCATCCGCCGTCGAGTCGCACCGCGACCACCTGACTCAGCTGGACGCGGCCATCGGCGACGCCGATCACGGCATCAACCTGGCCCGCGGCTTCGGCGCGGTCAGTGCGGCGCTCGACCAGACCGCCACGCCGACCCCTGGCTCGGTGCTCGTGCTGGCCGGCACGACGCTGATCTCT
>DASWAH010000280.1:0-6181 GCA_036391235.1 Streptosporangiaceae bacterium
GGGCCAGCCGTTCCGGGTCGTCACACTCGGCCGCCAGGAACGCCTCGTCCCAGCCCATGACCTCGACCACGGCGTCGAAGCCGCGCAAGGTGTCCATGACCACCGCCGAGGCCGCCTCATAGACGGGCCGGTCGACCGGCAGGAACACCGCCTCGGGGCAGCGCCGCGCGGCCGTGCGCAGGGCCAGCCCTGAATGCACGCCGAAGGCCCGCGCCTCGTACGAGGCCGTGCTGACCACGCCGCGCTTGCCGGGGTCGCCGTCGCCGCCGACGACAACCGGGCGGCCGCGCAGCTCCGGCCGCCGCAGCATCTCCACGGCGGCCAGGAACTGGTCGAGGTCGACGTGCAGCACCCACATGGCCACGACAGATAGTCTCGCCCGGCCCGCTGGCCCGCGTGCGGCGGGCCGTCAGGTCATCGTCAGCTCACCGTGAGGCATCCCGCGCACTTGGCGATCAGGCCATCCGAGTCGGTCACGAACAGGTTGTACGTGCCGGCCGCCAGCGTGGAGCTGACGGACACGCTGAGGTTGATCTGCGTCGGGCTGACGAAGGTCGACTTGATCGAGATACCCGAGTGGCTGGTCACCACGGCGCCCGCGTCGAAGTTGGTGCCGGTCACGGTGACCGCCACGTTCTTCGCCCCCGGAGCGAACGTGCTCGGCACGACCGAGGTGATCGTCGGCGGCGAGGGTTTCGGGCCGATGGTCAGGCACGCGGTGCAGGTGTCGGCGACCGGCGGCGATCCAGGCTCGGTCACCGTGATGTCACGGGCCGTCTGCGATGCGTTGGACTTCACGGTCATCTTGACCTTGAGCTGGGTCGGCGACACCACGGTGACGCTGGTGACGAATACCCCGTCGCCCGAGACGACCACCGAAGGAGTTCCGGTGAACCCGGTCCCGGTCAGCGTCACAGTGTCGGTGGTGGAGACCCCGATCCCGGCCGGGATGACGGCCGAGATGGGTGACCCTGGCGAGGTGGCCTCGTAAGCCGTGAGGCCCTCGGCTGTGCCGGTGCCGATCAGCAGGTCGTTCTGCGCGAAGATCGGCTGGCCGTACAGGAAGGACTTGGGGGTCGGGATGAACTTCAGTACCGTCCCGGTCGCCGCGTCGAGCAGGTAAACGCCGTTCGTGCCGGTGGAGCTCTGCAGCGTTGCGGCCGCGACGACGCCCGAGCCGTTCTCGGTCGGGGTGCCGACCACGATTCCCGGCAGGCCGGTCTGCCAGATCGGGTTGCCGGTCGCGGGATCGAGCGCCTGGACCGAGCCCATGTAGCTGGTGCCGTTGATGGTCGTGGGAGCGCCGCCGCCGACGATCAGCCGGGTGCCGTCGAACACCGCCGCCGAGACGCACTCTTCAGAACCGCCGGGATACGGCTCGGTGACCGACGTGCCCCAGACCGGCCCGGCCGCCAGGTCGCCCTGCCGGAAAGCGTAGAAGTAGCCGTTCTTGTTGCAGATGCCGATCATGTCGGTGCTGGCCCCGGCCAGGTTGGCGGTGTAGAGGGTCGGCGAGCCGCCGAAGTCGCCGTCATAGATCTGCTGGGCGCTGGGGATCTGCCAGTAGTCGACGACGTGCAGGGTGTTCGGGTCAAGCGCGACCATCGAGTCGTCGTAGAGCGGCTGGCCCGACCCGCCGTACCCGTTGCCGGTGCCGGCGTAGATCCGGCCGTCCGTGCCCACCGTCGGCGTGCCCCAGATGCTGCCGCCGAGCTTGGTGCCCGGCTGGTCGATCCACTTCGCGACCTGGGTGCCGGTGGCCTGGTCGAAGGCCACCATGCCGCCCGGCACGAGCGGGTTGTCGCAGTCCGACGAGATGCCCACGTACACCTTGCCCCCGGTGACCAGCGGCGATCCCCAGGCGTAGTAGTTGTTCGAGGTCGTCGAAGGAAGCCCGACGACGGACTTCCACAGCACCGTGCCGGTGGCGGCGTCCAGCGCGTACGCGTTCCCGTCCGGTGCGTTGATGTACACGGTCGGCTTGCCGGTGCCCGGGTCGTTCGTCACGGTCGCCGTCGCCGTCACCCCGTAAGTGCCTGGGCAGGTCGTGGGCGTGATCAGGCCGAGGTAGTCCGACCAGATGACCTGGCGGGTCGCCTCGTTGAGCGCGTAGAAGTAGCCGTCCTCGGCGCCGATGTAGACCACGCCCGCGGACACCACCGGGCTGGCCCAGAGCGTGGCCGGACCGCTGTTGGGCGGCGGCGGGACCTGCCAGCGCCAGACCGGCTGCAGGTTTGCGAGGTTGCTGGTCGTAATGGAGGTGGAGCTCGCGTTGTAGGAAGTGTGGCTCGCGTCGCTCAGATAGCCCGGCCAGTCAGCGTTCGCGCTCAGCAGCGTGCCGCCGCCCACGTGCGCACGCGGGCCAGGGGCCGCCGCGAGGACTCCCGCGACCGCTACGGCGACCGTCGCGACCGGAAGAACCATGAGCTTTGCGCCAGAAAGAACTGAAAAGAATGATTTATTACGCACTTTCAAATCCCACCCCTTCAACATGCAGCAGACACAAGGATGGGGTGTTCGGGCGCTGCGTGCCGGAGAATCCGGAGATTTTCCGTTCTGGCGGTCTCTCGGTCCCGGCACCGGCCTGATCTGGGCCTGATCATCCCGGACGGATGCAGTGGCCGGGGCCGGCCCGGCAGCCTGACGGTATCCTGGCGCCGACGGGGGTTGACATGGCGCGAAGTCGGCGCCCTTGCGGCAATAAGCGGCGACACCGAGGAGCCGAACCCAGTGAGCGCACCAGGTCCGGCGGCCGTGATCGTGCTCGCGGCCGGCGAAGGCACGCGGATGAAGTCACCGGTACCGAAGACCTTGCACGAGGTGTGCGGCCGGTCGATGCTCGGCCACTGCCTGGCCGCCGCGGCCGGGCTGCGGCCGGAACGGCTGATCGTCGTGGTGGGTCATCACGGCGAGAAAGTCGCACACCATGCGAGCGAACTCCAGCCTGGGGTACTGATCGTCGAACAGGATCACCTCGGCGGCACCGGGCACGCGGTCCGCATGGTCCTGGAGTCCGTCGGCACGATCAAGGGCACCGTGGTGGTGACCTATGCCGACACCCCGATGCTGACCTCGGGCACGCTGGCCAGGCTGGTCAGCGAGCGGGATCAGAGCGGCGCCGCGGCGGCGGTGCTGACGGCCAGGGCGCCCGACCCGACCGGGTACGGGCGGATCGTCAGGGACGCCTCGGGGGCGTTCGCCGCGATCGTGGAGCAGGCCGACGCGACCGCCGAGCAGCGCGCGATCAGCGAGATCAACTCGGGCATGTACGCCTTCGACGGCGACCTGCTGGCCGACGCGGTCAAGCGGGTCAGGACCGACAACGCCCAGGGTGAGGAATATCTCACCGATGCGGTCTCGGTTCTGCGATGTGATGGCTATCCGGTAGCTACCGTTTCATGTGACGATTTTGACGAGGTCCAGGGCGTGAACGACCTGGCTCAGCTCGCGCAGGCCAGCCGGCTGATGAACGCGCGGCTGCTGGAGGCGATGATGCGATCCGGCGTCAAGATCATCGATCCGGACACGACGAGGGTCGACGTCGGGGTTGAGCTGGCGCCGGGGGCCTGCGTCGGGCCGGGAACGCAGCTGGAGGGCGCGACCAGCGTCGGGGCCGGCGCGACGGTCGGTCCCGGCTGCCTGCTTCGCGACACCGTCGTGGGGCCGGAGGCCAGCGTTATCCAGTCCGTGTGCGAGTCCGCCTGGATCGGGCCAGGCGTGCGGGTCGGTCCTTACGCGCATCTAGTGGGAGAGCAGGTCACGTGACGGGTGGAAACGGTGCCGCCGGCAAGAAGATGATGCTGTTCTCCGGGCGGGCATTCCCCGAGCTCGGCCAGGAGATCGCCGATTTCCTCGGCATCGAGACGACCCCGACGACCCTGTTCGACTTCGCCAACGGCGAGATCTTCGTCCGGTTTCTCGAGTCCGTGCGCGGCTGCGACGCGTTCGTGCTGCAGAGCCACACCTCGCCGATCAACCAGCAGATCATGGAGCAGCTGATCATGGTCGACGCGCTGAAGCGCGCGTCGGCTAACCGGATCACCGTGGTCGCGCCGTTCTTCGGCTACGCCCGCCAGGACAAGAAGAGCCGGGGCCGGGAGCCGATCTCGGCCCGGCTGATGGCCGACCTGTTCAGGACCGCAGGCGCGCACCGGCTGATGGCGGTCGACCTGCACACGGCGCAGATCCAGGGCTTCTTCGACGGCCCGGTCGACCACCTGTTCGCGCTCCCGACGCTCGCCTCCTACCTCGAGGGCAAGCTGGATCTCTCCCAGGTCACGGTAGTGGCGCCGGACGCGGGCCGGGTCCGGGTGTGCGAGCGGTGGACGGACCGGCTCGGCTGCCCGCTGGCCATCATCCACAAGCGCCGCGACCCCGACGTCGCGAACAAGGTGCGGGTGCTCGAGGTCGTCGGGCGGGTCCAGGGCCGTACCTGCATCCTGGTCGACGACATGATCGACACCGGATCGACCATCGCCAACGCCGCGGACATCCTGTTTGAGCAGGGCGCTGCGCAGGTCATCGTGACGGCGACGCACGGCGTGCTGTCCGGTCCGGCCGTCGACCTGCTGAAGAACTCGCGGATCAGCGAGGTCATCCTCACGAACACGCTGCCAATCCAGCCGGAGAAGCAGTTCGATAAGCTGACCGTGCTGTCGATCGCGCCCCTGATCGCCAGGGCGATCACCGAGGTCTACTCAGAAGGCTCGGTGACCAGCCTGTTCGACGGCCAGAGCTGAGCTGGCCCGAGCCCGGCGGCTAGACTTGGGCCTGCCGCTGGCGGCCGCCGGCCGCTGATTGTCGGCTAGACTCGCCTGCGACTTCTTCTGCCCTGGTAAGGGCTGTACCCGTATTGGAGTGGGACCGTGCCCGAGGTTCATATCGCCGCTACGCCGCGCACCGAGTTCGGCAAGGGTGCCGCGCGGCGCGAACGCCGGTCCGGCCGGGTGCCCGCGGTCCTGTACGGCCACGGCACCGCGCCGCGCCATGTCAGCCTGCCCGGTCACGAGGTGCTGCTCGCGCTGCGTACCGCCAACGTGCTGATCAGGCTGGACGGCCTGGAAGCGGGCGGCGAACTGGCGCTGCCCAAGGCCGTGCAGCGGGATCCGATCAAGGGCACGGTCGAGCACGTCGACCTGCTGCTGGTCCGCCGGGGCGAGAAGGTGACGGTGGACATCCCGGTCACCCTGACCGGGGAGATCGCGCCCGACGGCCTGCTCGACCAGCAGCTCATCCAGATCTCGGTCGAGGCCGACGCGACCAGGATCCCGCCGGGCGTCGAGGTCAGCATCGAGGGTCTCGAGGTCGGCGCGGCGGTACACGCGAGCGACCTGGACCTGCCGCGCGGCGTCACGCTGGCGGTCGAGCCGGACACCCTGGTCCTGCACGTGATTGCCGCTCCGACCGCCGCCCAGATGGAGGCCGAGCTTGGCGTCACGGCCGAGGCCGAGGCCGGCGAGGTTCCCGAGCCGGTCGGCGAGGGCGAGCGGGCCGAAGGCGAGGGTGGCGGCGAGCCGGCCGCCCAGGCCGAGGCCTCCTCGGAGTAAGGCGACGCGACCGGAAGTCCGCCCGCCGGTGCGGCCAGGCCCTGGCCAGGCTGTCCGGCGGGCGTGGAGCGCCGTGGCCGGGCACCGGAAGGACGCGGTGGAGATGGCCGATGAGCGCTGGCTGGTGGCCGGGCTCGGCAACCCTGGGCCGCAGTACGCCGGCCACCGGCACAATGTCGGGTTCGGAGTCGCCGATCTGCTCGCGACCCGGATCGGCGCTGGGTTCCGCCGGGACCGGTCGCGGGCGCTGGCCGCGTCCGGCCGGCTGGCCGGCCAGCCGGTGACGCTGGCCAAGCCGGCGACGTTCATGAACCTGTCCGGCGGACCGGTCGCCGCGATCGCCGGGTTCTACAAGATCCCGCCGGAGCGGATCGTGGTCGTGCACGACGAACTCGATCTGCCGTTCGGCGCGATCCGGCTCAAGCTCGGCGGCGGCGACAACGGGCACAACGGGCTGCGGTCGGTGACCGGCCGGCTCGGCACCCGTGACTACCACCGGGTCCGCGTCGGCATCGGCCGGCCGCCCGGGCGCCAGGATCCGGCCGATTTCGTGCTGTCCGACTTCCGCCCGGCCGAGCGGAAGGAACTGCCGCTCGTACTCGAGCTGGCCGCCGACGCGGTCGAGACGTTGCTGC
>DASWAH010000281.1:0-33737 GCA_036391235.1 Streptosporangiaceae bacterium
CGACCTGGCCGGCCTGGCCGCCGCCCTGAGCGCCGCGCTGGCCGGCGTGCAGAAGCTCGGCGCGGCCAAGGAGGGCGAGAAGACGATGGTGGACGCTCTGGCTCCGGCCGTCGGCGCACTCGACAAGGCGGTCGCGGACGGGGCGCAGGCCGGAGCCGCGCTGTCCGCGCTCGCCGCCGCGGCCGCGGCCGGTGCCCAGGCCACCATCTCGATGCAGGCGCTCAAGGGCCGGGCCAGCTACCTGGGCCCGCGCAGCGTCGGGCACGAGGACCCGGGCGCCGCGTCGACGGCGCTGATCCTGGCGGCGCTGCGCGACGTGGCGCTGCGGCAGGGCCGATGAGCCAGCCCCGGCGCTACCCCGGCCAGCCGGCCTCGGAGGGCTGGGCGGCCGGCGTGCTGTATCAGGCCGACTCCCCGGCGGGCGGCACCACCGCGACCGCCGGGCAAGTCGAAGCCGCGTTCGCCGCGGTCGCGGCCGATCGGGCGGCGCTCGCCGCCCGGCTACGGGCGGACGGCCGCGATCACGAGGCCGAGATCGTCGGCGTGGCCGCGCTGATCGCCGCGGATCCGGTGCTGGTCGCCGGGGCGGTGACGGCAGTGCGGGCCGGTACCGGACCGGCCGAGGCGATCAGGCAGACGGCCGAGACCCAGGCGGCGACGCTCGCTGCCATCCCCGACCCCCTGCTGGCCGAGCGAGCCGGCGATGTCCGGCAGGTCGCCGCGGCCGTGCTCGAACGCCTGGCCGGAGGCCCGCAGAGCCGGCCGGACGAGGAGTTCATCCTGGTCAGGCGGGATGTAGCCGCGGCCGACCTGATCGAGCAGGCCGAGCACGGGCTGGCCGGCGCGGTCTCGGTAGCCGGCGGCGCCAGCTCGCACGCCGCGATCATCGCGCGCGGACTCGGCATCCCCATGATCACCGGGGTCGATGCCGCCGCGCTGGCCGAGCCGGCCGGCTGCCGGGCGGAGCTGGACGCCGACGCCGGCCAGCTCACGGTCGGCACCGCGGCGCACGCGGCCGGCTCGCGCCGGAGCACCAAGGCTCCCGAACCCGCCCGGGAGAGCGCACGCCTGGACGGGCAGGCCCGCACGGCGGACGGGCAGAGCGTCACTGTGCTCTGCAATGTCGCCTCGGCCGCCGAGACGCGGACCGGGCTGGCCGAGGGCGCGGCCGGGGTCGGGCTGCTGCGCACCGAGATCGGCTTCACCGGCCGGCCCGACTGGCCCAGCGAGGCTGACCACCTGGCCCAGCTCACGCCTATTCTGGAACTCCTGGCCGGGCGACTCGCCACGGTCCGGCTGCTCGACTTTTCCGGTGACAAGATCCCGCCGTTTCTGCGCGGCGGCGCCCTCGGGGCCGGGCTGGCCGCCCTGCTCGACCATCCGGCCGCGCTCGATCGCCAGCTGCGCGCTGCCCTGACCGCCGGCCGGGCTACCGACCTGGCCCTCTTGATTCCGATGGTGAGCGAAACCGGGCAGATCGACCGAGTGCGTGCGGCGCTGCGAGCGGCGGCCGGGCAGGCCGGCCTGGCCTGCCCGCGGACCGGCATCATGGTCGAACTGGCCGCCACGGCGGCCGACGCCGCCCGGTTCGCGGCTCAGGCCGACTTCTTCTCGATCGGCACCAATGACCTGACCGGGCAGGTACTGGGGCTTGACCGGCTGAGCCAGGGCGCCCGGCCAGGGCTGGCCGCCGATCCGAGAGTGCTCGAACTGGTCGCGAACGTGGTCACCGCGGCCGGCCAGGCCGGAATCGGGCTGTCCGTCTGCGGCGACGCCGCCGCCGATCCGGTCGTGCTGCCGCTGCTGATCGGGCTCGGCGTGCGGACGGTCAGCGTCCCGGCCGCCAGGGTCGCCCTGGTCGGCGCCGCGGTCGCGAAGCTGGACGCCGGAGCGTGCGCCGAACTGGCGGCCAAGGCGACCGGGGCGAGCTCGCTGGCCGAGGTCGAGGAGCTGGTCGGTCATGCGCTGGCTCGCTAGCCAGGACCGGCCAGCCCGGCGCACCCGGCTCGGATCGGCCGCCGGATCAGCTCAGCGCGGAGATCGCCGCCTGGCCGCGGCCGGCCCCGAGGTCCCTGGAGACTCCGCGGGCGGACTCGGCCACTGCCCTGGCCACATCGTCCCTGGCATCCGCCGCGAGCAGCCGCTCGGCCGGGCCGACCACGCCGATCGCGCCGGCCACCAGGCCTTCGCGGTTCAGGATCGGCGCTGCCACCCCGGCGTCACCAACCGTCGCCTCCTGATCCTCGATCGCGTAGCCCTGCTTGCGCACCTGGGCCAGCGCGCGGCTGAGGGCGGCCCTGCTCGTCTTGGTCCGGCCGGTCAGCGGGGCCAGCGGCCCGGCCAGCAGGCGAGCGCTGGACGGCTGGGGCAGATGCGACACGATCGCGTGCCCGAGCGCGCAGGCGTGCCACGGGATTGCGGCGCCAACCTCGAGGATCTGCACGGTGTTGTCCGGCCGGAACACGTGGTGCAGCACGATCACCCGCGAGCCGGACAAGGTGGCGACCCAGACCGCCTCGTTGACCCGCTGGGCCAGAGCCTCCGACCACAGCAGCGACCTGGCCCGCAGCTCGGAGCCGTCCAGGTAGGCGTTGCCGAGCTGGAGCACGCCGGGACCGAGGCTGTACTTGCTCGTCTCCGGATCCTGAGTGACGAGGTCGTACTGCTCGAGGGTGCGCAGCAGTCCGTACACGGTCGGCTTGGCCAGGCCCACTCGCTCGGCGATCTCGGTGACCCCCAGTCTGGGCGTGCCGGACCCGAGGGCCGCGAGGATGGCGGCCGCCCGCTCCACCGACTGGATCATGGATGCCTTTCGGTAATGTCGAATACTATTCAGGATAGGCCATGAGCGATAACGCCAGAGTAGGGATCGTGCTCGTCTCGCACAGCTCGGCGCTGGCGGAAGGAGCGGCCGAGGTCGCCGCGCAGGTCGGCGGCGGGGCCGCGGTCATCGTCCCGGCCGGCGGCACGGACGACGGTGGCATCGGGACCAGCGCGGCCAAGATCCGTGCCGCCCTGCTGGCCGCCGCCACCGGGGCCGGCGTTCTCGTGCTCCCGGATCTCGGCAGCTCGGTGCTGACGGTACGCGCGCTGCTGACCGAACCCGACGGCCTGCCCGAGCCGGTGGTGCTGGCCGACGCCCCCTTCGTCGAGGGTGCGGTGGCGGCCGCCGTCGCCGCGGCAGTCGGCGGGGACATCAAGGCGGTGCAGGCCGCCGCGGAGGAGGCACGCGGTGTCAGGAAGCTCTGAAGCGGCCATCACGCTGACTGGCGACCTGCACGCGCGCCCGGCCGGCTCGCTCGCCGTGGCGGCGGCCCGGTTCGCGTCGGCCGTCCAGATCACGGTGGGATCGGCGAGTGCCGACGCCAGGAGCGTGCTGTCGGTCATGGGCCTGGGCGCCACCAGCGGGCAGCGCGTGATCGTACGCGCGACCGGCCCTGACGCCGAGGAGGCGGTGACCGCCCTGATCGGCATCCTGGCCGAGGCGACCCCCGTCGGCGGCTAGCCCCGGCCCGGCTCAGACCGGCTCGGCGGGCTGCATGAGGCGGCGGGCGGCCTCGGTGATGCTCCCGGTCAGCGACGGATAGACGGCGAAGGTGTGGGCGATCTCGTCGACCGTGAGCTGCTGTTCCACTGCCAGTGAGACGCCCAGGATCAGCTCGCTGGCCCGCGGAGCGACAATCACCCCGCCCAGCACGATCCCGCTGTTACGCCTGGTGAACAGCTTGACGAAGCCGTCGTCGAAGCCCTCCATCTTGGCTCTGGCGTTGGTCGCCAGCGGCAGCTTGACCACCCTGGCCTGCACGTCGCCCCGGTCGACATCGGCCTGGCTGACTCCGACGGTGGCGATCTCCGGCTCGGTGAAGATGGTCGCGGCGACGTGACCGAGCCGCAGCGGCTGGACCGCCTCACCGAGCGCGTGCCACATCGCGATCCGGCCTTGCATGGCCGCGACCGAAGCGAGCATCCAGACTCCGGTGCAGTCGCCGGCCGCATAAACGCCCGGCGCGGAAGTCCTGGACACCTTGTCGACCGTGATGAAGCCACGGTCGTCGACGACGACCCTCGCGCCGGCCAGGCCGATCCCTTCGGTGGACGGCACCATGCCGACCGTGAGCAGGCAGTGGGACCCGGGCACGATCCGGCCGTCCTCCAGCTCGACCTCGACCCCGCCGGCCGTCCTGACCGCTGACCGGGCCCGGGACCGGCCGAGCACGGTCATCCCGCGCCGCCGGAACACGTCCTCCATGACCATGGCCGCGTCGGTGTCCTCGTTCGGCAGCACATGATGGCGCGAGGAGACCAGCGTGACCTGGGACCCGAGGGCCTGGTAGGCGCTGGCGAACTCGGCTCCGGTGACGCCGGACCCGACCACGATCAGCTCCTCCGGCAGCTCGGGCAGGTCGTAGAGCTGACGGCAAGTCAGCAGCCGCTCGCCGTCGGGAACCGCGCCCGGGAACTGCCTGGGCTGGGCTCCGGTGGCGATCAGCACGGTGTCCGCGGCCAGTTCACGGCCGCCGACGGCCACGAGGCCAGGCTCCAGCAGTTGCCCGCGGCCCTGGATGACCCGCACGCCCTCGGCGCCCAGGCGCATCGCCACGTCGGCCGACTGGGCCCTGGCCAGGTCCCTGATCCTGGCGTAGACCCGGGCCGGGTCAGCGCTGGCGTGCGAGGTCCGCGCCGGTTCGTGGTCGAAGGTGATGCCGAGTTCGCGGCCGTCCTGCATGGCGGCCATCAGGCTGGCCGTAGCGATCAGCGTCTTCGACGGCACGCAATCCGTGAGCACGCATGAGCCCCCGAGACCGCTCTCCTCGATCACGGTCACGTCGGCGCCGAGCTGAGCCGCGACCAGGGCCGCCTCGTAACCGCCCGGGCCTCCGCCGATGATCACGATGCGCGTTCTTGGCTGGTTCACGCTGCCTCATTCTGTCGCACGGCCTGGCCTGACCCGGCGGCAGCCTCGATCTGCCGAACTGGACAGGCGAACCTACCTACCCGCAACCACCCGGACTCGTACGCTAGGGGACCGTGGCGTTGTACGCGGCATACGGCAGCAACATGGACCATGGCCAGATGGCCGACCGCTGCCCGCATTCTCCCCAGGCCGGCACCGGCTGGCTGGATGGGTGGCGGCTGACCTTCGGTGGCGAGGACATCGGCTGGGAAGGCGCTCTGGCCACCGTGGTCGAGGACGCCGACGCCCGGGTGTTCGTGGTGCTGTACGAGATGTCCGATACCGACGAGCGAATGCTGGATCGCTGGGACGGCGCCTCGACTCTCGGCTACTACAGCAAGCTCCGCGTCCGCGTCGCAACGCTCGACGGCGACGTACTGGCCTGGCTATACGTGCTGAACGACTATGAGGGCGGCCTGCCGTCGGCTCGCTATCTCGGCATCATGGCCGACGCGGCCGAGGCGGCGGGCGCTCCGGCCGACTATGTCGCCGACCTGCGCGGCCGGCCGTGCGCGTCGCTCGGCCCCTGACCCGCCCCGGTCAGCCGGCCAGCATCACGATCGCGAACACGATGCCGGGGACGCCGAAGGCCGCCAGGGCCGGCCAGGCCCAGGTGCCGGTGACCACCGCGTCCGCGATCGCCGGGCCCGCACTAGGGGCAGGCTGGCCAGGGGCTTGCCGTCCCTCGGCGTCGCCGGCGGTGTTGTCCGGATCGAGCAGCCGGGCCTTGACCTCGTCGGACTTCGCCGCCATCTCGCGGGCGATGACCTCCGTCTGGGTCATCTTGACCAGTTCCTTGGCCTGGCCAGGGAGCTGCCCGTAGCTGGAAGGCCGGCTGCGCCTGCCCTGTTCCCACTGCCAGCCGTGCAGCTTGGCCCTGGCCCTGGTGCGCCTGGTCGACGACAAGGCCCAGCAATAGACCGTCTTGTCCTTCTTCTCGCCGGAGCGGGTGCACTGGATTTCCAGCGAGTCGGCCAGGAAGATCCCGCGCACAGCGGCCCACGGGATGCGAAAGACCCGGAACGGGTTGCGCACCGTGACCCCGCCCTCGTCCGCCCGGACCTGGGGCCAGTAGGTGCAGGCGAAGACCAGGCCGGTCGCGGTGATGGTGCCGAGCGCGAACTTCAGCGACAGGTAGTCGCGGCCCTGGATCAGCAGGTCGCCGAGGATCAGCACGACCAGCGCGACCCACATCCACCAGACGACTACCGGTGCGGTCAGCCGGTAGATCCGGCTGCCGTCGGGCTGCAGGCGACCCACGGTGACCGGGACATCGGTCCTGGTTCGCTCGTTCGGTGCGGTCACGTCGGCATGGCTCCGGGTCGGCGGCTGGCCGGGCACTCGGAGCGCGCCCGGCGGCTTCCTCCCACCATATGCGGCTCTGCCCGGCAGCAGCAGGTCACCGGCTGGTTGCCCGGTTACGGTCAGGCCACCGAGTGGTAATCAGCTAATAACGGTCCGGCCAGGGTCACGCCGTCGGCCGAGGCTCGCATGGCGCCGAACCTGGCCGCCTCGGCCGCTCCGGCCGCCGCGATCACCGAGTCGGGTTCGTGCTGGCTGCCGATCGCGGTCAGCGCGGTCGCCGCCATGACCTTGACGCCGATGGCGATGGCCCGCTCATCGACGTCGAACATCGGCTGGTGGATGTCGATGTCCTCGGCCGATCCCGGCGGCCGGGTGCCGAGCCGGAACAGGCTGCCGGGGATCGACTCCAGGTACCAGGCGAAGTCTTCGCCGCCCAGGCTCTGCGGGGCCGCGGTAAGCGCGCCTGGCCCGAGCACCCGGTCGGCCGCGGCGGCAACCATCGATGTGCTCACTGCCTCGTTCACGGCTGGCGGCACGCTGCGGACGTAGGTGAGAACCGGCGTCACTCCGTAGGAGTTCGCCACCGACTCGACCAGTTCCTTGAGCATGACCGGGGCGGCATGCCAGGCGGTGTCGTCCAGGCACCGGACCGTGCCTTCGACCACGCCGGAGTCGGGGATCGCGTTCGGCGCGGAGCCGGCGCTGACCCGCCCCCAGACCAGGCTCAGGCCCGACCGCGGGTCGACCCGGCGGGACAGTGCGGCCGGCAACTCAGTGATGATCTTGCCGAGGGCGAACACCAGGTCGGCGGTCAGGTGCGGTCGCGCGGTATGCCCGCCGGGCCCGGTGAGCTGCACCTTGACCTTGTCACAGGCCGCCGTGATCGGGCCCGACCTGGTGCCGACCTTGCCGACATCGAGCTTGGGATCGCAGTGCAGGGCGAACACCCGGTCGACCGAGGAGATCCCGCCCGCGGCGAGCACGTCGAGCGCGCCGCCCGGTATTTCTTCGGCCGGCTGGAAGATCAGGCGCACCTTTCCCGGCAGGGCCCCGGCGGCGGCCGCGCGGGCGAGGAACAGGCCTGCGCCGAGCAGGACTGAGGTATGCACGTCGTGCCCGCACGCATGGCAGGCACCGGTGTTCAGCGAACGGTAGGGGACGTTCTTCTCGTCCAGGATCGGCAGCGCGTCGATGTCAGCCCTGAGCGCGACCGACGGCGCGTCGGCGGGGCTGCCGCCGACGTCGGCGATCAGGCCCGTGCCCTTCGGCAGCACGGCCGGCCGCAGGCCGGCGGCCTCGAGCCGCAACGCGATCCGGCGCGTGGTCCGGTGCTCGGCGTAGCCGATCTCCGGGTGGGCGTGCAGGTCCCGGCGGAAGTCGATCAGTTCGGCTTCGTGGGACGCCAGGAACGCGTCGAGTTCGCCTACCAGATCACTCTCAGCCATCCATCCTCTCCCCGTGGGCCAGGATCAGGTCAGGAGCGCACCGGATCTCGTCAGTGCCGTCGCCTCCCCCGCCAGCGGTCCAGGGCCGCTGGCTCAGGATGACTCCGTGGCCTGCGTGGTTGCTCTCTGGGGTCACTGTCGCACCATGAACCCCAGGCGTACCAGGAAGCCCGAACGCGGCACGCCGTCGTGTCGGGTTACTCTCCTGGATCCGGAAAGCAAAACGCGGTTCCATGTGTCCTTCAGTTACGTTTCCACCGCATCACCAGCGGCTGTTCAGTCGGCAGGAATCGCTGCTCATTGCCCGGATCGGGCACTCATGCCGACGACTGATGCAACTTAACGCCAACATGACGCTGGCGAGGTGCTCTCACCGCATCTCGGTGTTCAGGTGAGATGCGACCCGGTATCTCTCAGCATGGTAGCGCTCGCGGGGCAGCAACGCTGGCGTTGCCTGATTACCGAGCCGTTCGAGCCCCGCCCACAAGGGCCCTAACCGGCCTATTCCGGCAGGTCAGGCAACATCGCCCGGCTGATAGACGCCCCAGGTGTCGCGCAGGGCATCGCACACCTCGCCCACCGTCGCCCGGGCCGCCAGAGCCGCGCGGAGCGGCGGCAGCACGTTGCCGGCTCCGCCGGCCGCCGCCCTGACCGCGTCCAGCGCCCGGCCCGCTTCGGCCTGGTCCCGCCGCTCCCGCAGCGCGGCCAGCCGGATGGCCTGCTCCTGCTCGATGGCCGGATCGACCCGCAATGGCTCGTAGCGCTCGGTGTCAGGCACGGTGAACTTGTTGACGCCCACGACGACCCGCTCGCCCGCGTCGATCTCCCGCGTGACCTGATAGGCGG
This sequence comes from Streptosporangiaceae bacterium, assembly GCA_036391235.1. Lineage (GTDB taxonomy): Bacteria > Actinomycetota > Actinomycetes > Streptosporangiales > Streptosporangiaceae > Chersky-822. The sequence goes on from DASWAH010000281.1 coordinate 8,551, forward strand.
AGCGCTCTATCTCGGATTTCTGGAAGCCCTGCTCGATCGCCGCGACCGCCCCGCCGAGCTGCTCGACCTTGCCGATCAGGTCGGCCGCGGCGTCCCTGATGTCCGCGGTCAGCGACTCGATCGCATAGGAGCCGGCGAACGGATCGGCGGTCGCGGTCAGATCGGTCTCGTAGGCGAGCACCTGCTGAGTACGCAGCGCCAGCCTGGCCGCCTTCTCCGTCGGCAGCGCGATCGCCTCGTCGTAGGAGTTGGTGTGCAGCGACTGGGTGCCGCCCAGCACCGCGGCCAGGGCCTGGACGGTCACCCTGGCCAGATTGACCTCGGGCTGCTGGGCGGTCAGCTGGACCCCGGCGGTCTGGGTGTGGAATCGCAGCATCTGCGACTTCGGATCCCGGGCGCCGAACTCGTCGGCCATGATGTGCGCCCAGAGCCAGCGGGCGGCCCGGAACTTGGCGACCTCCTCCAGCAGCGTGGTCCTCGCCACGAAGAAGAACGACAGCCGCGGCGCGAAGTCGTCCACCGCGAGCCCGGAAGCGATGGCCGCGCGGACATATTCCTTCGCGTTGGCCAGCGTGAACGCGATCTCCTGCACCGGCGTCGCGCCTGCCTCAGCCATGTGGTAGCCGGAGATCGAGATCGTGTTCCAGCGCGGCAGCCGCTCCCGGCAGTAGGAGAAGGTGTCGGCGACCAGCCGGAGCGAGGGCGCCGGCGGGTAGATGTAGGTGCCGCGCGCGATGTACTCCTTGAGGATGTCGTTCTGGATCGTGCCAGTCAGCCTGGCCGGATCGACTCCCTGCTCCGCCGCGACCAGTTCGTACAGCAGCAGCAGGACCGCGGCCGGAGCGTTGATCGTCATCGAGGTGGAAACGGTGCCCAGCGGGATGCCGTCGAACAGGGCACGCATGTCGTCGATCGAGTCGATCGCCACGCCGACCTTGCCGACCTCGCCCTGCGCCTGCGGGGCATCGGAGTCGTAACCCATCTGGGTCGGCAGGTCAAAGGCGACTGAAAGGCCGGTTGTCCCGGCCGCGATCAGCTGCTGGTAACGCCGGTTGGAGTCGGCCGCGGTGGAGAAGCCGGCGTACTGCCGCATCGTCCATGGCCGGCCGGTGTACATGGTCGGGTAGACGCCGCGGGTGAAGGGAAATGCCCCGGGCTCGCCGAGGTCGCGTACCGGATCGAAGTCCTCGAGCGCTTTCGGCCCGTAGGCCGGCTCGATCGGCTCGCCTGATTCCGACACCCGCGTCATGACACCAGGTTACGGCCGGGCGGCGGGGATCACACGGGCCAGATCGCATGGCCTGAGTCACACCCGCGGCGAGCTCCAAATGCCTCACCAGCGGCTAATCGTCGTAAGCACAGTGTAATCATACGTATACTCTCAGTCATTGCCAGGTTCGCCGTGGGATCGAGGAGCCGGATGCTGATACCGCACTCCCCCTGGACCGGCCGCGCTGCCCGGGCCGCGGCCACGCTGACCGCGTTCGCTGTCATCGGCTACGCGATGGCCGAGTCGGGCCCCGCCCTGACTGGTCAGGCCGGGGCCAGCAGCCATCCGGCTAGCCACCGTACGGTCCCCCACCGCACCGGCGGTCACCGCCCGGCCAGCCGGCGGCTGGCCAGCTTCCACCCGGCCAGCCATCACCGGGCCAGCAACCACCGGGCCAGCAACCACCGGGCCGAACGGCACCCGCCGGCGGTCGCCCGCCGGGACGTCGGCGGGCGGGCCCTGGCCGGCCGCGGCATCGTGGTGGCCGGACACGCGGTGCCACTGCCGGCCGTCCCGGCCTCGGCCTACGTGATCGCTAACGCGCGCACCGGCCAGGTGCTGGCGGCCAAGGACCCGCACGGGCTGTACCCGCCAGCCAGCACGCTGAAGGTGCTGACCGCGATCACCATGCTGCCCAGGCTGCGACCGGGCACGACGATCAGGGCGACGAGGCTGGCCGCGTCCATGGTGCCCAACATCATCGGGCTGATCCCCGGTCGCCGGTACCGGGTCGCCGACCTCTTCCGCGCCCTGCTGCTTATCTCGGCCAACGACGCCGCGGTGTCGCTAGTACAGGCCGCTGGGTCGTTCGCCCGCGGCATGGCGCTGGTCAACGCCGAGGCCAGGCGCCTGCGGGCCGATGACGTGGTGGCCAGAATGCCCAACGGACTGCCCGCCGCCGGGCAGGTCGTGTCGGCCTACGATCTCGCCCTGATCGCCCGGGCCGCCCTCGGCCTGCCTGCCTTCATGCGCTACGACCGGACGCTGTCGGCGATGTTCTACCGCACCAGGTTCGGCCCCGTGCACATGGTCAACGAGAACGGATTGCTGACCCAGTATCGCGGCGCGCTGGGGGGCAAGATCGGCTGGACGTCGGCCGCGGGCGCGACCTACGTCGGCATGGCCAGGCGGCACGGCGTCACGCTGATCGTGACCATCCTGCACGCCACCCCGCTAACCGAGATCACCTCGGCCGAGAGACTGCTGAACTGGGGTTTCGCCGAAAACGGGACAGTGCGGCCGGTCGGCGTGCTGGTCAGGCCGGCGGGCAGTTCGTAACCCGCGGCGGTACGAACCTTTGCCAGGCCGCAGGGCGGCTCGCGAGGGTTGCAGGGATACGGAACGATTGCCCCCGGGTACGACCGGGATGTACCGGGGAACAACCTGCCCAGACCAGCAGCACGCCCGGCCGGGCCGTGCTCCGCTCGCGGGATGGGGACCGGATGCCGCCCAGGAGGAAAGCCGGCGCGCTGCTCGTCGCCGTCATCGCGGCCAGCGCCGCGGCCGGGCTCGTCGTCGCATCGGATAGTTCGGGCCTGCGCCCCCGGGTCCGGGTCAGCCACGCCCGCCGCGGCCACCAGCAGCCTCCCTACTGGGGGCCGCCGGTCCAGATGACCGCGGCCACCCGGGCCGGTGACCAGTCCAGGGCGGCCGGCCGCACCGGCGGCCCGGCCCGGCCGGCTCGCGATCAAGTCGGCGGCCCGTTGCTGGCCAGCCGCGGCATCGTCGTCCGTGAGCCGGGCCGCGGCGGCCGCCCCTTGCCGAAAGTCCCCGCGTCGGCCTACGTGATCGCCGACGCCGGCACCGGCCAGGTGCTCGCGGCGAAGGACCCGCACGGGCTGTTCCCGCCAGCCAGCACGCTCAAGGTGCTCACGGCCATCACCATGTTGCCGCGGCTGAATCCCGGCGCGACCGTCGTCGCCAGCCGGCGGGCCGCCTCGGCCGTTCCGAACATCGTCGGCCTGCGGGCCGGGCACCGGTATCGCGTCGCCGACCTCTTCCGCGCACTGCTGCTGATCTCGGCCAACGACGCCGCGGTGGCACTGGTCGAGGCGAGCGGGTCGTTCACCCACGGCATGGCGCTGGTCAACGCCGAGGCCAGGCACCTGCAGGCCTACGACGTCGTGGCCAAGTACCCGAACGGCCTGCCCGCACCGGGCCAGGTGGTGTCCGCCTACGACCTCGCCCTGATCGGCCGGGCCGCTCTGGGCATGCCGGCGTTCATGCGGTACGACTCGATGCTGACCGCCAGGTTCCCGCTCGCCCGGCACAAGGCCGTCACGCTGGTGAATCAGGACTACCTGCTGACCAGGTACCGGGGCGGGATCGGCGGAAAGATCGGCTGGACCAGCAAGGCCGGGGCGACCTACATCGGGCTGGCCAGACGGCATGGTGTCACCCTGATCGTGACGATCCTGCACGCGACCCCGCTGACCGAGATCACCTCAGCCGAGAAGCTGCTTACCTGGGGTTTCGCGATGGATGGCCGGGTCCGGCCGGCGGGCGAACTGGTTCGGCCGCTGGCCGCGGCCAGGACGGCCGCGCACCGGGCGCCGGCGCCGGAACCGCGCAGGACGGCGGCGGCAGGCGCCGCGCTGACCGCGCCGGCCGCGCGTGAACGGACCGTCGCGCTGGCGGCCAGCATCGTGGGCGGCATCGGCGCGGTCGCGCTGGCCGGGCTGGCCTACCGGCGGCGCCGGGCGCTGCCCGGCAAGCCGCCGCCCGCCTGAGGCCCCTGGCAGCCCGGCGGTCCTGGTCAGCCCGGCGGTCTAGATCAGCTCGGCCGAGACGATCGTTGCCCGCGGCCCTTGCCCGACGTAGTAGGCCCGGTACGCCCGGCCCTGCACGAACGCGGCCTGCACGGACGGGCTGACGAGGAAGGCCGTCCCGCCGATGGTCAGCTCGCGCTGCTGCTCCGCGGCTGCTTCCTGGCCCGCCGGCGCGACCGGGGACGGTGCGGCATAGGCCGGCCTGGCCTTGGCGACGCCCTCCGCGTAGCTCACCGCGCCGCCCGCAAGCCGCCCGGCCGATCGTCCGGCCCGGGCCCAGGACTGCCAGAGCAGCAGCGCGATCAAGATGACCGCGGCGACCAGGAAAGGAACGCCGGCCGACGCGCGGCCGTGGCCGCCGAGCCCGGGCAGCACCGCCGCCGCTACCAGCACGATCACGATTGCTACCGCGATCAGGCCGGTCCTGGATCGCGACCGGGAGCCCGGTCGCATCGCCGGCCCCCGCAGCCTGGCGAGCTGGCTGGCCGACAGCTCGCCGGCCCGGTTCGCCGCGAGGTCGCCGGGGGTGAACTCCAGCACCTGGGCCAGACGTGGCTGGCTGCCGGGTTCCATCACTGCAGGCTGGCCCGCCGTCACAACGCCGGCAGGAAGCCGACCCGGTCCCGGACGCTGGCCATCGTCGCCGCCGCGACCTCCCTGGCCCCGGCCGCGCCGTCGGCGAGCATCCGGTCCAGCTCAGGCTCGTCGGCCAGGATCTCCGCGGTCCGCTCCCTGATCGGCGCCAGCGCCTCGACGACGACCTCGGCCAGGTCCTTCTTGAACGCGCCGTACCCGGCGCCGGCATACCGGTCCTCCAGGTCGGACACGCTGGCCCCGCCCAGCGCCGAGTAGATCCGCAGCAAGTTGGTCACGCCCGGCTTGGCTTCGTCGTCCGCGCGGACCTCGGCGCCAGCGTCGGTGACGGCCCGGCCGATCTTCTTGCGGATCGAGGCCGGGTCCTCGAGCACGTCGATAATTCCCTGCGGGGTCGACGCCGACTTGCTCATCTTGATCGCCGGATCCTGCAAGTCGGCGATCTTGGCCACGTCGGCGACGATGTACGGCCCCGGCACGACGAACGTCGGGCCGAAGCGCCGGTTGAACCGCTGGGCCAGGTCCCTGGTCAGCTCCAGGTGCTGGCGCTGGTCCTCGCCGACCGGCACCTGGTCGGTCTGGTACAGCAGGATGTCGGCCGCCTGCAGGATCGGGTATGTAAACAAACCGACACTTGCCTGGTCAGAGCCCGACTTCTGGGACTTGTCCTTGAACTGCACCATCCGGCTGGCCTCGCCGAACCCGGTCAGGCAGCTCAGCACCCAGCTCAGCTCGGCATGCTCGGGGATGTGGCTCTGCACGAACACCGTGCACCGTTTCGGGTCTAGCCCCGCGCCGAACAGCTGAGCGGCTGCGACCCTGGACCGGCGCCGCAGCACCGCCGGGTCCTGAGGCACCGTGATGGCGTGCAAGTCAACCACGCAGTAGAACGCATCGTGACTGTCCTGCAACGTCACCCACTGGCGGATGGCGCCCAGGTAGTTGCCGAGGTGGAACGAGTCGGCGGTCGGCTGGATGCCGGACAGGACGCGGTTGACAGGCATGCCGGGAAGTCTAGTGGCCTGACGCACCCGTTCTTGAGCGTCCCGCCGCACCGTCACCGCGCCGGCCAGCCTGGTTCGGCTGGGCGTCCTGGCTGGCCGCCTCTGGCCCGGCGGCCGCCGCGGGGACGGTCCCGGGACCGTTCTCGGGCGGCCCGCCTGGAGCTACGCCGTCGCGCATCACCACCGGCACGATGTCGGGCGCACCGAGCCTGATCGCGTCCGCGTCGGTGTCGGTATCGGCCTCCTGCGACTTGCGCTCGGCCGCGACGCTGGCCCGGTAGTTCTCCAGCTCCCGGCTGACCTGCCGGTGCCGCCACTTCATCGGCGCCGCCATCAGCGCCGCGACCTCCTCGGCGGCGGACAGACCGCGGTCCCAGGTTTCGATCGAGATGTGGGAGCGCCTGGTCAGCACGTCGTCCAGGTGCCTGGCACCCTCGTGGGTGACCGCATAGACCGCCTCCACCCGCAGGTAGTCGTCGGCCCCGGCGAGCGGGCGGCCGAGGCCAGGATCGGCCGCGATCAGTTCGAGCAGCTCCCCGGCCAGCGAGCCGTACCGCCTGAGCAGGTGCTCGACCCTGGCCACGTGCAGGCCCGACGTCCTGGCGATGGTGTGCCGGGAGTTCCACAGGGCCTGAAAGCCGTCCGCGCCAGCCAGCGGGATCTGATCGGTGCAGGATGGCGCGACCTTGCCGTCCAGGCCGTGCGCGACCGCGTCGACCGCGTCCCTGGCCATCAGGCGGTAGGTGGTGTACTTGCCGCCCGCGATCATCACCAGGCCGGGCACCGGATGGGCGACCGTGTGCTCACGGGACAGCTTGGAGGTCTGATCGGACTCCCCGGCCAGCAGCGGGCGCAGGCCGGCATACACGCCTTCGACGTCGTCCCTGGTCAGTGGCACTGCCAGCACCCGGTTGACCTGGTCGAGAACGTAATCGATGTCGGCCCGGCTGGCCGCCGGATGCGCCTTGGACAGTGACCAGCCGGTATCGGTAGTTCCGATAATCCAATGTCTTCCCCACGGGATCACGAAGAGCACGCTGACCTCGGTGCGCAAGATCAGCCCGGTGCTGGACTGGATACGATCCCGCGGCACGACCAGATGCACGCCCTTGGACGCGCGCACGTTGATCGACCCGCGACCGCCGACCATGGCCTGGATCTCGTCGGTCCACACGCCGGTCGCGTTGACCACTTGCTGGGCCCTGATCTGCAGTTCGCTGCCGGATTCGAGGTCGACGGCGCGCACCCCGGTGACCCGCTCGCCCTCCCGCAGGAAGCCAGTCACCTGGGTGCGGGACACCACCTGGGCCCCGTACCCGGCGGCCGTCCTGATCAGGTCGATCACGTACCTCGCGTCGTCGACCTGAGCGTCCCAGTACAGCAGCGCGCCGGTGAGCGCGGACCGGCGCAGGGCCGGGGCCAGCCGCAGCGCGTGCCGCCGGCTGAGCTGGCGGTGCAGCGGCAAGCCGCGGACCTGCCCCCTGGCCACGCCGAGCGCGTCGTACAGGCTGACTCCGGTGCCGACGTAGGCGCGTTCCCAGCCGTAGTGCGTGAAGGGGAACAGAAACGAGACCGGCCTGACCAGGTGCGGGGCGATCCGCTGCATGAGCAGGGCCCGCTCGGTGAGGGCTTCGCGGACCAGTCCGAAGTTGTACTGCTCCAGGTAGCGCAGGCCGCCGTGGATCAGCTTGCTCGACCGGGAAGAGGTGCCGGAGGCGAAGTCCCGCGCCTCGACCAGGCCGGTGGACAGCCCCCTGGTGGCCGCGTCGAGCGCAACCCCGGCGCCGACCACTCCCCCGCCCACCACGAGCACCTGCAATTCGGTACCGGCCATGGCCGCGAGGGCTGACGCCCGCTCGGCCGGACCGAGCCTGGCTGCTCCGAGTGCTTGGGAGGTCACGGTCAGAACGCTACCCAGCGGGCCGCCGGCGGAAGCTCACCGGGCCGGTGCCGTCGGCGTTCCCGGTGCCACGATGACCTCGACCCGCTGGAACTCCTTCAGGTCCGAGTAGCCGGACGTGGCCATGGTCCGGCGCAATGCGCCCATCAGGTTCATCGATCCGTCGGCGACGATGGACGGGCCGTGCAGGATCTGCTCGAGCGTCCCGATCGTGCCGACCTTTAGCCGGTCGCCGCGCGGCAGTTCCGGGTGGTGGGCCTCGCTGCCCCAGTGATAGCCGCGGCCCGGCGCCTCGGCCGCCCTGGCGATCGGCGAGCCCACCATGACCGCGTCGGCCCCCAGGGCCAGCGCCTTGGCGATGTCGCCGCTCCTGGTCATGCCGCCGTCCGCGATCACGTGCACGTACCGGCCACCGGACTCGTCCAGGTAGTCGCGGCGGGCCGCGGCCACGTCGGCGACCGCGGTCGCCATCGGGACCTTGACCCCGAGCACGGCCGCGGTGGTCTGGCCGGAACCGCCGCCGAAGCCGACCAGGACCCCGGCCGCGCCCGTGCGCATCAGGTGCAGCGCGGCGGTGTAGGTGGCGCACCCGCCGACGATCACCGGGACGTCCAGTTCGTAGATGAAGTGCTTCAGGTTCAGCGGCTCGGCCTGGCTGGAGACGTGCTCGGCCGACACGGTGGTCCCCCTGATCACCACGAAGTCGGGGCCGGCGTCGATGACCGCCTTGTGATACCTGAGCGTGCGCTGCGGCGACAGCCGGGCCGCGATCGTGACGCCCGCAGCCCTGATCTCGGCGATGCGCTGCCCGATCAGCTCGTCCTTGATCGGCTCGGCGTAGATTTCCTGCAGCCGCCGGGTGGCGGCCGCGTCGTCTAGCGTCGCCACCTCGGCCAGCAGCGGCTCGGGGTCTTCGTACCTGGTCCAGACGCCCTCGATATCGAGCACGGCCAGGCCGCCGAGCTTGCCGATCGCGATCGCGGTGGCGGGCGAGACGACGCTGTCCATCGGCGCCGTCACCAGCGGCAGCTCGAACCGGTAGGCGTCGATCTGCCAGGCGATCGAGACATCCTCTGGCCGCCGGGTGCGCCGGGACGGCACGATGCCGATCTCGTCGAGCGCGTAGGCGCGGCGCCCGCCTTTGCCCCGTCCGATTTCCATCTGTGTCACCACGCCAGTCTGCCAGCCACGCTGGCGCCGGCTGGGCAGGCGGGGCCAGGTAGGCCCGGTGAGCTCAGGCGGCCGGACCCGAGTAATTCGGCGCCTCGGCCACCATGTGCACGTGATGCGGGTGGCTCTCGATCAGGCCGGCCCCGGTGATCTGGATGAACTTCGCGTCCTGCAGGCGGGCGATAGTCGGCGCACCGCAGTACCCCATCGCGGCCCGCAGGCCGCCGGCCAGCTGGCTGGCCACGGCCGAGACCGCGCCGCGGTACGGGACCCGGCCCTCGATGCCCTCCGGCACCAGCTTGTCCTCGCGCAGCACGTCGTCCTGGAAGTAGCGGTCCTTGGAGTAGGACCGGCCGCGTTCCCGGTTGCGCATCGCACCGACCGAGCCCATGCCCCGGTACAGCTTGTACTGCTCGCCGCCGATCATCACCATCTCGCCCGGCGCTTCCTCGCACCCGGCCAGCAGGCTGCCCAGCATCACCGTGTCAGCCCCGGCCGCGATCGCCTTGGCGATGTCGCCCGAGTACTGGACACCTCCGTCGCCGATCACCGGAACCCCGGCCGGGCGGGCCGCCCGCGATGCCTCGTAGATCGCCGTGATCTGCGGAACGCCCACCCCCGCCACCACCCGGGTGGTGCAGATCGAGCCGGGGCCGACGCCGACCTTGATCGCGTCCGCGCCCGCGTCGATCAGGGCCTGCGCCCCCGCCCTGGTCGCGACGTTGCCGCCGATCACCTCGATCCTGGCGTTGGCTTTGAGCTGGCCGATCATGGCTAGCACGGCCTGCGAGTGACCGTGCGCGGTGTCCACGACCAGGAAGTCGGCTCCGGCCTCGATCAGGGCCTGGGCCCGCCGCTTGGCGTCCTCGCCGACTCCGACCGCCGCCCCGGTCATCAGCCGGCCCTGAGCGTCCTTGGTCGCCTGCGGGAACTTCTCGCTCTTGGTGAAGTCCTTCACCGTGATCAGGCCGCGCAGCACCCCGGTCGCGTCGACCAGCGGCAGCTTCTCGACCTTGTGCTCGGACAGCAGCCGCAGCGCCTGCTCGCGGGAGACCCCGACGGGCGCGGTGATCAGCGGCATCGGCGTCATCACCTGCCCGGCCCGGCGGCTGTGGTCCTGTTCGAACCTGATGTCGCGGTTGGTGATGATGCCGAGCAGTACGCCGTCGTCGGAGACCACCGGCAGCCCGGAGATCCGGTACTGGCGGCACAGCTCCTCGACTTCGCCGATAGTGGTGTCGGGGCCGCAGGTGACCGGGTTGGTGATCATCCCGGCTTCCGAGCGCTTGACAATGTCGACCTGGTAGGCCTGCTCCTCCACGGACATGTTGCGGTGCAGCACTCCGACGCCGCCCTGCCTGGCCATCGCCACGGCCATGGTCGCCTCGGTGACCGTGTCCATGGCCGAGGACACCAGCGGCACGCGAAGCGTGATCTGCCGGGTGAGCCGGCCGGCCGTATCGGCCTCGCTCGGCATCAGCTGCGAGTGCGCGGGCACGAGCAGCACGTCATCAAAGGTCAACGCGGGCGGGCCGAACTTGGCGTCGTCGGTCATAGCTCTCCGAGATGCTGGTCGCCGGGATGTGTTCCATCCTAATGACGGCCCGGCCTGACCCGGGCCCAGCGGGAGGTGCGAGCGTGCTCGACGACGTGCTCGGCTGGCTGCGCTGCCCGAATTGCGACGACTCGCTCCGCCGGGCCGGCGGCACGCTGCGCTGCCCGGCCGGTCATTCTTTCGATATCGCCAGGCAGGGATACGTGAGCCTGCTGCCGCCAGGCCCGGCCGCCGGGCGCGGCGATACTGCCGCTATGGTCGCGGCCCGCCAGCGGTTCCTGGCCGGCGGCCACTTCGCGCCGATCGCGTCGGCCCTGGCCGCCGCTGCCGGCGCCCCCAGCGAGACCAGCCCGGCCACCACCCCCCGTTGTGTGGCCGATGTAGGCGCCGGAACCGGTTACTACCTCGCGGCGGTCCTCGGCGAGCTGCCGGATTACGCCGGGCTCGCCCTCGACGTGTCCAAGCCGGCCTTGCGGACCGCCGCCCGGGCCCATCCGCGGATCGGCGCGGTCGGCGCCGACGCCTGGCGCCGGCTGCCGGTCGCCGACGCCGCCGCCGACCTGGTGCTCGACGTGTTCGCCCCGCGCGACGGCGCCGAGCTGCGGCGGATCCTGCGCCCCGGCGGCCGCCTGCTCGTGGTCACGCCCAGGCCCGATCACCTCGCCGAGCTCGTCGGGCCGCTCGGCCTGCTGACTGTGGACGACCGCAAGGCCGAGCGGCTGGCGGGCACCCTCGGCCCCTACTTCACAACCGAGCGGGAACAGCTCGTCCGCGCCCCGATGTCGCTCGATCACCAGGCGGTCGCGGCACTGGCCGCGATGGGCCCGTCGGCCTGGCACGCCGACCAGGACGAGACCGGCCGGCGGATCGCCGCCGGGCCCGATCCGGTCACGGTCACGCTGGCGGTGATGCTCTCGGTCCTGCGGCCTGCCCCGCTGCCGCGGCCCTGAGCTCGGCCGCGGTCCTGACCACGAACTCAGCCGCCGCCCGGCCCGGCGGCCGCTCAGGCAGCCGGCCGAGCTGCTGGTCAAGGGCGCTGCCGACGGTTCGTGCCGGTCCCCAGCCGCGGCTGAGCGCGGCCCGGCCGCCGGCCACCTTGGCCACGATCGCGCCGTCCCGCAGGTAAGCCAGCGCCCGGCAGGCATTCAGCACCGCATAAGCCTCGGACGCGTGAGCAAGTCCCCAGCTCAGCTCCCCGGCCAGGTATTCGAGAATCAAATGCCGCGGAACCGCCCCGATCAGGGCTCCAGGCTCCGGCCCGGCGAGCGCCACGCCTGCCGCCGTGGCCACGGCATAGTGCATGAGCAAGTCGGGATCGCCTGGATGGCCCCGGCCGGTCACCAGGTCGGCCCGGCCGTCCCGCCGCGCCAGGTGCAAGACGAACGGCCAGGGCGGTCCGGGATCGGCGGCCGCGCTCACCGTCACCGCGCTGCACTCCAGACCGCGCCCCGGCGCCTGCGCGGCGGCCGCCAGCAGGACCGCCCCGGCCGCGCCGATCTGGCCATCCCCGACGCGGTCGGCCAGCACGACCAGCACATCGACGTCGCTGCGGATGGCCGTCCACCCGCCCAGCACGGCCGACCCGTGCAGGTAAGCGCCGGCCAGGGCATCGCCCAGTACGTCCGCGAGCCCGTTCGCCACGTCGGCCGCGTAAGCCAGCGGCGCGCTCGCTCCGTTGTCTTGTCCTGCCTCCATGTACTCCAGCTTGCCCCGTTCGGGCCGGATCGGGTCAGGCGCTGTCGACGTAACGCTCCTCCAGAGCGAGGGCGCGCAGTCGCAGCAGCGCCCGGTGCTGCGCGACCCGCACCGCACCCGCCGACATGCCGAGCGCCTTGCCGGTCTCCTCGGCCGAGAGCCCGGTCAGTACCCGCAGCACCAGCAGCTCGCGCTGCGCGGCGGGCAGCCTGGTCAGCAGGGCCCTGGCCCGCTGGGCCTCCAGGCTGGAGACGGCGGCCTCCTCAGGACCCGGCTGGTCGTCCGGGCTGTCCGGCAGGTCGTCGGTCGGGATCGGCGCCCTGGCCGCCAGCCGGCGGGCGTCGGCGACCTTGTGCGAGGCAATGCCGAACACAAAGGACGCGAACGGCCTGCCCATATCGCGGTAGCGCGGCAGCGCGGTAAGGACCGCGATGCACACCTCCTGGGCGACGTCCTCGGCGGCCTGGGCCGGCGCGGCAAGCGACCCCAGCCTGGCCCGGCAGTACCTGACCACCATCGGCCGGATCTGCGCGAGCAGCGTCTCGACCGCGGCCGGCTGGCCGCGGACGGCCAGTACGGTCAGGTCAGCGCTCATCGGGACTGGGCGGCCGTCACCGGCAGCCTGCTCGGTCATGTGCTCCCCCTCGGCCTGCGCCGTTCCGCATCACGCGGTCACGACGGGTTGATGCCCAGGTAAAGGGGGAGCTCAATCATCAAAATGAACGCCAGGAAAATCGCCGGTCCAGACCTCCCGGTTAATTGGCTGGTTTGCCCACCGCAAAAGCCGCGCCGCGACCAGTCACCCGCACCGCGACCAGTCACCCGCGTCCCGGCCGGTCACCCGCACCGCGACCGGTGGCCCGCACCTGGCGCCCGGCTCCGCCCTCTGCGCCCGCCCTCTGCGCCCGCCCTCCGCGCCCGCACTCGGCCTTCCGTGTCCGGCCCCGTCCTCGGCCCGCGGCTCCGTTATCGGACTCGCGCGCGCACCTCGCCCGTGTATGAATACGCGTATTCAGACACAAATACGTGTCTGAATACGGCCATTCATACGTCGAGGCCGGACAGGTACCGGGCGCCGGGCGGCGTGCGACGGGCGCCGGGTGCCGGCGATGTTGGCGCGCGACGGGCGACGGGCGCCGGGTGCGGGGCGACGGGCGCCGGGTGCCGGGCCACGCTGGTGCGTGATGGGCGCGGCGGGTCTTCGTACATGCGACGGGCCGGGACCCCCGCTAGGGGTCCCGGCCCGTCGTGGATCAGGCGCGCTAGCCGGTCAGTGGGTGTGGCCGTGGCCGTGACCAGCGGCCTCCGGCTCTTCCTTCTCCGGCTTGTCGGTCACCAGCGCCTCGGTGGTGAGCAGCATTCCGGCGATGGAGGCCGCGTTCTGCACGGCCGACCTGGTCACCTTGACCGGGTCGATGACGCCCTGGGCCATCAGGTCGCCGTACTCGCCGGTCTCGGCGTTGTAGCCGTGGCCTGCGGGCATGTCGGCGACCGCGGCGATCACGACGCCGCCCTCGGCGCCGGCGTTCAGCGCGATCCAGCGGCCCGGCTCGAGCAGCGCCTTGCGGACGACGCCGACGCCGGTCGCCTCGTCGCCCGTCAGGCCGAGGTCGCCCAGCGTCACCGAGGCCTGGATCAGCGCGGAACCGCCGCCCGCGACGATGCCTTCCTCGATCGCGGCCCTGGTCGCGGAGATCGCGTCCTCCAGACGGTGCTTCTTCTCCTTCAGCTCGACCTCGGTCGCGGCGCCGGCCCGCAGGACGGCGACGCCGCCGGCCAGCTTGGCCACCCGCTCGGTCAGCTTCTCCTTGTCCCAGTCCGAGGACGAAGCCTCGATCTCGGCCTTGAGCTGGCGGATGCGGTCGTTGATCGCGTCCTGGGACCCGCCGCCGTCGATGAGCGTGGTGGTGTCCTTGGTGACCGTGATCCGGCGGGCGGTACCGAGGGTGCTCAGGTCGGCCAGTTCCAGCTTGAGGCCGACCTCCTCGCTCACGACCTGGCCGCCGGTCAGGATGGCCATGTCCTCGAGCATCGCCTTGCGGCGGTCACCGAAGCCGGGCGCCTTCACCGCGACCGCGTTGAGCAGGCCGCGGATCTTGTTGACGACCAGCGTCGACAGCGCCTCGCCGTCCACGTCCTCGGCCACGATCAGCAGCGGCTTACGCGACTGGGCGATCTTCTCCAGCACCGGCAGCAGGTCCGCCAGCGAGGAGATCTTGCCGTTGTGCAGCAGGATGTAGGCGTCCTCGAGGACGGCCTCCATCCGCTCCTGGTCGGTGATGAAGTACGCCGAGATGTAGCCCTTGTCGAACTGCAGGCCCTCGGTGAACTCCAGCTCGAGGCCCATCGTCGCCGATTCCTCGACGGTGATGACGCCGTCCTTGCCGACCTTGTCGAAGGCGTCCGCGATGATCGTCCCGACCTTGGCGTCCTGCGCCGAGATCGTGGCCACGTTGGCGATCTCGGCCCGCTCCTCGACGTCGCGGGCGCTCTTGAGCAGGCTCTCGGAGACGGCGGACGCGGCCAGGTCGATGCCGCGCTTGAGCGCCATCGGGTTCGCGCCGGCCGCGACCGAGCGCAGGCCCTCGTGCACCATCGCCTGGGCCAGCACGGTCGCGGTAGTGGTGCCGTCGCCGGCCACGTCATTGGTCTTGGTCGCGACTTCCTTGGCGAGCTGGGCGCCCAGGTTCTCCTGCGGGTGCTCCAGCTCAATTTCCTTGGCGACGGTCACGCCGTCGTTGGTGATCGTGGGGGCGCCCCACTTCTTGTCGATGACGACGTTGCGGCCCCTCGGGCCGAGCGTCACCTTGACGGCGTCGGCGAGCTTGTCTACGCCGCGCTCGAGCGCCCGCCGTGCGTCCTCGTCGAAATCCAGGCTCTTGGCCATACAGCACCTCGGCAGTCTGTCGTGCGTTGGGATGTCAGTCACGTTTCATGCCGCCGCCCCGGGCGGGCCGGGAACCGCAAGAGACTCGCTCCTGCGGGCACCAGCCGATCCGGGGCGGCGGGCGGCGCCTAAGCGCCCAGGCACGAGCCAGGCCCGCGCCAGCCAAACCTTGCTCGCTTACTTCTCGATGACGGCGAGCACGTCACGAGCGGAGAGCACCAGGTACTCCTCGCCCGCATACTTCACTTCGGTGCCGCCGTACTTGCTGTACAGCACGACATCGCCAACCTTGACGTCCATGGGGACGCGCTTGGCGCCAGCGTCGTCGAACCGGCCTGGTCCGACGGCGATGACCTCGCCCTCCTGGGGCTTTTCCTTGGCGGTGTCGGGAATGACAAGGCCAGAAGCCGTGGTCTGCTCAGCATCGAGCGGGCGCACGACAATCCGGTCCTCGAGCGGCTTGATAACAACCTTGGTGGCGGTCGTCACGATCTGACCTCCCCCTCCGGAAAGGGCTAGCTGAGTTACTAGAGAGGCGACCATGGGGCCTGCCGTCGCGGGTGCCAGACCATCCTCGTCGCATTAGCACTCTACATCATCGAGTGCCAGTCCCGCACTGTAGCCCGGCGTCCCGGCCCCGTCAAGGGCCGGCCGCCGCGCCAGCCAGGCTAAGGTGCGGCCCATGAGCCCCCGAGCCAGCGACGCAGCAGGATCAGCACCGGGCGAGCACGACCGCCTGGGCGAGCACGCCCGCCGGGCCTCGTCGTTCGGTGCCGCGGCGCACGCCTATGCCACGCACCGGCCAGACTACCCAGCGGCCGCGGTCGCCTGGTCCCTGGAGCCGGCCGAGCGCCTGGCCGCCAGGCAGGGCCGGCCGGCCAGGGTCATCGACCTGGGCGCCGGCACCGGCAAGCTGACGGCCCATCTCGCCGCGCTGACGCTGGCCGGGCACCGAGCCGAGGTCACCGCGGTCGAGCCCGACCCGGACATGCTGGCCGAGCTGCACACGCAGTTGCCAGAGGTCCGGGCCGTGGCCGGCCGGGCCGAGGAGATCCCGCTGCCGGACGGCGCGGCCGACGCGGTCCTGGCGGGCCAGGCCGCGCACTGGTTCGACCTGGACCTGGCGCTTCCGGAGATCGCCAGGGTGCTCGCGCCGGGCGGCGCCTTTGCCGGATTGTGGAACGCCGACGACGACCGCGTCGGCTGGGTGGCCGGCCTGCACCGCATCAGCGGCCGCGCGAACGTGATCGCCTACTCCTCGCTGGAGGACGACAAGGAGGAGGACGGGATCCTGCGCTGGCTGGCCGGCCCGGGCAGCGGGCTGTTCCGGCCCGGCGAGGGTGCGGGATTCCCGCACGGCCAGGTCAGGACGGCCGAGTCGCTGGTCGCGACCATGCGCACCCATTCGATGTTCCTGATCATGGAACCGGCCGAACGGGAGCGGGTGCTCGGCGCGGTCGCGGACTACCTCGCGGCGACGCCCGAGACGGCGTCCGGCGAGTTCACGTTGCCGCTCTGGACGATGGCGTTGCGCGCCGTCCGCCGCTGAGCAAGGCGGCCGCAGGCCGCGGTGGCCAGGCGGCGGATCAGGCCGCCAGGACCTGCGTCACCGGCAGCCCGGAGTCGGCCGCGAAAGCGTCACCCGACGGCTGCGCCCCGGCGGCGACCAGGTCAGAGCCGAGCGCCGCGACCATGGCACCGTTGTCGGTGCACAGCCCGGGCCTGGGGACCCGCAGCTGCACCCCGGCGGCCTCGCACCGCTGCGCCGCGAGCGCGCGCAACCGGGAGTTCGCGGCTACTCCGCCGCTGATCACCAGGTAGCCGACGTCGTGAGCCAGGCACGCGTCCACCGCCTTTCTGGTCAGCACGTCAGCGACCGCCTCCTGGAAGGAGGCCGCCACGTCCGCGACCGGCACGTCGAGGCCGGCCGCCTGCCGGGCCTCGACCCAGCGGGCCACCGCCGTCTTGAGCCCGGAGAACGAGAAGTCCGAGCTGCCGTCCCGGTACTTGGACCTGGGGAAGCGGACCGCGGCCGGATCGCCGTCCCTGGCCGCCTTGTCGATCGGCGGGCCGCCGGGGAACGGCAGCCCGAGCAGCCTGGCCACCTTGTCGTAGGCCTCGCCGGCCGCGTCGTCGATCGTCCCGCCGAGCGAGGTGATATCTCCGGTGATGCCGCGGACCAGCAGCAGGGACGAATGCCCGCCCGAGACCAGCAGCGCGATCGCCGGGACCGGCAGCGGCCCGTGCTCGAGCTGATCGACCGCGATGTGCGCGGCCAGATGGTTGACGCCGTACAGCGGCTTGTCCAGGGCGAGCGCGTAGGCCTTGGCCGCGCACACGCCGACCAGCAGCGCCCCGGCCAGTCCGGGACCGGCGGTTACGGCGATCGCGTCGACCTGGCCGAGGCCGACCCCGGCCACGTCCAGTGCCCGCTGCACCGCCGGGACCATCGCCTCCAGGTGAGCCCGGCTGGCCACCTCGGGCACCACCCCGCCGAACCTGGCGTGCTCGGCCACGCTCGAGGCCACCGAGTCGGCCAGCAGCTCGTGCCCGCGCACCAGGCCGATGCCGGTCTCGTCACACGACGTCTCGATCCCGAGCACCAGCGGCGCCGTCATTCCTGCTCTCCTGTCCCGCCGCTCACGGTGCGGCGCATCACCAGGGCGTCCGTGCCCGAGGGCTGGTAGTAGCCCTTCCTGATCCCGACCTCAGCGAACGCGTGCCGCCGGTACAGATCCTGGGCTCGGGTATTGTCGGTGCGAACCTCGAGGAAGACCTCGGTGCAGCCGCGCCGGCCGGCTTCGGCCAGCAGCGCCCGCAGCAGCATCGTGCCGATGCCCTCGCCCCAGCGATCGGTGGCGACGGCCAGTGTGAGGACGTCGCCCTGCCAGCCCGCGCCCAGCAGGCCAGCGTAGCCAGCGATGCCGGAATCGTCCTCGGCCACCAGGTAGTAGCGGCTGGCCGGCTGCTGGGCCAGCTCGCCCGCCAGCATCGCCCGGCTCCAGGCCTCCTCCGGCCCGAACACCGACACCTCGAGGTCCGCCACCGCGTCCAGGTCGGCCGGCGTCATCGGGCGCAGCCGCACGCTCATCTGACCGCGCTCACGGTGTCACCCGCTTCGGCGGGCCGGGCTCTTTGGCGTCGGGCCTGCGCAGGTACAAGGCGTCAGAAGAACCAGGCGGAACTCCCCGCCGTAGCTTCCCGGCCGCGATCCCGGCCAGCTCGACGGCCGACGGGAACCTGGGTCCGATCAGCTCGCCGCGCGCGGCCAGCTCGGCGTGCAGCCGGGGGCCCTCGCCCGCGATCGGCTGTCCGGGCGGCAGCTCGGCGGGCAGGCTGACCTGTGGTTCTCCGAGCCGCTCGCCATTGGCGGTGTACCGGGCCCAGTAGACCTCGCGCCGCCGGGCGTCGGTGGCGACCAGGAACGGCCGGCCGCCGGCTTCGTGCCGCGCCTGGGCCGCGATGATGTCCAGCGTGCACTCCCCGTCGACGTCGATGCCGAGCGCGCTGCCCATCGCCCGCGCGGTGACCAGCCCGGCCCGCAGGCCGGTGTAGGGCCCGGGCCCGGTGCCGACCGCGATCAAGGTCAGGCCGGCCGGGGTCGCCCCGGCCTTGCTGAGCACGCGGGCGATCGACGGGGCCAGCAGCTCGCCGTGGCGGCGGGCGTCGACGGCGGACTCCTGCGCGACGATGCCGGAGTCGTCGTGCAGCGCGACGGTCACGGCCGGCGTCGCGGTGTCGAAAGCGAGGATCAGCACGGTCTCACAGCGTAGTCACCCGGCGACCCCGCCCGCGCCAGCCGACCGGCGGGTTCGGCCCGGCTCGTTCGCCGGCGCCTAGACCGTGGGCTGCCGTTTGACGGCCGCGAGCGCGGCCCTGGCCGCGGTCAGGGCGGCCCCGCGCAGGTCGGCGACCGGAACCGGGCCGAACCCGCCGCTCTCCTGCGCCTGAGCCTGCACCGTGATCTGCACGTTGCGGTACCTGACCAGCACCGTCGCGCGCTCGGTGACGACGTGGCCGCGAGACTTCTGCACGGCGCTAAAGGCCTGGTCGCCCAGGCCGCTGATCGCCGTGATCCTGGCCGCGGGCCAGATCGAGTGCGTCGGCGGCCGCAGGATCCCCAGCCTGGCCTGGCCGAAGTTCCAGGCCGCGTTGGCGGTGGCGCTGCCGTCGCCGGTCGGAACGGCCAGGCTCGGCGCGAACGCCTGCTCCTGGATCTGCAGGATCCGGAACACCGGCTTGGCGTCCACAGTGAACGTGCACTCGCCCTGGCCGCCGACCGGCACGACCTTCGGTGTCCCGGCCATGACCTGGTGCAGGGTCGTGGCGGTCAGCACCTTGCAGGCCGGCGGCACGGCGCGGATCTCGCCCTTCTGCCAGGCGGTGACGTAGCTGTGGGCCTTCTTGGCCGGCGAACTGGTCAGGTACACGATGCCGACGACCAGCCCGGCGATCACCACGGCGGTGCCGCCCCAGGTCACCAGCCGGCGCTGCCAACGCCGCCGTCGCGCCGCGGCGGCCCGGCTGCGGCCGGGGCGGCGGAGACGCCGGCCTGGTGCGGGCTCGCCGTCGCCGATCCCGTCGTCCTCGGCTTCGGCCTCGACATCGGTGGCGATGTCGTGGTCCTGATGGCCGCCTGGCCGGCTCCGCCGTCCAGGCGGCCCAGACGGCGCGGTCCGGGCCGGCCCTGCGTACTGCCCAGGCTCCGCGAGTCCGCCCGGTTCGCCGTAGTCGTCGGCCTCGCCGTACCCCCCGGCCGGGGCGTAGCCGCGCGGCTCGCTGACGTCCGCTGGTCCGCCGTACTCCCCAGGGCGCGCGTAACCGCGCTGGCCGGTGTACTCGCCGGACCGGCCGGACACCGCCGGTCCCGCGGCATACCGGCCTGGCTCGCCGTACTGGTCAGGCTCGGCGTGACTGCCGGGCCGGCCGTAATTCCCGGTCTCGCGGCGGCGGCCAGGCCGCGGCGCGGGACGCCGTTCGTAGCCGCCGAAGTCGCCGTAACCGGCCGCGTCATCCGGTGCCGGGCGACCGGGTCCGCCATACCGGGGGTCGCGGGGCTCGTCGTAGCCGGGAGGCCGGCTGTAGCCGGGCGGCTCCGAATAGCCGGCCGGGTCGCCGTACGGGTCGGGCTCGCGCCGCCGCCTCCCCGGCCGGCCCGCTCCCGGCTCAGGCTCCGCTTCGTAGCGGCCGGGGCCAGGCCGCCCAGAGCCGGGCCGGCCGAAGGCACGGTCACCCGGCCAGTCGCGCTCGTCGGCCGGCCGCGCGGCCGGCCTCCTGGGCGGACGGCGGGGCGCCCGGTTCGGCGCGATGCCGCCAGGCACGGCCCACGGCGGCAGCTCGGTGTCGGTGTCAGCGGCCTCGTCGAACGCGTCCAGTGTCTGCCACCCGGTCCGGCGAGGCTCCCGTCCGCTTCTCGGCCGGCCCGGTCGATCGGGGTGATCAGGCTGGCGAGGCGGGTAGCCCGGCTCAGTCACGGCGCGCCTCCTGGGGCATCAGGCCGTGCGAGAACGGCGGCACAGGGGTGGTGTGAACTTCCAGGAGTGTAGCCGCGCAGACCGCCGGCCGGGGCGACAGACCGGAACAATCGTTACGCACAGACAACGTCCGCCCTGCACAGGTGCTGGCGTTAGTTCGGCGCGAGGGCGCCGGCGAGAGGGGCCGCGTGGCCGGTCCAGCGGTCGCCGTACGCGGTCAGCGTGACGGTCCTGGGCTGGTCGCCGGTCCCGTCGCTATCGTCGCCGTCGCCGGGGTCGCCGCCGTCGGCCGGGGAATCACCGGCCGGCGCCGCGGCCGCGGCCGGACGGCCGATGTCCACCAGCAGATGGGCCGCGGCCAGGTTCTCGACCAGGCCCTCGCCCCACTCCACCACGGTGACCGAGTGGTCGAGATCGGCGTCCAGGTCCAGGTCGTCGACCTCGATCCGGCTGCCCAGCCGGTACGCGTCGGCGTGCACCAGGTCGGGACCGCCACGCAGGGACGGGTGCACCCGGGCGATCACGAAGGTCGGCGAGGTGATCGGCCCCCGCACCCCGAGACCGGTGCCGATGCCCTGCACCAGCGTCGTCTTTCCGGCCCCGAGCGGCCCGGCCAGCACGACCAGGTCGCCGGGCCTCAGCAGCCCGGCGAGCCGGGCGCCGAACGCCCGCATCTGCGCCGCTCCCGCCACCTCGGCCCTGGCTGTCACGGCCAGATTGCCGGCGGCGGGCGGCTCAGCCATTGGCGGCCCTGATCGCCAGCGCCTGGGTCACCAGGTCGGCGATGGCCTCGTTGACCTCGTCCGGGCGCTCCAGGATGACCACGTGACCGGCTCCGTTGATCTTGATCAGCTTCGCGTCCCTGATCGCCGACGCGATCTGCTCGGATAGCGCCGGGTCCACTAGCCGGTCCCGCGTCCCGGTCAGCACCAGCACGGGGACCTTGCCGAGCACCTTGAGCGCGTGCCTCTTCTCGTGCCCGACCAGGGCGACGTAGAAGTCCGCGATGACGTCGATCGGGGTGGCCCTGATCACGCGTTCGAGGAAATCCACCAGCGTCGGGCTGACGTGCGGATCCCCGAACGCGATCCGGCGGGTACCGAGGAATGCGATGTCGCTGGCCGACTGCCGGCTGCGTTCGACCACGGCGGCCATCCGGCCCTTGGACGCCCCCGTCATCATCGAGGGCATCGCGGCCCGCACCGCGGGCCGCAGCGGGGCGGGCAGCCAGGTCGCGGGGTCGACGGTGCCGGCCGCGGTCGAGATCAGCACCGCTCCGATCACCTTGGTGCCGATCAGCTCGGGATGCTGGTCCGCGAGCGCCATCACGGTCATGCCGCCCATGGAGTGCCCGACCAGCACTACCGGGGTGTCGCCGGGCGTCGTGGCCATCATGACCTCATGCAGGTCGGCCCCGAGCTGGTCGATGCTGACCAGTTCTGGATCGGACAGGCCGGACCGCCCGTGGCTGCGCTGGTCCCAGAACACCAGCCTGGCGCCGTTCTCCAGGCCGGCCCGCTGGTAGTACCAGACGTCCTGGTTGAGCGTGTACCCGTGACAGAAGATGATCGTCACCGGGGCGTCGGCCTTGCCACTGATCTCGACGTGCAGCGGCAGGCCGTCGTCGGCCGTCACCGTCATCGGCTCGCCGCGGATGTCGCCGAACGGCTCGCCCGCGGACGGGTCTGGCCGCAGCCTGATCCGGCCGACCGCGATCTTCTCGGCCATCACCACGGCACCGGCCCCGGCGGCGACCGCGCCGGCCGCGATCCCCGTGATTCCCGTGAGCTTGCGCCAGCTGACCATAAGACCTCCTGCCCGCCGACGTGCGCCACCCCAGCGTGGCTGCCCGCGTCCCGGGCACCGGCTTCGCCCTGCGGCGCGGCCGTGGCCTCCTGCCCGGTTACTCCAGAGTAGCTTCTCGGGATCTTCGCCGTAAAACGCGTGACGATGTCGTAGGACAGGGTGCCGAGCAGGTCGGCCCATTCCTGGGCGGTCGGCTCGCCACGGTCGCCAGGACCGAACAGCACGACCTCGTCGCCGGCTCGCACCGGCAGCGGGCCGGCATCGACCACGCACTGGTTCATGCACACGGTGCCCGCGATCGTCAGCCGCCGCCCGCGCACGAAGACCGGCGCGGTGTTGGTGCCGGCCCGCGGTATCCCCTCGTGGTAGCCGAGCGGGATCAACCCGAGCGTCGTCGGCGCGCTGGTCAGGTACCGGTGACCGTAGGACACCCCGGTGCCGGCCGGGACCTGCTTGACCTGCACCAGGTGCGTCCGCACGGTCATCGCGGGCCGCAGCCAGCCCGGCGGCCCGCCGGGCAGCGTGCACAGGCCGGTCACCCCGCCGCCCGGGCGGACCAGGTCGAACCAGGTATCGGGCCTGGTGAGCAGGGCCGGGGTGTTGGCCAGGTGCCGGACCACCGGACGAGCGCCGGCCCGCTCGGCGATCGCCAGCGCCGCTCCGAACGCCTCGAGCTGGGCGTCGACCGACGGATGCCCGGGGATGTCGGCGCAGGCCAGGTGCGACCAGATGCCGGTGATCTCGCACCGGCCCTCAGCCTGCTCGGCCAGCGCGGCGGCGACCACCTCGGGCCACAGGGCCATCGGAGCGCCGCCGCGGCTCATGCCGGTGTCGGCCTTCAGGTGCAGCCGGGCCGGCCGGCCGGCCGCGATCGCGGCCTGGCCGATCTGGCGGACCAGGCTCGGCGTGCCCGCGCTCAGGTCCACCCCGGCCGCGATCGCGGCCCGGTGCGGTGCGTCAGGGGCGGCGAGCAGGCAAAGTACGGGCGCGGTCACCCCGGCCGCGCGCAGCGCCAGCGCCTCCTCGACGTGACCGACCGCGAGCCAGGTCGCGCCCCCGGCCAGGGCGGCTCTGGCCGTCGGGAGCTGCCCGTGGCCGTACCCGTCCGACTTGACCACGGCCATCACCTGAGCAGATCCGACATGCCGGTCCATCGCGGCCACGTTGGCCTCGATGGCGGCCAGGTCGATGATCGCTTCCGACTGCCCGTCCATGGGCTCCTAGTGTGCCAGCCGCCGGCCACCGGTTCGGCGCCCTCGCCTGGTCGTGGTTAGGTACAGCCATGGTCGAACTCATTCCGCGCAAGGTTCTCTTCGGCAATCCGGAACGGGTCAGCCCGCGGCTGTCCCCCGACGGAACCAGGCTCGCCTGGATCGCCCCCTCCGGCGGCGTGCTCAACGTGTGGCTGGCACCGGTCAGCCCGCGCTCCGGCGTCGACTGGGACAAGGCCGAGGTGGTGACCGCGGACACCGATCGCGGGATCCGCACGTTCGCCTGGGCCCACGACAACCGTCATCTGCTCTACCTGCAAGACCTCGGCGGCGACGAGAACTGGCGGCTCTACGACGTCGACCTGGCCACGATGGATAGGCGCGACCTCACGCCGTTCGACAACGTGCAGACCCAGCTCGTCGCGATCGAGAAGGACTTCCCCAACGAGGTCCTGGTCGGGCTGAACAAGGACGACCCGCAGCTGCACGACGTGTACCGGCTGGACCTGACGACCGGCGAGCTGACCAAGGAAGTCGAGAACCCCGGATTCCTGGCCTGGCTGGCCGACGCCCGGATGGCCGTGCGGGGCGCGTTCGCGCCCGAGCCCGATGGCTCCATCGTCTTGATGGTCAGGGACGGCACCGACGATCCGTGGCGGCCGCTGCTGACCGTGCCGGCCGACGACGCGCTGACCACCGACCCGGTGGCGTTCAGCGCCGACGGACGCTCGCTGCTGCTGATCAGCTCGGTCGGCGCCGAGACGGCCAGGCTGACCAGGATCGACCTGGAATCCGGGGCCCAGGAGGTGCTGGCCCAGGACGCCGAGGCCGACATCAGCGGGGTCAGGATCCACCCCGACACCCGTGAGCCGCAACTGGTCGTGGTGCTCAAGGACAGGTCCGAGTACGTCGTGCTCGACCCGGCGATCAGCGCCGACGTGGCCGCGATCAGGGCCCTGCACCACGGCGACCCGAACATCGTCAGCCACGACGACGAGGACACGACCTGGCTGGTCGCGTTCACCAACGACTCGGGGCCGGTGCCGTTCTTCGCCTACGACCGGGCCAGCAAGCAGGGCAGCTTCCTGTTCGAGCATCAGCCGGCCCTGAGCCAGTACACCCTCGCCCCGATGGAGCCGTTCGCCTTCACGGCCAGGGACGGGCTGACCATCCACGGCTACGTCACGTTCCCGCCCGACGGTCAGCGCACCGGCCTGCCGGCCGTGCTGAACGTGCATGGCGGGCCGTGGGCCAGGGACGCCTGGGGTTACGACCCCGAGGCCCAATGGCTGGCTAACCGCGGCTACCTGTGCATCCAGGTCAACTTCCGCGGCTCGACCGGGTACGGCAAGGCGTTCGTGAACGCCGGCGACCGCGAGTGGGGCGCGAAGATGCAGGACGACCTGACCGACGCGGTCGAGTACGCGATCAGCCAGGGCTGGGCCGACCCCAAGCGGGTAGCGATCTACGGCGGTTCCTACGGCGGCTACGCCGCCCTGGCCGGGGCCGCGTTCACGCCCGAGGTCTACTGCTGCTCGGTCGACATCGTCGGCCCGTCGAACCTGAAGACGCTGATCGAGACCGTCCCGCCGTACTGGGCGCCGATGATCGCCCAGTTCCACCGGCGGGTCGGCAACCCGGAATCGGACGTCGACTTCCTGTGGTCACGCTCGCCGCTGTCCAAGGCCGACCAGATCTCGATCCCGCTGCTGATCGCCCAGGGGGCCAACGACCCCAGGGTCAAGCAGGCCGAGTCCGAGCAGATCGTCGCCGCGCTGAACAAGGCGGGCATCGACCACGAGTACATGCTGTTCCCCGACGAGGGCCACGGCTTCGCTAAGCCGGAGAACCGG
>DASWAH010000282.1:0-10627 GCA_036391235.1 Streptosporangiaceae bacterium
AACCGTCATGGCCATTCAGGATCAGAACGCGGGCACGAAGGGCGCCGCGGCGGACGTATCGGCTCTGCACAAGTTCGGCTATCACCAGCGGCTGCGCCGGAGCATGCGGCTGTACTCCTCATTCTCGCTTGCCTTCGCCGAGATCGCGATCACCGTCACCGTCTTCACGCTCTTTGCCCAGCCGTTCCAGACGCTAGGCGGAGTCGAAATCTGGATGTGGATACCGGTCACCGCGGCCGGCTTGCTGATCGCCACCATCTGGGGACATCTCACGGCGCGCATCCCGGTGACTGGTTACGCCTACTCCTGGGTGTCGCGCATCGTGAACCCCCAGTACGGGTGGTTCTGCGGCTGGACCGAGCTGGCCGGCTGGGTAATGGGGACGGCCGGCATTGCGGTCGCCGCCGCCTCGGTGTTCAGCCCTTATTTCTGGGCCAACCCCAGCCATCAGGACATCGAGATCTTCGCCGCGGTCGCGATCATCCTGGGACTGATCGCGAACATCATCAGCATCAAGGTCACGGCGTTCGTGAACAACATCAGCGCGTCGGCCGAGTTGTTCGGGACCCTCGGTCTCGGCGTGGTGGTCGGGATCGGGCTGATCTTCTTCCGGCACATCCAGGGCCCCAAGATTCTCTTCCACGTCGGCAGCACCGGCGGAGGAGCGGTGACCATCTCCGCGCTGGCGCTGGCCGCGCTGCTCCCCGTATACACGATCCTGGGCTGGGATGCGTCGGCCGACCTGGCCGAGGAGACCCACGACCCGCGCCGGAACATTCCCCGCGCGATGCGGCGAGCGGTTCTCATCGGCGGCGTCTGCGGGTTCTTCCTGTTCGCGGTCTACGCGATGGCGATCAGGGGTCCGGTCTCGCCGGCCGTCAACGGGCCCAAGAACGCGCTGATCACGGTCTTCGAAAGTCACTTCGGCAGCGGTGCCGGCTACATCGTGATCGTGATCGCGGCCTTCGCGATGTTCTCGGCGCTGCTCGCGAATATCGCCGCGGCCGGGCGGGTCGCCTATGCCCTGGGCCGGGACAACATGCTGCCCGCCTCGGGCGTCTGGGGCAACGTCAACAAGGTCACCCACACGCCGGTCTATAGCCTGATCGCAGTCGGGATCATCGCTGAGCTCGCCAACGTGGTGTCCGCCGGCATCGTCGGCCGCGTCCTGGCCGGCGTGACCGTGGCTGGGTACGGCATCTACGCGTTCGTCCTGATCGGCGTGCTCATATCGCACCGGCTCGGCCGCCTGCCGGCCGATGATGACGGCTATCCGACGATGGGCCGGTGGCTGATCCCTGGCACCTGGGTCGCGCTCGGCTGGTGCCTGCTCGTGATGCTGATGATGACCCTTCCGGCGGTCAACCATGTCGCCGGTGAGTACTTCATCTACATCGAGGCGGTCGGCGCGCTCTGGTTCCTGACCGTCCTCATGCGCCGGCTCCGCCGCGGCACCGCGGGTCCGGGCCGCGAAGAGGTGTCGGGCGGGGTTGAGGCCGCCGAAGTGGACCTCTCGGCCTGAGCCCGGCGGCAGTCCGGCGGCAGTCCGGCGGCCGCCGGCAGCCCGCGTCAGCGCGAGCGGGCCGGGCGCAGGTCGCTCGCGGTCACGCCGCTGGCCCCGGCCGATCCTGGCCCGCGGCCGGCGGCGCGGACCGCGCGCTTGATCAGCCGCGCGTAGACGGCCGTGCCCGGCATCAGCGGGTGGATGTGGTCGGGCCAGAGCAGGTACATCCGGTTCCTGATCGTGTCGTACCAGTCGGCCAGGACGACCTGCGGATGCCGCCGGACGAACGCGGCGTCGGTTGCGTTGACCTGCTTGCTCCACGAATCGGGGACGTAGGTGTTGACCAGCACCAGGGTGCGGGACGGCCCGATCAGCCTGAGCAGCGCGCTGAGCTGGCGGGTGGTCACGATGTAGTTCGTGCCCAGGCCCATGACCAGCACCCGCCGTAGCCGTCCGGTGGCGGCGAGACGCCGGACGATGGCGATGCCCGCGGGCATCTCGCGGCTCGGCACCGCGTCGATGTAGATCCCCGGCAGAGCCTTGGCCAGGGCCATCGCGCTGGCCGCCATCACCGAGTCGCCGATGGCGACCACCTGGGAGCCGGTGATCGTGCGCGGCACCGCAGCCTGGACCGGCCCGGCCGGCTGACGTGCGGCTTCCGCCCGGGTGGCCGCGCCGACCCGCTCCCCGTTGCTGACCTGTCTGGCCAGACCGGATGCCCCAGCTTGACCGGTCATGCCGCATCCGGCCGCTCCGGCCAGGGTCAGCAGCACGGCCGCGCCCGTCAGCAGCCGCCCGCTCCGAATGCTCCGCACGAAAATCGCCTCCGATATATACGTGCGGTCGTTGTCACCGGAGGGCGAAAAAGGCAAACGCCGGTGCAGGTCAATAAAGTGCATCCATTCCTGATTGGCGGCACCCGGCGGCGCGCCGGGCACTGCTCAGGGCGCCGCGTTCGCCAGGACCAGGCCGGTCAGCACGACCACCGCGACCGCCGCGCCGAGCAGCAGCGCGAGCCGGAGCCTGCGCAGCATCCGGCGCCGCCATGAAGCCCGCCTCGGCTGGTAGTAGGGGACTCCGCGGTAGGCGACGGGCCGGTGGTCGGCGGCGGGCCGCGACGCCGGTTCCTGCTGGCTAACCGCGATCGCGCAGGCGCCGCCCGGGTCCGGCCGGCCGTGCGTACCAGGGCCGCGGACCGTCGCGACGTCTTCTGGCCGCCAGCGGTGCGGCCGGGACCCCACCGCGGCCATCAGCTCAGGCGGGGGGACCGCCAGCACCGGGCAGCGGGCGTGGGCCAGGCAGTACCGGCTCACGCCGCCCGAACGCGTGAACCCGGCCCAGCCGTGGCCGCCCGCGCCGACGACCAGCAGGTCATCGGGATGGTCGGCTAGTTCGACGAGGACCGGTCCCGGCTTGCCGCGCAGCACGACCTGGCGCACGCTCACCCCGGCCGGCACGCCGCCGAAAGCCTCGTCGAACGCCTCGCCGAGCCGCTGCCTGGCCGCCTGTTCCCAGACCCGCAGCAGCACCGGGCAGGGCGCCCGCCGGTAGGCGTACTCGCCTCCGGTCGGGACCCAGGCCAGCACGGCGATCACGGGCGCCCCGCACGACCTGGCCTCGTCCACGGCAGCCCGGAGCGCGCCGAGGCTCCGCAGCGAGCCGCTCACCCCGGCGACAATGCGCCTGCCGCCGTCCGCCACCTGAATCCTCTCGTTCGCGGCGTCCGCGTACCTTCCATTGCAACTCCGCGGCCGCCGTCAGGCAAGGCCCGAGGCAAGGCCCCGAGGCAAGACTCGCGAGTCGCCGCGGCGCCTCTGGCCGGCCCGCGCAGTTAACCTGCCGGTAACCGCCATCTGGCAGACTGTGAACTCCGGCCGGACAACGCGGCGGACGGGCACCGGGGACCGCCCAGTCACGGGGGTCTGAACATGAGCGCGAGCGACCCGGGCCTGATCATGCTGATCGGCGCCGTGGTCGTGCTGTGCGCGGTGGCCGCGTCCCGGCTGACCCACCGGGTCGGCCTGCCCGGGCTGCTGGCGTTCCTCGGCCTGGGCCTCGCGCTCGGCGAGGCGGGCCTTGGCGTGCGCTTCGACGACCCGAACCTGGCCCAGATGCTCGGCACCGGCGCGCTTGTCCTGATCCTGGCCGAGGGCGGTCTCACCACGCGGTGGGACCGGGTCAGGGCCGCGACGCCGGCCGCCCTGACCCTGGCGACCGTCGGCGTCGCGGTCAGCGTCCTCGTGCTGGGCGCGGTCGTCCATGCCGTGACCGGATTCGGCTGGCGGATCGCGCTCCTGCTCAGCGCGATCCTGGCGCCGACCGACGCCGCCGCCGTGTTCTCGGTGCTCCGCAAGCTGCCGCTGCCGGACCGGCTGTCCGGGGTCCTGGAAGCTGAGTCCGGGTTCAACGACCCGCCCGCCGTGCTGGCGGTCGTGCTGCTGAGCGCGACGGGCTCGCACGGAGCGGGGCTGCCGGGGCCGGCCACCGTGGCCGGCCTGGTCGGGTACGAACTCGCGGCCGGGGCGGCCATCGGCGTGCTCGCCGGGCTGCTCGGCCGGGTCGCGCTGCCGAGACTCGTCCAGCCCAGTCTGTACCCGGTGGCCGTGCTCGCGCTGATCGTCGCGAGTTACGGCGCGGCTTCACTGGCCGGAGCCAGCGGTTTCCTCGCCGTCTACCTGTCCGCCCTCGTGCTCGGCAACGCGAGCCTTCCCCGCCAGGAGGCCACCCGCGGATTCGCCGAGGGCGTGGCCTGGCTCGCCCAGATCGGCCTGTTCGTCATGCTCGGCCTGCTGGCCTCGCCGGCCAGGCTGCCGGGCGCGCTGCTGCCCGCGCTCGTGATCGGGGTCGCGCTCGTGCTGCTGGCCAGGCCGGCCGCGGTGGCGGTGTCCGCGTTGCCATGGCGGCTGCCGTGGCGCTGGCAGGCGTTCCTGTCCTGGGCCGGGCTGCGCGGAGCGGTGCCGATCGTGCTGGCCACGATTCCGATGAGCGCCCGCGTGCCTGGAGCCATCAGGGTCTTCGACATCGTGTTCATCGTCGTGGTCGCCTGCACGCTGCTGCAGGCGCCGACGCTGCCGTGGGCTGCCCGGCGGCTCGGCCTGGACGCCACGACCGAACTCGCGCCGCGCTCCGCCGAGCCGGCCGGCGCACAGCGAGGCCGCGCCCGGGACGCTGGCTGATCGTTTTCTGCGGAAAAGGCGGCGAAATCCCGATAGCTGGACCATGCTCGTTACGAGCAATTCGCGCTCCGCCCTGCCTGCACTGCCCCGAGGGGAGATTTCGCCGTATGCGCAAGGTCCTGACGATCGCGGCGGCCGCGGCCGCGCTCCTGACCGCGTCTGGCCCGGCCCTGGCGGCCACGGGCGCGACGGCCGGTCAGCAGCCCGGGCTGATGGTGAGCGGCCTGCGCCTCGCTCAGGTGACCCTGCCGCGGACGCACCTTCCGCACCTGACCCCGCATTCGGTCGTGACCAGCAGCAACTGGTCGGGCTACGCCGCCGTCGCCAAGAAGGGCGTGCGCCTGCGCTACGTCGCGGCGCATTTCACCATTCCCTCGGTGAACTGCACCAAGAGCAAACTCGGAAGCCAGAATGTCGCCTACGCCAGCAACTGGGTCGGGCTCGACGGCTTCAATAGCGGCACGGTCGAGCAGGCCGGGGTGGACTCGTTCTGCGACCAGACCAGGACGGCCCAGTACGACGCCTGGTACGAGATGTACCCGCTGGGACCGGTCGTCTTTTCCGGCGTGAACCCGGGCGATGCGATCAGCGTCTCGGTCTACCTCAACGGCAGCAAGTACAACCTCGCGCTGACCGACCTGACCACCGGCGGCAAGTTCGCCACCAGCGCGTCCTGCCCGAAGAACTCGACCTGCCGCGACTCCTCGGCCGAGGTGATCACCGAGGATCCGGGCGACGCCGAGCCAGTAATCGACCTGGCCGACTTCGGCCAGGTGAACTTCACCGGGATCGCCGTCACCAGCGCCAACGGCACCCGCGGCACGCTGACCGGGAACAAGCTGTGGACGTCGAGCGAGATCGTCATGAAGAACTCGGGCGGCCGGGTGATGGCCCAGCCGTCCTCGCTAGAGGGCGGCCAGGCGTTCAACGTGAGCTGGCGAGCCAGCCAGTAGCCGGCCGGGCCACTACCGGTCAGAGTTCCAGCAGGTAGCGAGCCAGCGGCTCTGGGCGGGAGAGCGCCATCAGGTGGCCGCCGGGCAGCACGTCAGCCTCGATGCCGAGCCGCTCCCGCGCGACCCGCCGCTGGAAGCCGGCCGGGAAGAACCGGTCGTCCGCGCCTGCGACGACCCGGATAGGCCGGTCAGGCCAGGCCGTGAACGCGCACGGCGCCTCGAAGACGGCGTCAGGTTCGTCGTGCTGGTCCGGCCGGCCGGCCGCCGTGACCGACTCCGGCACGTCGTGCAGGAAATAGGTATCCAGGTCGAACTCCCCGGAGTATCCGCCCTGCTCGGCCGCCTCCATCCTGGCTCGCGGCTGGCCGGTGTTGTCCCACCATGCCGCGGCGGTCTCGCCGGGCACCGGGATCATCGCGTTGACGAACACCAGGGCCGACAGCGGGACCTGCTCGGCGATCAGCGGCCCGGTAAAGCCACCGAGGGACTGGGCGACCAGCACGACATCGCGGCGGCCGCCGATCGCGCCGGCCACCGCCTTCGCGTATCCGGGCAAGCCGGCCGAGGCGTGCTCCGCCAGCAGGTCCACGCTGATCGCCTCGTGCCCGGCCGCCGTCAGCAGCGGCGCGATTCGTTGCCAGTACCAGGTCGCAGCGCCCCCGGCCCCGGGGATCAGGACGAACGTACGGTGCGAGTGTGACAAGTCCATTGCGTGAGCCTATGAGAGGCCAGCCGGGGCCGCCTCGGTCAGCCGCCGTAGCGTCCGCGCGCCCAGCGCGCTCATCGGCGGGTTGGTGTGCTGGTAGTACTCGACCAGGCCGATCGCCTGCTCGAACGCCCAGGCCATGCCGCGCCGCCACTCCAGGTCCCCGCAGCCCAGGGCGGCCCGCAGGACCGCGCGCGGGCCGGTCTCGAGCAGGTGCCAGCCGCCGACCAGGTCCAGGGCCGGGTCGGCCGGGCCGAGGCCGCCCACGTCAAGGACGCCGGCCAGGCGGCCGCCGGACACCAGTACGTTGCCGGGGATCAGGTCCTTGTGACTCATCACCTCGCCCCCGGGGACCCGGGGCAGGTCTCGCAGGGCCGCCCAGATCCGGCTCAGGCGGGGCACGTCGAGCAGGCCCTCGCTGCGCCGCAGGCAATCCTGGACCCAGGGGTCGTGGCTGGCCAGGTCGCCGCCCCGGCCGCCGCCGGAGAACGCGCGGCCGCCGGTGCCGATCGACCGCACGCCGGTGATGAACTCGGCCAGGTCGCGGGCGAACGCCTCGGACCGGCCCGGGTCCTCCTCGTTCGCGGTCTGCCCGGGCAGCCAGGTCTGCACCGACCACGGCAGCGGGTAGCCCGCACCCGGCTCGCCGATCGCGACCGGCTCCGGGGTGGCGAACCTGGTGTGCCCGGCCAGCTCGGCCGCCGCCGCGGCCTCGGTTTCGAGCTCGCGGCGGACCTCGTCAGGCGCCCCCGCCCGGAGCGGGAACCTCGCCGCCAGCCGGTCCCCGAGCCGGAAGATCGCGTTGACCGTGCCAGGGGACTCCAGCCGGGTGACGGGCAGCTGCCGCCAGGCCGGGAACTGCCGCCGTACCAGCTCGCGGACGGCCGGCGCCCCGATCTCGATCTGGTCGTCATGCATGGTCATGACGGTCAGCCCACCTTCAGGAAGCGGAGCACGGCCAGCACCCGGCGGTGGTCGGCCTCATCCGGCGGCAGATCGAGCTTGGTGAAGATCGCGTTGATGTGCTTGGCCACGGCGCTGTCCGAGACAACCAGAGCCTCGGCGATCGCCGCGTTCGAGCGGCCCTCGGCCATCAGTGCCAGTACCTCGTGCTCGCGCGGGGTCAGCCGGTCGAGCGGGTCGCTGTGCCGGCGGATCAGCAGCTGGGATACCACCTCGGGGTCCAGCGCGGTGCCCCCCGCGGTCACCCGGCGCAAGGCTCCGATGAACTCCCCGACGTCGGCGACCCGGTCCTTAAGCAGGTAGCCGACGCCGCTGGTGTTCGTGGCCAGCAGGTCGGCGGCGTACCGTTCCTCGACGTACTGGGACAGCACGAGCACGGCAACTTCCGGCCACTGCCTGCGGATCACCAGGGCCGCCCTGATGCCCTCGTCGGTGTGGGTGGGCGGCATCCGGACGTCCGCGATCACCGCATCCGGCCGGTGCTGCTCGACCGCCGCGAGCAGGGCGCCGGCATCGGCCACGGCCGCGGCGACCTGGCAGCCGGCGGACTCGAGCAGTCTGGTCAGCCCGGCCTGGAGCAGGACCGAGTCCTCCGCGATCACGACCCGCACGGCAGCTCCACCGTGACCGTGGTCGGGCCGCCGACCGGGCTGAACAGGCTGAACGTGCCGTCCACGGACGCGGCCCGGCGGGCCAGGCCGTCCAGGCCGGTACCGCGGGCCGGGTCGGCGCCGCCGGCGCCGTCGTCCCGGACGACGACCCGCAGTAGCCCGCCCGCGCATTCGGCGCTGATCTCGGCCGTGGTCGCGCGAGCGTGCTTGGCGATATTGGCCAGCGCCTCCGACACGACGAAGTAGGCGACTGCCTCGACCGTCGGTGTGGCGCGCTCGCGCATCTCGGTCCGCAGCCGCACCGGAACCGGTGACCGGGCCGCGATCCCGGACAGGGCGGCGTCCAGGCCGCGGTCTTCCAGGATCGCAGGGTGCAGGCCGCGGACGAGGTCGCGCAGCTCGGCCAGGGCGAGCTTGGCCTCCTCGTGGGCGTCGACGATGACGGTCCTGGCCGGCTCGGGCAGGTCGGCCAGCTCGGCCCTGGCCAGGCCGAGGTTCATCGCCAGCGAGACCAGCCGCCGCTGAGCGCCGTCGTGCAGGTCGCGCTCGATCCGGCGGCGCTCGGCGTCGGCCGCGTCGACCACGCCGGCCCGGCTGACCGCGAGGTTCTCCACTCGCCTGGTCAGCTGCTCGGTCCGGCTCGGGCCCAGCAGCGCGAGCGCGGCCTTGGTGTCGGCCCAGGCCACGGCGGCGGCGGCCCACGGGATGGCGGCCAGCACGGCCAGGCCCGCCAAAATCAGGCCGATCCTCGATGCCTTGTCCAGGTAGGCGTGCGACCCCGAGCTCAGTGACTTATCTAGCGGGAACCCGACCAGCAAGACGCCGGCCACCCAGCCGCCGACCACGCCCATTCCGGCCAGGGCGGCCAGCGGGCTGATCACCAGGTGATAGGCCACCTGCCGCCAGGTGCGCGCGGATCGCAGCGCCGTATGCAGGCCGCCGGGCGACAGCAGCGGCCAGAACGGCGGCGGGGCCGGCAGGTCGACGCCGAGCAGGAACCGGAACCTGGACCGCTGGACCGCGGTCAGCCCGGCCGACGCGGCCGGCAGCAGCGCGAGCAGCACAAGCAGTCCGCACGCCGGCCACAGCAGCCGGTGCGCGCGCAGCGTCCAGGCCAGGCACAGCCCGGCCGCCGCGATGACCGGGACGGCCGCCGCGGCCCCGGACACGGCGAACGTCGTGTCGCGCCAGGTACGCCTGGCCCACGGAGCGTGCGACAATCCGGCCCGGAGCGCGCGCGGCACTGCCCAGGACGTCACCGGCATACCGTACGTGGCCAGCGGCGAAGCTCGCCATCCAGATAACTGCCGCCCCGGCGGTGTACCTGACTGCAGCATGATCCGGCATGGCACGCTACTGACCGGAACCGGCCGGACGGCCAGGCTGGACGCCATGATCACAACGACTGCCCGGCCAGCCGGCCCGCGGCCAGAGTTCGGCCTCTCCTGGGTGGTGCGCCCCGGCGGAGAGCAGGCCAGACCCGCGCTGGAGGTTTACGTGGCCGGCACGCTAGCCGACGTCCTGGTGGCGACTCCGCTGTCTCCGGCTGCCCTGGGCGGCGGCGGCCGCCTGGCCGGGCGGGGCCGTACTGCCCGGGTCATGGCCTGGGGCCGGCTGGCCGCGGGCAGTCCGCCGGTCGTGGAGTTCCGTCCCTTCATCGGGCGCCCTCGGCTAGCCCTGGTCACGAAGGTCAGCCCGTGGTTCTGGGTTGCCGCGGAGCCTGGCCGGTTCGCGACCGTGACCGTCCGCCACGATGGTCACGCTCAGCGCCGACGGCTGCGCCGGATCCGGCCATGACCGCGACCAGGCGCGGGACGCGCTGGCTGGCCGCGGGGCTGGTGGCCGCCGGGGCCGCGCTGATCCCCTGGCTGATCGCCATGGCCGCGACGCTGCCGTCCACCGCGATGGCCAGGCACTGGGGCGCCGCCTGGGCCGGGCTCGACGTCATGGAGGCGCTCGGGCTGATCGCCACCGGCTGGCTGCTGGCCAGGCGGGACGAGCGGGCCCGGCTGACCGCGACGGCGACCGCGGCGCTGCTGGTCACTGACGCCTGGCTCGACGTGATGACCGCGGCAACCGGATCCGGCCAGGTGACCGCGATAGCCATGGCGCTGGCCGGCGAGATTCCGGTCGCCTTGCTGTGCGGCGCGGTGGCGCTGCGCAGGGACCGTTCACTTTCCGGTTCGCCGAACCATTAGCCCGGGGAAACATGACCCTTCGACCGGTAGTTATGCATACATTGACGGTGTGCTCCCCTCCGGCCGCCTGCGGCGGCGCGCGATCGCGCTCGCCTGCTTGCCGGCCGTGGCGGTCACCGCGTTCGCCTTGGCCGGCCGGCCGGTCAAGGCCAGGGACGCCGGCTTCAGCCTGTCCGCCATTGAGCCTGCCGGTTCTTCCCTGCACGGGCCGACCTTTGCGACCCTGGCCGCCCGGTCAACCCGGCTGCTCGAGCAGACCTTCTATACCGGGCACGGACTCTGGCGCATGTGCGACCCGGTGGTCTGCAACGCCAAGAACCGGGACTGGGGCGCCGACTCGCTAACGAACCTGCTGTACTTCCGGTGGCTCGTGACCAGGGACCCGACCGTGCTGCCGATCCTGCGCACGCTGGCCGGCACCGCCCCGGCCTGGGTGCCAGGCGAGCTGGCCAGCAGCGACAGCGTGATGTGGGACGCCGTCGCCGACGCCCGGATCTACCAGGCCACCGGCAGCCC
>DASWAH010000283.1:0-7989 GCA_036391235.1 Streptosporangiaceae bacterium
AGCCGAGCCCGCTGAACACCCTCCCGTGGCTGACCATCGGCCTGATCGCGGCGGGCATCATCTACGCACTCGTTCTCGGCGCCCTCCGGCCGCAGACGCTGGAACGGGCTCCGGCCCTCCTCGAAGGCGAGGACAGCCTGGCTACCGATCCGCTGCAAGCCGACCTGATGTCCGGCGCCTGACCGGGCCTGGGCATCCAGGCCGCCCACAGCACCCCCGGGGACCGCGGAGCCGCGCCGCCCGCGGCCCCGGGGGGCACCAGCCGAGCGGTCAGGCGGCAGGCGGGGCGACCGAGGCGCGGTGGATCAGGGCCATCGGCTCGCGGATCAGGACGTCCCGTTGCGGGCCGTTCTCGACCCTGGTGATCAGCGCATCGACCGCCGCGCTGCCCAGCTCGGCCAGCGGCATCGTCACGCTGCTGACCGGCACGTCGAGGAACGGCAGGCAGTCGTCTTCGTCGAAGCTCACCAGCGACATCTGGCCAGGGACAGACAGGTTCGCGGCCCGCAGCGCGGCGATTACCCCGAACAGCTGGTTGAGGCTGCCGACACCGCACACGGTCGGCCTGGTCTCGGCGCTGAGCAGCTTCGTGGCCGCGTCCCAGCCGCCCTGCTCGGTCGCGGCCGCGTGCAGCACGGTCAGCTGGAGGCCGCGGGCCGAGCAGATCCGGCGGGCGGCGCTGACCCGGCGGTGCACGGTGTCCACGGCCGGAGCGCCGTCGATCAGGCACAGCGACCGGTGGCCGAGACCGGCCACGTGATCGACGAACAGCCGGACCGCGCCCGGCTCGTCCATTACGACGTTGTTGCCGCGGTGCGGGCCGCGCCGGTTCACGTACACGTGGGCCGCTCCCGGAACCCCGTCCGCGTGCTCGCCCGCCCGCAGTGCGGTCGCGATCAGCAGGCCGTCGGCCCGGCTCTCGTCGACCAGGTACCGGTACGCCTGCGGCGGCTTCGGGGCGTCGGTCGGCTCCTCCATGATCATCACGACGTAGCCGCGTTCGGCCGCGCGCTGCAGCGCCCCGCGCTGAAGCGTGGTCCAGATCGGGTTGCGCAGCATCGGGACGACGAACGCGAAGGCGCCGGTACGGCGTCGCTTGAGCGCCCGGGCCAGCGCGTTCGGCCGGTAACCCTGCAGCCGGGCGGTGGCCAGGATCTGCTCGTAGATCTCGGGTCGCACCGACTGGGCCGGGTCCCCGTTCAGCACCCTGGACACGGTCGAGGTGTGCACGCCGACCGCCTCGGCAATATCGACCAGCCGCGACGCCCGCCGCCGGCCGCCGCCCTGGCCGGCCGCCGCCGCCGCACGCCGCGGCGCGGCTACCCGGCCGTCGCCGTCACCGTCGCCGGCTCCATCGGGCGCGGATACTTCCTGGTCAGACACGGTCTTGCTCACCTGGCACTCGCTTTAACATCCCCGTGGTCTTGCTGTCAGGCCGATCCTGCCGCGTCGGCTCCGGCTGGGCGGCCGCGGGTCCTGGCTACCGCCGCCTGGCTCACGCGGTCACGCCGCCGTCGGCCATCAGCACCGCCCCCTGCAGGTAGCTCGCGCCGTCGGAGGCTAGGAAGGCGACCGCGGCGGCGATCTCGGCCGGAGTGCCGATCCGGCCGGCCGGCAGGCTTGCCCCGAAGCTCGCCATCGCCTCCGGATCATGGCGGATCCAGTCGGCCATCTCGGTGTCGATCAGCCCGGGGCACACGCAGTTCACCCGCACCCCGTCGGGGCCGTGGTCGACCGCGAGGCTCCTGGTCAGCAGGACCACCCCGCCCTTGGACGCGCAGTAGGCGGCGCGCTCGCGCCCGCCCCGCACTCCGGCCGTCGATGCGATGTTCACGATGCATCCGTCACGAGCCAAAATCATGGAAGGCAGGAACTCCCGGCACGTCAGGAACGGCCCCTTCAGGTTCGTGTCGACGATCCTGTCCCATTCGTCCTCGGCCAGGTCGGGCAAGCGCTGGATGCTGAACACGCCGGCTGCGTTGACGAGCAGCCAGGGGTCGCCGAGGTCGGCCCTGATCTGGCCGGCCGCGGCCCGGACCGAGGCCGCGTCCCGCACATCGGTGCCGTAAGCACGGGCAGGGGCGGCACCAGCCCCGGCGAGGTCGGCGACCAGGCCGGTCAGCGCGGACGCACGGGTGTCCAGGCAGGCGACGGAGAACCCGTCCGCGGCCAGCCGCCGGCAGATCGCGGCTCCGATACCGCCTGCTGCACCGGTCACGACCGCGACCCGGCCGGCGCCCGGCGACCCGGCCAGCCGTCCCGGCGCCGCGGCCGGCGCCCCCGCGGCGTTCACACGACCTCCGCGATCGTCCTGGTCAGCAGGATCGCCGCGCAGAACGACCGGTACACGGCGAGCGGGTCGGGTCCGGTAAAGCGCAGTTCGCGGTCTCCGGTCCGCTCGACCCCGCGCACCCATGTCGCCGCCTCGGCGATGTCGGTGGTGCGGACCGACACCTCCAGGGTCGCCGCCGCGAGCGGCGGGGGCGGCGCGGCGGCCGCGCCGCCGACCGCGCGCTGGGCGGCCTGCCTGATCAGCGCGCAGGCGGCGTCCGGATGCAGGCTGTGCGCGGCCAGCCGGCTGACGTGCTCCTTGACCACGGCGGTCTCGATGCCGGGGATCAGGCCGGCGGTCTCCTCGCAGGCGCGCCGGTCCCCGGTCACCAGTACGACCGGAACCCCGTAGTGCGCCGCTACCAGCGCGTTAATGCCAGCCTCGCCGGTGACGACCCCGTCCAGCCTGGCCTCCGTCACCGCCCGCGGGTTATAGGTATGCGACAGGCCGGCCGGGGCGCCGACCGAACCGTGGTAGGAGACGAACAGGACGGCGCCGAAGCCGTCGTCCAGCCCCTGCATCATGTACAGCGGCTTATGGCTGCCGGATATATAGGAGGCGCCGCCGGCCAGTTCGGCCGGCGGCAGGTTCCGCATGGTGGAGTGCGAGTCGTTGACGACGACCTCGGTCGCGCCGCCGGCCACCGCACCCTCGATCGCCGCGTTGACCTCGGCCAGCAGAAGCCGGCGGCCAGCGATCGCCTCAGGGCCGTCGCCGACGCACTGCTCCCAGTCGACGACTCCGGCCGTGCCCTCCATGTCGCTCGATACGAACACCTTCATATCTGGGCCCGCTCCTGTATCCGGTAGCTGTCGTCGCCGGCCGTCATCACCGCGTAGGTCGAGCCGGCCCTGGTCGACGCTCCGCCGTGCCGGCCGTCCGGGGTCAGGCAGAGCGCCTGCAGGGACGACCTGAAGTCGTCGGGCAGCTCGGCCAGCTGCCGAAGGGCCTGCACGCAAGACGCCGCCGGGTCGAGACCGTCCTGCAGCCCGCGCACCACCGTCCTGGCCGTTCCGGCCCTGATCGCCAGCTCGCCGCGGCCGGTGCAGGCGGCCCCGCCAAACCGGTTGTCGCAGTAGTTGCCCGCCCCGATCAGGGCCGAGTCACCGACCCGGCCCGGGTACTTCCACGGATAGCCGCTCGTGCTCACGCCGACCGCGAGGTTCCCCGCGGCGTCCAGCGCGAGCACGTTGGTGGTTCCCCACGGGCCGGCCGGCGGCCCGATCGCGGCCAGCCGCTCGATCACGCTGCGCCGGTAGGCGACCTCGCCGTCGCCGTACCCGGCGGCGGCCTGCTCCAGGCCGGCCGGCTCGAGGCCCTCCCGCCACAGCCGCGTGGCTTCCTCGGTCAGGACCGGGCCGCGCGGGATGCCGGCCTCGTCCGCGAACCGCTCGGCCCCCCGCCCGACCAGGAGGAGATGCTGGGGCAGCCGGTCGCAGATCGCCCGGGCGATCGAGATCGGGTGCGGGAACCCGGTCACCGCCCCGACCGCGCCCGCCCGCCGCGTCGCGCCGTCCATGATCGAGGCGTCCAGCTCGACCTCGCCGAGCAGGTTCGGCAAGCCGCCGACGCCGACATAGTGGTCGTCCTCGTTGGCCTCGGCCACGCGCAGCGCGGCCTCGACCGCGTCCATCGCGCTGGCCCCGCCGCGCAGCAGGTCCATCCCGGCCGCCAGGCCGATCTCGCCCCGTTCGCTGGCCAGGATCACGGGCGTGGTGCTGATGGCTACTCCTTCCTCAGGCCCGGGCCGGTCTGTCGCTGCCCGGGCTGCCGCTGACGCGGCACGTCTGGCCCGTCCGGCCCATCCGGTGCGGCCGCCGCAGCCGGAGCCGCGGCCGGAACCAGCGGAGCGGTTCCGAACGCGAAATGGCAGGCGGCCTGGCGGGCCGGGTCGGCCGGGTCGTGCAGCAGGGCCGGATCCTGCGTCGCGCAGATGTCCTGCGCGATCGGGCAGCGGGTGCGGAACCGGCAGCCCGCCGGGATGCGCAGCGCGCTGGGCATGTCGCCGGCCACGGCCGGGCCTTCCTCGGCTTCCTTCTCGGCCTGGTCGGGCGCGACCGTCAGCCGCGGGATCGCGGCCAGCAGGCCCCTGGTGTACGGGTGCCGCGGATTGGCGAACAGCGCGGCGGCCGGTCCGATCTCCACGATCCGGCCCAGGTACATGACCGCGACGCGGTCGCACAGGTGCCGCACCACCGCGAGGTTGTGCGAGATCAGCAGCAGCGTCAGCCCGAGTTCGGCCCGCAAGTCGCGGAGCAGGTTCAAGATCGTGGCCTGCACGCTGACGTCGAGCGCGGAGACCGGTTCGTCGGCGACCAGGATGTCGGGCCGCAGCGCGAGCGCCCTCGCGATCGCGACCCGCTGCCGCTGGCCACCGGAGAACTGCCTCGGCTGCGCCCGCAGTGCGTCCTCACCCAGGCCGACCAGGCGCAGGAGTTCTGCGCTGTAGGCCGTCACCTCGCCGCGCGGCACGATGTGGTGCACCTTGAGCAGCTCGGCCAGCATGCCGCCGACGGTGAGCCGGGGGTTCAGCGAGGAGTACGGGTCCTGGAAGACCATCTGTATCCGGCGCTGATCGGCCCGGGATCGGTTCGCCCGCAGCACCCGGCCGTCGAGCTTGATCTGGCCGCGGTCGGCCCCGCGGAGCCCGGCCAGGGTCAGTGCGAGCGTCGACTTGCCCGAGCCGGACTCGCCGACCAGGGCCAGCGCCTCGCCCTTGGCCAGATCCAGGTCGACACCATCGACGGCGTGCAGCATCCGCGGCTGGTGCCGGACCGCCGCGGCCAGCTGCGATCCGACCGGGAAGTAGACCGCGATGTCCTCCGCGCTGAGCAGCGGCCCAGTGCCGGCGCCGGCCGTCACGGGACGGCCCGCCCGGCTCCGGCAGCATCCTCGCAGCGTTCGTAGTGCAGGCAGGCGGTCGACCGGGCTCTCGGCCGGCCAGCCAGCTCGCGCAACGGCGTGGGCAGCACCGTGCAGTCCTCCTCGGCGAACGCGCAGCGGGGATGGAACCGGCACCCGGACGGCGGGGAGACCAGGCTCGGCGGCGAACCGGGGATCGGCACCAGCGACTCCCGCACCTCCTCGATGTCGGGCGCCGACCTGACCAGGCCCAGCGTGTACGGGTGGCGCGGCTCGAGCAGCACGTCGCGGACGTCCCCGGTCTCGACCAGCTGCCCGCCGTACATGACCGCGACCCGCTGGCAGAGCTGGGCGACGACCGGCAGGTCATGGGTGACGAAGATCAGGCTGACCCCGGACTCGGCGCACAGCCGGGCCAGCAGCCGCAGGATCTGGTCCTGGATCGTGACGTCGAGCGCGGTCGTCGGCTCGTCGCACAAGATGAACTCGGGGTCGCAGGACAGGGCGATCGCGATCATCACCCGCTGCCGCATCCCGCCGGAGAACTCGTGCGGGTAGGCGCGGAACCGCCGTTCGGGATCGGGGATGCCGACCCGGCGCATCAGTTCGAGCGCCCGCTCGGCCGCCCGGGCCCGGCTGTAGCCCAGGTGCACCCGCGGGCCCTCGGCGATCTGCTGGCCGACCCGCATCACCGGGTTCAGCGCGCTCATCGGCTCCTGGAAGATCATCGACATCTTCGGGCCGCGGATCTTGTTCAGGTCCGACGACGACAGCGGGACCAGGTCCACGCCGTCCAGCAGGATCTGGCCCGCGGTCACCTTCGCCTCGGACGGCAGCACGCCGAGGATCGCGCGCAGTGTCATGCTCTTGCCCGAGCCCGACTCGCCGACCAGGCCGAGCGCCTCGCCGCCGGCCACCTCGAGGGACACACCGTCCACGGCGCGGACCGTTCCGCGTCTGGTCGGGATCTGCACGTGCAGGTCGCGCACCTCGAGCAGCCGGCCGCCGGCGCCGCCCGCACCGCCGGCCCAGTCCCCGCTCACGTGGTACCCGGCCTGATGATGTCGGCCAGGCCGTCGCCAATCAGCGAGAGGGCCAGTCCGACGAGCACGACCGCGAGGCCGGGGAACGTGGTGAGCTGCCAGTGCGTGGTCAGGAAGTTCTGGCCGTCGTTGATCATCGAGCCGAGGTCGGGCGTCGGCGGCGGTACCCCGAGCCCGAAGTAGCCGAGCGTCACGATGGCCAGGATGTCCTGCACGATGTCGGACATCGCGTAGATGATCGCCTGGCTGATCACGTTCGGCAGCAGGTGACGGCCGATGATGCGGACCGGCGACAGCCCGCCCGACCTGGCCGCCAGAACGTAGTCCTGCCGTTTGGCGACCAGGATCTCGCCCCTGATGATGCGGGCGTAGGACACCCAGCCGACCAGCGTGATCGCGATGTAGATGCTCCGCTGGCCCGGGCCGAGCACGAACACCAGCGCGATGATCAGCACGTAGAACGGGAACGCGACCACGATGTCGACCAAGCGCATCAGCACCGTGTCGACCCAGCCGCCGAAGTAGCCGGAGATGGAGCCCAGGATCACCCCGATGCAGAACGGCAGCAGCACCGCGATAAACGCGATCCGCAGGTCGGTCCGCAGCCCGTAGAGCAGCCGGGCGAACGTGTCGCGGCCAGTCTGGTCGGTGCCTAGCCAGTGGTGCGCGCTCGGGCTGAGCAGGCTCGCGGTCAGGTTCTGCTTGATCGGGTTGTAGGGCGTGATCAGCGGGGCCGCGATCGCGGCCAGCACGATCAGGCCAAGCAGGATGAGGCCGGCCGCGAGCGCGGGCTGCCGGTACCAGCGCCGCGCCTGCCGGGGCTGAGCATGCTGCTCGGCCTGCGCCGCGAGGGCCGGCTCGGGCATCGAGATCGCGCTCATGACGCGCTCACCGGTCGAACCTCACCCTCGGGTCGAGGGCGGCGTAGGACAGGTCGGCCAGCAGGTTCACCAGCACCACGAGCACGCCGAACACCAGCGTGACGCCCTGCACGACCGGGAAGTCCCGCTCGAAGATCGAGTTGATCATGAGCTGGCCGATGCCCGGGATGGCGAAGATGTTCTCGATGATGACGGTGCCGCCGATCAGGTAGCCGATGTTGATGCCGAGCACCGTGACCGCCGGGATGACCGCGTTGCGCAGCACGTGCCGCACGAACAGCCGGGACGGCGGCACCCCCTTGGACTTGGCCGTGGTGATGTACTCGGCCCCGAGCACGTTGAGCATGCTGGCCCGCAGCGCCCTGATCACGACCGGGGCGAGCGCGATGGCCACGGTCAGGGCGGGCAGGAACATCGCGTGCAGGTGCCCGCCGAAGCCGGTGCCGTAGCCACTGACCGGGAACGCCCGCACCTTGATGGCCAGCGCGTAGATCAGCAGGATCCCGACCCAGAACGGCGGCATCCCCAGCCCGAGCAGCGGGACGGCCCTGACGACGTGATCGCGGGCTCCGTTCTTGCGGCTGGCCGCGATCATCGCCAGCGGCACGCTGATGGCGACCGCGAGCACGGCGGCATACACGATCAGCCACAGCGTCGGCGGTATCCGCTGGGTGATCAGCGTCCCGGCCGAGCCCCCGTAGTACAGGCTCTGGCCCAGGTTGCCGTGGAACAGCCGGTCCATGAACAGCCAGTACTGGCTGACCAGCGGCCGGTCCAGGCCCCACTGCTTGTGCAGGATCGCGATCCGCTGGGGCGTCGCGTGGATGCCGAGGATCGTCCTGGCCGGGTCGCCGGGGATGAGGTGGATCAT
>DASWAH010000284.1:0-4143 GCA_036391235.1 Streptosporangiaceae bacterium
TCCGGCCCGGACGGTGACCGTGAGCAGGAAGATCACGTAGACCAGCGGGACGCCCAGGCAGGCCGCGAGCAGGATCGGCCACCAGCCGTTCACCCCAGCGGCCAGGGCGAAGACCCCGGCCAGCCCGGCCAGCAGTCCGGCCAGCACGCCGACCACCATCGCGACCGGAGTCAGGTACCGCAGGTTG
The DNA here is from genome assembly GCA_036391235.1 of Streptosporangiaceae bacterium. GTDB lineage: Bacteria > Actinomycetota > Actinomycetes > Streptosporangiales > Streptosporangiaceae > Chersky-822. The sequence goes on from DASWAH010000284.1 coordinate 188, forward strand.
ATGGTGCCGTGCTGGCGCGCGATCACCCGGCGCCACCGGCCGTACAGGAAATACTGCGAGGCCAGCTCGCCGACCCGGCCGCGCGGCCGGTACCGGACCCGCAGCTCGGGCTGGAACCAGATCAGGCCGCCCGCCGCCCTGATCCGGTGGTTCATCTCCCAGTCCTCGGCCCGCAGGTACCGCTCGTCGTACCCGCCGGCCTGCTCGATCGCCTCGCGCCGGAACGTGCCCAGGTAGACCGAGTCGGAAGGTCCTGCGCTGCCGCCGGTGTTGTACCGCGACGAGCCGACGCCGAACGGCGACGTCATCGCCCACGCCACGGCCTGCTGGAACGCGGTGACGCCCTCGGCCGCGCGGATGCCGCCGACATTGACCGCCCCGGTCTGCCGGAGCGTGCGCACCGCCAGCGCGATGTAGTTGCCCGGCAGTCTCGACCGGGCGTCGACCCGGACGATGACCGGGTGCCGGGACGCGCGGACGGCCGCGTTCAGGCCGTGCGGAATCTGGCCGGTGGGGTTGGCGACCACCCGGACCCGGGAGTCGCGGGCGGCGAGCTGCTGCGCGGTCTCGGCAGTCTTGTCCCGGGAGGGACCGACCGCGAGCACGAGCTCGATCTCGCCCGGGTACTGCTGGGCCAGCACCTGGCCGACCGCCTCGGGCAGCAGCTGCTCGGCGTCGCGAACCGGCATGATGACTGAGACCGGGGTCGCCGTACCCGCCTTGCCGGCACTGGCTTTCCCCGGCTGGCCGGCCGGGGCGCCGTCAACGTTGCTCATGACGACTTCGACGCTACCGCCCCCTGGCCGGTTGCGCGCCAGGAGGCGGTAAACGAGGTACGGCGGCTCTGGCCGCTCCGGTCGCGCCTTACATGGCGACGTCCTCCAGCATCTCGGTGACCAGGGCGGCGATCGGCGAGCGTTCCGAGCGCACCAGCGTGACGTGCGCGAACAGCGGGTGGCCCTTGAGCTTCTCGATCACCGCGACCACGCCGTCGTGGCGGCCGACCCGCAGGTTGTCCCGCTGGGCGATGTCGTGGGTGAGCACGACCCGGGAGCCCGATCCGATCCTTGACAGGACGGTCAGCAGCACGCCACGTTCTAGCGACTGAGCCTCGTCCACGATCACGAACGAGTCGTGCAGCGACCGGCCCCTGATGTGGGTGAGCGGCAGGACCTCCAGCATATCCCTGGCCACGACCTCGTCGATCACGTCGGGCGAGGTCACCGCGGACAGCGTGTCGTAGACGGCCTGGGCCCACGGGTTCATCTTGTCGGCCTCGGAACCCGGCAGGTAGCCGAGTTCCTGCCCGCCCACCGGGTACAGCGGCCGGAACACGACCACCTTGCGGTGCTGGCGGCGCTCGAGCACGGCCTCCAGGCCGGCGCACAGGGCCAGCGCCGACTTGCCGGTGCCGGCCCGGCCGCCGAGCGAGACGATCCCGATCTCGGGGTCGAGCAGCAGGTCGAGCGCGACCCGCTGCTCGGCGCTGCGGCCGCGCAGGCCGAACACGTCCCGGTCGCAGCGGACCAGCCTGACCGACTTGTCGGGCTGGACCCGGCCAAGCGCGCTGCCCGCGCCGACCGCGCCCGAGTACAGCACCAGCCCGGTGTGGCAGGGCAGGTCGCGCGCGGCCGGGGATTCCAGGGTGCCCGCCGAGTACAGCTGGTCGATCTCGCCCGGGCTGATCTCCAGCTCGGCCATGCCGGTCCAGCCAGAATCGGGCGGCAGCTCGGCCCGGTACTCCTGGGCCGGCAGCCCGACGGCGGCCGCCTTGATCCGCAGCGGCAGGTCCTTGCTGACCAGCACCACGCTCTGGCCCTCGGCGGCCAGGCTGCATGCGACCGACAAGATCCTGGTGTCGTTGTCGCCGAGCCGGAAGCCGGCCGGCAGGATGGAGGGATCGGAGTGGTTCAGCTCCACCCGCACGGTGCCCCCGGACTCGCCGATCTCGATGTCGGCGTCCAGCCGGCCGCAGGTCAGCCTCAGGTCGTCCAGGTGACGGAGCGCAGCCCGGGCGAAGAATCCCAGCTCGGGATGATTTCGCTTGGCTTCCAGCTCGGTGATGACGACGAGCGGGAGCACGACCCGGTGCTCAGCGAACCTGCCGATCGCGCCGGGATCGGCGAGCAGGACGCTGGTGTCGAGGACGTACGTGCGACGGTCGCCCCCGCTGCCGGGGGCTTCGTGCTCGTGGTGGTCGCCGGGGCTGGCTGCTGTCTCCTGGGGGCTGATACGGTTCGGCCGCGATGGGCGGGCGGATGCGGAAATTGCCACTCACTCTCCCCTGAGCGCCCTGGGGCGCCGCGTCGGACACAAACGTGTCGGAGGGACCGGGACCGGCCAGCAAAGGACCGACGCCGGCCCTTTCGCTCGTCTCGCCTGCGTGCCAGGACGCGAAGCTCGAGAATCTCGAGGGCCTTCCCGCCGGGCGGCTACGCACCGCCCGTCAGTCCCGACGGTACCTGGAGGTGGCACGGTGCGGAAGTAGCGGCGCGGGGCGATCTTCGCGTTTCACGAGGGGGCCGTGAGGCCCGTGCGGAAGCTCAGTGCGGCCCGTGCGGAAGCTCAGGCGCCCAGGCGCCGGTGCCGCGCGGCATAGGACCGCAGCGCCCGCAGGAAGTCGACCTTGCGGAAAGCGGGCCAGTACGCGTCGCAGAAATAGAACTCCGAGTGGGCGCTCTGCCAGAGCAGGAACCCGCCGAGCCGCTGCTCACCGGACGTCCTGATGACCAGGTCGGGGTCGGGCTGGCCCGCCGTGTACAGGTGCTCGGCGATGTGCTCGACGTCCAGGATCTCGGCCAGTTCCTCGATCGAGGTTCCCTTGGTCGCGTGCTCTTGCAGCAGGGACCTGACCGCGTCGGCGATCTCGCGGCGTCCGCCGTACCCGACGGCGACGTTGACCTGCAGGCCCGGGTAGCCCGCGGTGATCTCTTCCGCGTCCTTGAGCACCCGCGCGGTCCGGTCGGGCAGCAGGTCGAGGGCGCCGACCGGCTTGACCCGCCAGTTGTCGGCGACGAGCTGCCTGACGGTGTCCTCGATGATCTCGAGCAGTTCGCCGAGCTCGGCTTCCGGGCGGGCGACGAGGTTGTCGGTCGACAGCAGCCAGAGCGTCACGACCTCGACGCCGGCTTCCTTGCACCAGGCCAGGAGCTCGAAGATCTTGTCCGCGCCCTTGCGGTGCCCGCTGCTGACGTCGAGCAGTCCGGCCGAGCGGGCCCAGCGACGGTTACCGTCGCACATCACTCCCACGTGCCTCGGGGCCGCCGACGGCGAAAGCGAGGTTTCGAGCCGCCGCTCGTAGAGCCGGTAGACGAGATCGCGCAGACTCATCCGGCACCCTTCCTCGCTGCTGCCGCGGCTGCCGCCAGGACGACCAGGTGATCCGGCCAGCCTGGTCACCGGCGGCCGCGGTGCTGCCGGCAGCCGGTGGCGTGCGAGCCATCATGGCGCCGTCCTGTCCACTTAGAACCGTATCCAAGAATGTGACCAGTTCGGCCGATGTCAGCACAGCTCGCACACCAGTTCCGCGATCCCCCCAGGCCTCAACGACCGCGCGGCGGCTCAGCGCCCACTGGCCGCCGTGCCACTGGGCGCTGGAGCGGAGCACGCACCGGACCTCGCCGCCGCCTGGCAGGTCGCTCCGGTCCCTGGACCGCAGCGTGAAGTACTCGCGTTCGCCCGGCTGGAGTCGTGACGGGGCGACCCTGGCCCGCGGGACCGGGAACCGGTCGTCGGGATCGGGCCAGCCCGACGCCTGGTCGGGATCGTCGATGGCCGCCCTGACCCGGGCCGACAAGGTGGCCAGGGGCGCCCGGCAGCGCTGTCCGACGGTGGCGAACGGCTGCCGGTCCAGGGTCAGCCGCAGGGTCAGGTCATAGGGCAGGCCGACCCGGTCGCAGCAGGGAACGGCCGCGACGCCGAGCAGCGAGCCATCTACGCAACGTAGTACACTCACT
>DASWAH010000285.1:0-1812 GCA_036391235.1 Streptosporangiaceae bacterium
GACGCGGCCGAGCCTGAGCTGCGGATTAGGGGCGAGGCGGAGGTGATCGCGGCCGCCGACCGGATCGTGGCCAACACCGACGCCGAGGCCAGGGAGCTGATCAAGCTCTACGACGCCGCCCCTGACCGGGTCGCCTCGGTCAGCCCGGGCGTGGACCTGGCCGTCTTCAAGCCGGGTTCCCAGCGGCTGGCCCGCCGCCGGCTCGGCCTGCCGCCGCACGCCGTCGTGCTGATGTTCGCCGGCCGGGTGCAGCCGCTCAAGGCGCCTGACGTGCTGCTGCGGGCCGCGGCCGAACTGGTACGCGGCAACGCCAGGCTGGCCGACCGGCTCGTGGTCGCCTTCGTCGGCGGCCCGAGCGGGACCGGCAGGAACGACCCGGACGGCCTGATCCAGCTCGCCGCCGCGCTGGGGATCTCGCGGAACATCCGGCTCGAGCCGCCGTGCCCGCAAAGGGACCTGGCCGACTGGTACCGGGCCGCGAACCTGGTCGTGGTGCCGTCCTACTCCGAGTCGTTCGGGCTGGTCGCGGTCGAGGCCCAGGCCTGCGGGACGCCGGTCGTGGCAGCCGCGGCCGGAGGCCTGCGGACCGCGGTACGCGACGGGGTATCCGGGGTGCTGATCGACGGGCACGACCCGGCCCGCTACGCCCGCGCCATCGCCGACCTGCTGGCCAGCCCCGGCCTGCTGGCCCGGCTGGGCCGCGGCGCCCGTAGCCACGCCAGCCGGTTCGGCTGGTCATCCACGGTCGACCAGTTGCTCGCCGTGTACGGTGACGCTATGAGCGAGGTCGCCGCCCCGGTGCACCTGTGACCGGGGGACCCGCGACCGCGGAGCACGAGGTCCCGGCGGAGGCGGCCAGGCTGCACGACATCCTCGCGAGCCTCGAGGTCAGCTACGAGGAAGCCCAGCCCGGCGCGTTCCTGGTCAGGCTTGAGGGTCAGCACAAGCTGGTCACCATGACCTGGCTGATCGCGGAGACCCACAGCCTGCACGTCGAGGCGTTCTTCTGCCGTCAGCCGGACGAGAACCACGCCGACTTCTACCGCTTCCTGCTGGAGCGGGGCAGCCGGATGTTCGGCGTCCACTTCGCGCTCGACCAGGTCGGTGACGTGCACCTGACCGGCCGGCTGCCGCTCTCGGCGATCACGCCGGACGAGATCGACCGGCTGCTCGGATGCGTGCTCAGCTACAGCGACGAGAACTTCGACCAGGCCCTGATGCTCGGCTTCGCCTCCTCGATCAGGCGCGAGTACGCCTGGCGGGTCAAGCGCGGCGAGTCCCTGGCCAACCTGCGTGCGTTCACCAAGGTCACCGGGCAGGACGAGCCCGGCGGGCTTCCGGCCGCGCCGAGCCTGCGGCCGGGCTGATGACGGCGCCGGCGTCGGACCGGTTCGAGGTCTTCGGCACCACCGCCGTGCTGGTCGTCACCGAGCCGGATGCGCTGCCCGCGGCCCGGGCCCGCGCCGACGCCGAGCTGGCCGCGATCGACCGGGCGGCCAGCCGGTTTCGTGCCGACTCCGAACTTTCTCTTCTGAACTCCAGGCCTGGCGAGCTGGTGCCGGTCAGCGAGCTGCTGGCCGATCTGCTGGCCGAGGCGCTGCGGGCGGCCGATGTCACCGACGGAGACGTGGACCCCACCTGCGGCACGGCCCTGAACGCGGCCGGATACGACCGTGACTTCGGCCAGCTGCGGGCCGGCCGGGTGACGCTGACCGTGGCCGCGGGCCCGGTGCCAGGCTGGGCCCGGGTCCGGCTCGACCGGGATCGGCGCACGGTCCGGCTGGACCACGGGGTCCAGCTCGACCTGGGGTC
>DASWAH010000286.1:0-24990 GCA_036391235.1 Streptosporangiaceae bacterium
ATCTTTAAGGGCGGCGGACGGTGTTCGCCGTGGCGGTCAGGGCGTGTGCGGGACGGGCTGGGGCTGGTGCTGCCGGCGCAGCACCCGGTTCCTCCGCGCGAGTACCAGCGACGCCAGCGATAGCGCGAGGCCGGCCGCGGCGACCGAGAGGCCGGCGACGCCGCTGCCGGTCATCGACAGCAGCAGGCCGATCAGGCCGCCGATCACCCAGGACAGCTGGTGCAGCGTCTCCGACGCCGCGAACGTGGAAGAACGCACGTCGGGGCTGATCTCTCGCTGCACCGTCGAGTCCAGCGCGAGCTTGACCAGCGTCTGGCCGGTCGCCGCGGCGAAAGCCACGATCACCGCGGCCCACAGCCCGAAGTAGGCCGCACAGAGCGCGGTCACGATCAGCGTGAACGTCAGCATCACGAACAGGATCGCCTGGGGCGCCCGCGCCTTCAGTGCCGCGCCGATGGCGGTGCCGACGAAACCGCCGACGGCGACGGCGGCGATCATCTCGCCCAGGGCGACCTTGTCAGAGACCGAGCCGAAATGAACGGTGCGCAGGATGAAGGCAAGGAAGAAGATCATGAAGCCGGAGTAGGCCCGCAGGGTGATGTTGGCTCCGAGGGCTTCGCCGACGACGGGGCCGACGGGCTTGGGGAACAGCTTGCGGTGCAGCCGCCGGCGAGGTCGCTGACTGTTAGCTGCGGCCGAACCGGCTGCGGCAGAACCGGCTGCGGCCGAACCGGTCGCCGCAGAACCGGCCGTGCCTGCACCAGCCGCCGCGCCCTGCGCGGCGGCCGGCGGGACGCCGGGCTGGGTATAGGGCCGGGTCGGCCCGCCCGGCCCGCCCGGGCCGTTTACTCCCGCGCCGGCCGACCCGCCAGCCCCGGCCGACCCGCCAGCCCCGGCCGACCCGCCCGCAGCGGCCGGCCCGCTCGCGCCGACGGCCGCGGCGACGCCCTGGGCGTCAGGACCTGGTTCGTCCACCCCGCTCGGCAGCCGGATGCCCGGCAGCATCGCGGCCAGGTACAGCACCGTTCCGATCCGCAGGACCCAGGCCGCGCCGGTCGCCCCGCCCCCGGCCAGGACCGCGATGCCCGCCGCGATCGGGACGCCGATCGACGTCGCGATCAGCGAGGACAGCGCGCACCGGGAGTTCGCGGTGACCAGCGTGATCTCCTGCGGCAGGAGCCGCGGCATGACCGACGCCCTGGTCACGCCGAACACCTTCTGCAGCACCAGGATCCCGAACGCGGCCGGCAGCAGAGTCAGCGTGTCGTTATGAGCGACCGCTCCGGCCATCCCCCAGCACAGCAGGCCGCGGGCCAGCGCCGTGCCGATCAGGATGTAGCGGCGGCCGTGCTGGACCCGGTCCAGCATCGGGCCGACGAAGGGTGCCAGCAGCGCGAACGGCGCCATCGTGATGAGCAGCGCCAGCGCGACCCGGCCGCGGGCCTGGGTGACCGAGGTGCTGAAGAACAAGGTCCCGGCCAGCGCGACCGCGACGAATCCGTCACCGACGCTGCCGGCCGCCGAGAACTCGATCATCTGGGCCAGGCCGGTGCGGCCGGCCCCGGACGCATGCGTGATCTTGTGCAGGACCCGGGTGGTGCCCTTGGCCGCGGCCGAGCCCGCCCGGCCTACCGCCTGCGAGCCGTCCACCAGGGAACGGGCCGCCTGCCTGGCCCGGCCGCCTGATCCGGGGCCGCCCCCCGGCCGGCCCCCTGGCCCCGACGCACCCATGAACCTAGTATCGAGCCTGCTCGGCCAGAAAGCGTTATTCAGGCCGCCGGCCCGGTCGGCCAGGCCGGCGCGCGAGCCGGGTCGGCTGCTTCGGCATGGCCAGCTGGCCGGTCCGTGCGCTGGCAGTACCCGGGATGCGGCACAATAAGGAACCGTGAGTCCCGCGACGACGCGCCAGTCAGAGCCCGATCAGGCCTGCGCTGACGCGGTCGACCTCGCCAGGGCCGCGGTCGAGCAAGATGCCGGCCCCGGTCAGGCTGGCGAGCACGTCGGCCTGCAGGTCGAGGGTGACCGGATCGTCACCCATCTGTTCACCTGCCTGAACCCGGCCTATGTCGGCTGGCGCTGGGCCGTCACGGTGACCCGGGCCGCGCGTGCGCGCCTGGTGACCGTGGACGAGTGCGTCCTGCTGCCCGGCCCCGACTCGCTGCTGGCTCCCGCCTGGGTGCCCTGGACCGACCGGGTGCGCCCCGGCGACCTCAAGGCCGGGGACCTGCTGCCGGCCAGGCCAGACGACGAGCGGCTGGTGCCCGTGGTGGCGATCGTCGGCCAGGCTGGGTTGCTTGACTGGGAGGATGCCGACTCCTGGCGGCTCGGGGCCGGCCAGCCAGAGGATGTGGCCCTGCCGGGTCCGCCGCCGGACGAGGCCGCCGGCCAGATCCCCGGCCAGGCCCAGGACTCAGAACCCGCGGTCAGCCTGCCGGGGGCCGAGGGCACGGCCGCACCTGACGTCCCCGACGCCACTGCGGCCCTCGCTGCCGAACCCAGCCAGGCCGAACTCAGCCAGGCCGAACCCAGCCAGGCCAAGCCAGCCGGCCGAACCGCCGCCACCCGGGGTCGCGGCCGTGGCCGCCGGCCCGCCTCGGCGCGGTCCCGCGAGGAACGCCAGGAGCGGCAGGAGTCGGTACGCCTGCTCAGGCCGTCCAGGGTGCTCTCGGCGACCGGAAGGGACGAGGCCGCAGTTCGCTGGTACACCAGCGAGCAGGGCCCGAAGTCACCGCTGACCGCGGCCGCCCCGGCCAGCTGCATGACGTGCGGGTTCATGGTGCGGCTGAGCGGGCCGCTCGGCCGGGTGTTCGGGGCCTGCGCCAACGAGTTCGCGCCCGACGACGGCAAGGTGGTCTCGGTCGATCACGGCTGCGGCGCCCACTCCGAGGGTGAATCGCCGCCCGACACGACCCCGGACGCGGCGAGCCCGACGGTCGACGAGCTCGGCTACGACATGCTGAACACGGGCGCGACCGTCCCCGAGAGCGTGCTCGAGACGCTCGACCACGAGCTTCTGTAGGCGCGACGGCGAATTGCCTGGGACGCGAGTGACCTAGGCCTGACCGCTGGCACTGCCACGGCCTGGAGTTCCCTGCGATCCGAGGGCGGCGAGCGCGCGCGACTTGCCGCGCTTGATCCAGGGAATCACCACGACCCCGAGCACGCCGAGCCCGACCCCGGCCACGCACGTCCAGATCCACCAGTGCATGGACGCCGGGAGCTGGCCGGCCAGGGCCAGCGCGAGCAGCACGATCAGCGCGACCGCCCACACCACCGCGCCGGTGGCGGCGACCATCAGGTCATTGCCTTCCAGCGGCGGCGGAACCTCTTTCACCGGCTTCGCCATGTCCCCACGCTAGCTGCTGGCCTGGCCAGGCAACGGATCGGGCGAGGTTATCGCGCGGCCACGGGTCGGTAGCGTAGCTTGTGTCCTGCCTGGACGGCGCGGTCTCGCGAGCATGCCGGGCGACCGTCCGCCAGAGTGCCGGCCGTGATCAGCGGAATGCATTGCCGCCTTTCACGGTTAGCGAAAGTAATGAGCGAAGCTAACGAAAATGACAGCACACCAGTCCAGGTCGGATCCGGGGCTGGCGACGTCCCTGCGGATCTCGATCAGCCGGCTCGCGCGGCGGATGCGCGCCGAGCGGGCGGCCCAGGGCCTGCAACCAGAGCTCTCGGACTCACAGCTCGCCGCTCTCGCCGCGCTGGAGAAGCGCACGATGACGCCCGGCGAGCTCGCCGAGTACGAGAAGGTGCAGCCGCCCTCTATCACCAGGGTCATCGCCTCCCTGGAAGGACGCGGCCTGATCCAGCGGATGCCGCACCCAAGCGACCGCCGTCAGGTCGTCCTCACGGTGACGGACGAGGGCCGCGACGTGGTCAGGCAGACCAGGCAGCTGCGCGAGGCGTGGCTGGCCCGGCGGCTGCGGGACCTGACGCCGGCCGAGCTGAGCGTGCTGAAGGACGCGCTGCCGATCCTGGAGAAGCTCAGCCAGTCCTGACGCAGGCTCCGGCTGGGGCCGTGCCGGACAAGCGACGCCGCCGCACCTTCAGCTCGCTCAAGGTCAGGAACTTCCGGTTGTTCGCAATCGGGCAGGTCGTGTCGAACACCGGTACCTGGATGCAGCGCGTGGCCCAGGACTGGCTGGTCCTGCAGCTGACCCACGGCAGCGGCACGGCGGTCGGCATCGCGACCGGCCTGCAGTTCGCGCCGCTGCTGCTGTTCAGCCTGTGGGGCGGCATGATCGCCGACCGCTATCCCAAGCGCCGGATCCTGATGGTGACCCAGGCCAGCATGGGTGCGCTGGCGCTGATCCTCGGCGTGCTGGCCGTGACCGGCGCGGTCCGGCCCTGGCACATCTACGTGCTCGCGTTCGGCCTCGGCCTGGCGACCGTGGTCGACAACCCGACCAGGCAGTCGTTCGCGATCGAGATGGTCGGCAAGGACGACCTCCAGAACGCGATCGGCCTCAACAGCGCGGTGTTCAATCTGGCCAGGATCGTGGGCCCGGCCGTCGCCGGCCTGGTCATCGCGGTCGTCGGCACCTCGGCCGCTTTTTTCCTGAACGCCCTGTCGTATGTCACCGTGATCTGCAGCCTGCACCTGATGCGGGAATCTGAGCTGCGGCCCGCCGAGCGAGTGGCGAGGGCCAAGGGCCAGCTGCGCGAGGGGCTGGCCTATGTCCGTTCGCGGTCCGACTTGATGCTGACCATGGTGCTGGTCTTCTTCATCGCCACGTTCGGGATGAACTTCCAGGTCACGACGGCGCTGATGTCCCGCGTTGTGTTCCACACCGGGGCCGGCCGGTTCGGCCTCGCCTCGGCCGTATTCGCGGTCGGCGCCCTGATCGGCGCGCTCGCCGCGGCCCGGCGGACCAGGACGAGCCTCCGGCTGCTGCTGATGGCCGCGCTCGCGTTCGGGCTGCTGGAAGCGGCGACCGGGCTGATGCCGTACTACTGGACCTTCCTCATCTTGCTGGTCCCGACCGGACTTGCCGTGATCAGCTTCGCCACGCTGGCCAACTCGTCGGTCCAGCTGTCCGTGCCCGCCGACATGCGGGGCCGGGTGATGGGGATCTACATGCTGGTGTTCCTGGGCGGAGCGCCGGTTGGCGCGCCGCTGACTGGCTGGGTCGCCGAGCACTTCGGCATCAGGTTCTCCATGCTCGCGGGGGCCGCCATCTCGGTGGCCGCGGCGGTCGCGGTCGGCGTGCTGGCCGCCCGCCGCCGCGGGGTCCCCGTCCGCCGCTACCTGCGTGAGCTCCGGCTCGCTCGAGCCTAGCTGATACAACGGGGCTGTGCGATTGTTCGTGGCCGTGCTGCCGCCGCCGGGCGCGCTGGCCGAGCTGGAGACCGCCGTGGCCCCACTCCGGTCGGGCTGGCCAGCGCTGCGCTGGGCCGGGGGCGAGCGCTGGCACGTGACCCTGGCGTTCCTCGGCGAGGTAGCCGAGGAAGGTCAGGTCCTGGACAACCTCGGCGAGCGGCTGGAACGGGCCGCCCGGCGGTACGAGGCCATGCCGCTGAGCATCGGCCACGGCGGGGCGTTCCCCTCCCCGAAACGAGCTCAGGTTCTGATCGCGCACGTCGTCGCCGAGGATCAGGCGCGCCTGGCCGCCCTCGCGGCCTCCGTCGCCGCGGGCGCCCGGCGGGCCGGTGCGCCGCCGCCCGACGAGGGACGCAGGTACCGGCCGCATCTCACCCTGGCCCGCAGCCGGCAACCGGCTGACCTGCGGGCACTGGTGGATTCGCTGAGCGGGTTCCGCGGCCGGACCTGGCGGCCCGGCCGGGTCGAGTTGATCCGCAGCGAGACCGGGCCCCGGCCGCGGTACGTGACGATCGGGACCTGGCCGCTGCGGGGAGCCGGGGCCCCGGACGCGCCGGACTCGGCGGGCTAATCCCCGACGACGCCGTCGATCCTTTCCCGCAGCAGGTCGGCGTGACCATTGTGCCGGGCGTACTCCTCGATCATGTGCACCATGATCCAGCGCAGCGTCACCTCGTTGCCCCGCTCGGTGCGGCGCAACGCGAACGCCTCCAGCGAAGGGCAGGCCGCCTCGGCTCGCCTGGCTGCGTCGATCTCGGCCTGCCAGGCCGAGATCGTCTCGTCGGCGTCCGCAGCCGCCGTATCGTTGAAGTCGGCCTCGGGATCCCGGTCGGTCGCGTACAGGTCGGGCAGGTCCTCGCCCGCCAGCACCTGGCGGAACCAGCCGCGCTCGACCTCGGCCATGTGCCGGATCAGGCCGAGCAGCGACAGGCTGGACGGCGGTACAGAACGCACCCTGAGCTGCTCGCTGGTCAGGCCGTCGCACTTGCGGGCCAGGGTCGCCCGGTGGAAGTCCAGCCAGCTCCCGAGCATGTCGCGCTCGGGTGCGGCGTAGGGCGGTTCCGGGCGCTCAGTTGTCATGGTCGAGCACGTCGGCCGCGCCCGGCACGTCGCTGACCGGCCGTGGCGGCGGGCCGACGTACCGAGCGCTAGGCCGCACCAGCCGGCCGGTCCGCTTCTGCTCCAGGATGTGGGCGGCCCAGCCGGCCGTCCTGGCGCAGGTGAACATCGAGGTGAACATGTGCGGCGGGACCTCGGCGAAGTCCAGCATGATCGCGGCCCAGAACTCGACGTTGGTGGCGAGCACCCGGTCCGGGCGGCGGGCGTGCAGTTCGTCCAGGGCCGCCTTCTCCAGCGCGGCCGCGACCTCGTACCGGGGCGCGCCCAGGTCACGGGCGGTCCGGCGGAGCACCCGGGCCCGCGGGTCCTCGGCCCGGTAGACCCGGTGACCGAATCCCATCAGCCGCTCGCCCTTGTCCAGCGCCTGCTTGACGTAGGCGCTGGCGTCCCCGGTCCGCTCGACCTCCTCGATCATGCCGAGCACCCGGGCCGGGGCGCCGCCGTGCAGCGGTCCCGACATCGCGCCGACCGCGCCGGACAGGGCCGCGGCGACATCGGCGCCGGTAGAGGCGATGACCCGGGCGGTGAAGGTGGACGCGTTCATGCCGTGCTCGGCGGCCGAGACCCAGTAGGCGTCGATCGCCTTGACGTGCCGTGGGTCAGGCTCGCCGCGCCAGCGGATCATGAACCGCTCGGTGATCGTCTTGGCCTCGTCGACCCGCTTCTGCGGCACCATCGGCTGACCGGTGCCCCTGGCCGCCTGGGCCACGAACGACAGCGCCATCACCGACGCCCTGGCCAGGTCGTCGCGGGCCTGGTCGTCGGAGATGTCGAGGAGCTGGTGCATTCCCCAGGCCGGGGCCAGCATGGCCAGCGCGCTCTGCACATCGACCCTGATGTCCCCCGAGTGCACCGGGATCGGGTACGGCTCGGCCGGCGGCAGGCCAGGCTCGAACGCGTTGTCCACCAGCAGGCCCCATACGTGCCCGTAGGTGACGTGCCCGACCAGGTCCTCGATGTCGACGCCCCGGTACCGCAGCGCACCGCCTTCCTTGTCCGGCTCGGCGATCTCGGTCTCGAACGCGACAACGCCCTCCAGGCCAGGGATGAAGTCGGACATCGGCGTTCTCCTCTTCCGCTCGGCCTCGCATCGTGCGTCCGGCCGGCGCGCCGGCCAAACGCCGCTTAGCTTACGTCCTTCACGATTGCGCGCCGACCTGGCCGCCCGCCGCGTTCCGCAGGGGCCGGCTATGTGAAGATCTGTACCCATGGGGGTGCCGACAAACGCAGCCGAGTGGCCCTCGTCGGGCCTGGACGAGAGCACGGCTGCAGCCGATCCGCATGAGCAGTTCGACCGCTGGATGACCGACGTGGTCAAGGCCGGCCTGCCCGAGCCGACCGCGATGGTGCTGGCCACGGTGTCCGCGGCCGGCCAGCCGCGGGCCAGGACGGTGCTGCTGAAGAGTCATGACGCCGGCGGCTTCACCTTCTATACCAACCGGACGTCCCGCAAGGGCACCGACCTGGACGAGGTGCCCAGGGCCAGCCTGCTGTTCCCCTGGCACCCGATCCACCGGCAGGTGATCGTCGAGGGCACGGTGACGCCGTTGTCCCAGGCCGCCAGCGAGCCCTACTTCCGTTCCCGGCCGCGGGCGTCCCAGCTCGCGGCCTGGGCGAGCCGGCAGTCCACCGTGATCGGCTCGCGGGCCGACCTGGACGAGCGGTACCTGGCCATGGAACAGCGCTGGCCGCCCGGCGAGGACGTGCCGCTGCCCGGATTCTGGGGCGGCTACCTGGTCAGTCCGCATGTGCTGGAGTTCTGGCACGGCCGCGCCAACCGGATGCATGACCGGCTGCGCTATACCCGTCAGGACAGTGCTGCTCACCCCTGGCTGATCGAGCGGCTGGCACCCTGACCCGTGCGGGCGCCGTAGCATCGAAGCCGGAGGGAGGCAGCGGTGACGGCGCACGGTTTGATCGACACCACGGAGATGTATCTCCGAACGATCTACGAGCTGACCGAGGAGGGCATCGTCCCGCTGCGGGCCAGGATCGCCGAGCGCCTGTCCCAGAGCGGGCCGACGGTCAGCGAGACGGTCGCCCGGATGGAGCGGGACGGCTTGCTCCTGGTCACCGGCAGCCGGGCGCTGGCGCTGACTCCCGAGGGGCTGCGCCAGGCGACCAGGGTGATGCGCAAGCACCGGCTGGCCGAGTGCCTGCTCGTCGACGTGATCGGCCTGCCCTGGGAGGAAGTGCACATCGAGGCGTGCCGGTGGGAGCACGTCATTTCCGACAGCGTGGAACGGCGGCTGGTGGATCTGCTCCATTTTCCTGAGCATTGCCCGCACGGAAATGCAATTCCGGGTCTCGAGGAGCTGGGCGTCCGCGCTGATCCCGGGCTTCCCGGGGAACGGCCGGCCGGACAGGCGATGACCGCGGTCGCGAGTACCGAGCCGGTGCGGGTAATTGTGCAGCGCATCAGTGAGCAGCTGCAAAGCGATGCCGCACTAATGCTTAAACTCAAGAACATCGGCATACAACCCGGGCGCGAGGTTACGCTGGTGGTCGGCGACGACGATGTGCGGGTGACAAGTGCAGCCACGGCCGGCAGAGATCGCAGCGCGGATACGGCGCTGCCGTATGACGTTGCCGCGCACGTCTTCGTGCTCGCGCGGTCCTGAGTGCCCGGCAGACCGCTTATGAATGATGCCGGTGACGCCTCGGACGCTCCGATGCCCGTGCGTGGATCCAAGCTCGTGCCGCACATCCTGACGACCGAGCAGATTCTCAACCGGGTCGAGACCGCGGTGATCGTCGTCGACCACGACGGCTGCCTCCGGTACGCGAACGCCTTCGCGGCCGCCCTGTTCGGCTACAAGGGCCCGGCCGACCTCACCGACGTGCCGTTCCGTCACCTGGGGTTCCTCGAAGAGGACGTCAGGAAGGTGGACAGCCTGGAAGATCAGGCCTGCCGCGGCCGGGACTGGGAAGGCACCCTGGCGATCAGGCGCCCCGACCAGTCGACGTTCTTCGTGCGCATGGTGGCCGCGCCGCTGCGCGGCCCGGCCGGCGAGGTCTCGGGCACCGTGATCATGGCCAGGCAGGCCGTCCAGGTCGGCATGCAGGGCTCGCTGAGCAGGACCGGGCTGCTGGACCGCATCGGCGAGCGGCTGGCCAGCTCGCTGGAACTGGACGAGACGCTGCAGCGGGTGGCCGACACGCTGGTGCCGCAGTTCGCCGACCACTGCTTCATCGAGCTGTCCGGTAAGGACGGCACGCTGGTCCGCCGGGTCCAGATCAACGCCTGGGGCTGGGAGCCCAGCCAGGGCGGCTGGACCAAGCCGGGCGACATCGTGGCCTATCCACCCGAGCACTTCTGCAGCCGGGCGATGGCCACCGGTGAGACGGTCCTGGTCGAGGACCTGGCCGACGAACCAGATTGGTCCCCGACCGAGAGCGGCCGGGCGGCCTCCCGCGAGATCGGGATGACCTCGGTGATCGCCGCCCCGCTGACCTTGCGGGGCAAGCCGCTCGGGGTCATCGTCCTGGCCCTGTCCGACCTGACCGAGCGGGACACCAGGCACTACTCGGCCGACGACCGGGACCTGGTCTCGGCGATCGCGAGCCGGGTCGCGGTCGCGATCGACAACGCGCAGCTGTTCGAGGAAGAGCGGGCGACCGCCCTGGCCTTCCAGAACAGCCTGCTGCCGAGCCGCCCGCCTGAGCTGGACGGGCTCGAGGTCGCCTACCGCTACGTTCCGGCCAAGCCGCTGGAGACCCACGGCCAGGGCATCCAGACCCAGGTCGGCGGCGACTGGTACGACATCATCCAGCTGTCGGCGGGCCGGGTCGGCATCGTGATCGGCGACGTGGAGGGGCGCGGCGCCCGCGCCGCGGCCATCATGGGCCAGCTCAGGTCGGCCCTGCGGGCGTTCGCCCAGGACGACAAGGCGCCCGCCGACATCCTGCGGCGACTGGACGAGTGGTGCCGCACGATGACCGAGGACCCGGACGACTCGGGCCTGGACGCGCCCATCGTCAGCTGCACCTACATGATCTACGACCCGTGGTTCCGCAAGCTGACGATCGCCAACGCCGGTCACATGTCGCCGCTGCTGGTTACCGGCGAGGATGTGTCCCCGCTGGAGATCGAGCACCAGGGGGTGCTGCTGGGCGTCCGCGGCATGCTCGGCCTGCCCGGGCTGCCGATGTACCGCGAGGAGACCCGCGCCCTGCCGGCCGGGTCGACCTTGATCTTCTACACCGACGGCCTGGTCGACCGCCGGCACCGGGCCGACGGGCCCGGCCATTACGAGGACGCCGAGGTCTTCGGAATGCTCAGCAAGGCCGTGATGTCGGTGGCCAGCCACAGCGTGGAGCGGGTTGCCCAGGCGGCCGAGCATGCGGTGCCCGGCCAGATCGACGACGACATGGCCATCCTGGTGATCAGGACGTCGGAGCAGGAACTGCCGACCTGGGACGTGAAGTACCCGGCCGAGCCGATCAAGGTTTCCGAGGCCCGGCGGATGGCGTTCGACACTTTCGTGCAGTGCGGGATGGACGGCGAGCAAGCCGATCTGGCCTGCCTGCTCGTGTCCGAGGTGGTCACCAACGTGGTACTGCACACCGCGGCCGCCCCGGCGCCGCGGCACGAGCTGGCCCTCGAGGCGGTCGGGATGGCCGCCGTCAACGGCGCGTTCGAGGACTGGCTCGACTCGCCGTTCGGCGATGACCTGGGCGGGCACGGGCCGCTGACCGGGCTGCACGGCCAGGAGTTCATGGTCAGGATCCGGCAGGGCCGGTCGTCGGTCTGGGTCGAGGTGTTCGACTCGGACCTGCGGCTGCCCAGGATCAGGGCGGCGGGCGAGAACGACGAGGGCGGCCGCGGCCTGTACCTGGTCGAGCAGCTAGCCAACCGGTGGGGTTCGCGGCCGACCGACGATGGCAAGGCCGTGTGGTTCGAGATGCCGATCAAGGCCCAGCCGGCCAGCCGGTTATCGGCCGGCCGGTTATGGCCGGGCGAGCGGTTCTCCGGCCTGGCCGGGTTCGGCGGTTAATGGCGGCTCTGCACCCACAAGACGAGCACCGCGATCGCAAAACCGGCGACCGCGATCATGAATACCCGCCCGCCCGTGGACACGCCCAGCCGCCGCCGGCCGCGCACCACGATAATGGCGAAGATCACGGCGAGAAAGCCGAGCAGGATAAGGCCGTCGGTCATCTGCGCCTCCCGTCAGCCTCGGCGAGCCGAACGCCGGCCGGCCGATCCCGGCCGGGCGTTCAATCGCCGCGCCGTCCCGCGTTCCAGCATAACGGGACATAGACCTGCGGCCATTGCCGCTGCGGTCCGCCCGCGCAGGCCGCCCGGCCCTCGCGCTCACCGTCCGTGACGGTGGCTGACCGGGCTATGACGATCGGCTTACCGCGCGGTAGCCTGCAAAAGAGGAGACTCATTTCAGCTTCTGGCTGAGCCTGCCGGGGCAGGCTCGCGGTCTGTGGAGGTTCGGATGTCGGACGCATACATCGTCGGCGCCGTGCGGTCGCCGGTCGGCCGCCGCAACGGGGGACTGTCGTCCGTACATCCCGCCGATCTCGCCGCGCATGTTCTCAGGGAGCTGCTGGACCGTACCGGCGTCGACCCCGAGGCGGTCGAGGACGTCGTGATGGGCTGCGTCATGCAGGCCGGACCGCAGGCCCTGGACATCGCCAGGACGGCCTGGCTGTCGGCCGGCCTGCCGGAGTCGGTGCCCGGCGTGACCATAGACCGGCAGTGCGGGTCCTCCCAGCAGGCCGTGCACTTCGCCGCCCAGGGCGTGATGTCCGGAACCCAGGACCTGGTGATCGCGGCCGGGGTCGAGAGCATGAGCATGGTGCCGATGGGCTCGACCGTCGCGCCGCTGCTGGAGAAGGGCCTGGCCTTCCCGTTCGGCGACGGCTGGAACGAACGCTACGGCAAGCAGGAGATCTCGCAGTTCCGCGGCGCGCAGCTGATGTGCGAGAAGTGGGGGATCAAGCGGCTCCAGCTCGAGGAGTACGCGCTGGAAAGCCACCGCCGGGCGATCCAGGCCATCGACGAGGGTCGCTTCGAGAGCCAGATCACCCCGGTCAAGGGCGTCAGCGTGGACGAGGGCCCGCGGCGCGACACCACGCTGGAGAAGATGGCCGACCTCAAGCCGCTGCGCGAGGGCTGGGAACTGACCGCGGCCACGGCCTCGCAGATCTCCGACGGCTCGGCCGCGCTGCTGATCGCGTCCGAGGACGCGGTGCGCCGGCACGGCCTGACCCCGCGGGCCCGCATCCACACGCTGACCCTGACCGGCGCCGACCCCGTGTTCATGCTGACCGGGCCGATCCCGGCCACGACCAAGGCGCTGGAGCGGGCCAGGCTCAGCGTCGACGACATCGACGTGTTCGAGGTCAACGAGGCGTTCGCGCCCGTGCTGATCGCCTGGTCGGCCGAGACCGGCGCGTCGCTGGACAAGACCAATCCGAACGGCGGCGCGATCGCCCTCGGCCACCCGCTCGGCGGCACCGGCGCGATCCTGATGACCAAGCTGCTGCACGAGCTCGAGCGGACCGGCGGCCGGTACGGGCTGCAGACCATGTGCGAGGGCGGCGGCCAGGCCAACGCGACGATCATCGAGCGCGTCTAGCCACTTCCGACGTCAAGCCCGGGCCCGCAGGGAACTGCGGACCCGGGCTTTGTCACGTCCGCGAGTTCCCGGAACCCAGCAGTTACCCAGGAAGGAAGTTCTAACTTGACTTGGAAGTTTGATTGATATAGAACATTAGGTAAGTGGAGTTCAGAGTTGAACACCAGGCAACACCCTGGAGGTGGATCACCGTGCTGCTGACAACGTTCGACCCGTTCACGCAGGACTTCGACCGGCTGGTTCAGCGGACGTTCGGCTGGTCAGGCGGGAACGCCGGCGGCCGGTCCGCCACCGTTCCGATGGACGTCATCCGGCGTGAGAACGACGTCGAGTTGCGACTGGACCTGCCCGGCGCCGACCCCGAGAGCATCGAGGTCACGGCCGACCGCGGCGTACTGACCGTGTCCGCGACGCGGACGCAGGAGTTCGCCGAGGGCGAGCGGCCGGTGGTGCGGGAGCGGCTGACCGGTACAGTCACCCGCAAGGTCCGGCTGGCCGAGACCGTCGACGCCGAGGCGATCGAGGCGTCCTACGACCGCGGCGTGCTGACCGTCCTCCTGCCGCTGCAGGAGAAGGCCAAGCCGCGGAAGATCGAGATCAAGCGGCCCGGCAAGGCGGAGATCACCGCCTGATCGTTCCGGGCAATCGGGCCGGGCCGGCGGTGCAGACCGCTTGCCCGGCCCTGGCTCGTTGCAGGAAGGTTGTGCCGTGCTTCCGTTCGACGACGAGAACCTGCCGCTGTTCACGGTCGGCCAGGTCGCCCAGATGCTCGAGGTCCAGCAGGCGTTCCTGCGCCGGCTCGACGAGTTCGGCGTAGTCCAGCCGGCCAGGTCATCCGGCGGCCAGCGGCGGTACTCCCGGGTGGAAGTCACCGTCGTCCGCTACGTCGCTCAGCTGGCTGACGAGGGCATGACCCTGGCCGCAATCCGCCGGGTGCTGGAGCTGGAACACCAGGTCGCCGAACTGCGAGCCGAGCGTGACGCCCTGGCCGTGGCCCTGGCCGACCGCGACCGCCGGCTCGCCGCGGCCGCGGCTGCTGCCCTGGCCCGCCGCCGCCCCGCGCCGTCACCGGACGGCAGGCCCGCCTGACGCTCCGCCGCCCAGCCCGGCCCAGCCTCCGGGCCGCGTGCCCTGACCGTCAGCTCCGCGGCCCAGCCCCGGCGTCCGGCTGCTGCCGCGAGCCCTGTGTATGGATCCCCGTATTCATGCACAAAATCCATCATGAATACGGGGATCCATACAGTTCCGGTCCGGGCCGTCCGCACTGAGTGATCTTGATAACTGGGGGTAACGTCCGCTGGTGCGAACAGTGCCCGGTTCGATGCCGCCCCGCCCCCGGCCGCGCTCCGCCCTTGACTCCGGACTGGGCTCCGGGCCGGACGTCGAGCCGGGCCGCACTGACGCCGGGGGACCGCCGGAAGGCGGGCGGATCGCGAAGGCCGGACCCTGGGTGCTCGCCGCGGCCGGAGTTGCGGGTGCCGTCGCCGCCTTCGTCAGCCGCCCGTCCGCGGCCGGGGCCGCCGCGGGACAGGACTGGTCGCCGTTCGTCCTGGTCGCCGGGCTGCTGCTGATCGGGCTGGTCGCCGACGACGACGGGCTTTTCGCCGCGGCCGGGACCCGCCTGGCCCGCCTCACCGGCAGCGGCATCGCCCTGTTCGCCGGGGCGGCAGTCCTGATCGGCGTCGTCACCGCGGTGCTGAACCTGGACACCTCGGTCGCGTTCCTGACCCCGGTCCTGGTGTACACGGCCCGCAGCCGCGGCATCGGCGAGCCCGCGCTGCTCTACGGCTGCCTGCTGTTGTCCAACGCCGGCTCGCTGCTGCTGCCCGGGTCGAACCTCACGAACCTCATCGTGCTCGGTCACCTGCGGCTGACCGGAAGCGGGTTCCTGGCCAGGATGTGGCTGCCCGCACTGGCCGCGCTAGCCGTGACCGCGGTTGTAGTTGCCGCGGCCGAGCGCCGCTCCTTGCGAGCCGACCCGGCCGAACCCGCCGCCGTCGAGCCGGTCCGCCCCGGCGTCGGGCTAGCCGCCGTGCTGACCGCCACGGTTCTCGTCCTGGTCCTGCGCTCACCGGCTATCCCGGTCGCGGCGGTCGGGGTCGCTGCCGTCGGGATCCACCTGGCCAGGCGCCGGGTCACGCTCGGGTCGGCGACCGAAGTGCTCGGCCTGCCGGTCCTGGTCGGCTTGTTCGGCGTCGCGGTCGCGCTCGGCGCCCTTGGCCGCGTCTGGTCCGGCCCGACGGAGTTGCTCGCCCACCTAAACAGCTGGGGCACGGCAGCCGTCGCCGCGCTGTCGACCATCGTGGTCAACAACCTGCCGGCCGCCTCGCTGCTGGCGGCACGGACCCCGGACCATCCGTTCTCGCTCATCGTCGGACTCAACCTGGGACCGAACCTGTGCGTGACCGGGTCACTGGCCTGGCTGCTCTGGCTCCGCGCCGCCCGCAGCGCCGGCGCCCGCCCCTCGCTCGGCCGGGCCAGCGCGATCGGCCTGGCCGCCGTGCCGCTGTCGATCGCAGCCGCCCTCGTCTGCCTCGCCCTCGCCGGATCTCTCTAGCACCCGGCGCAGGTAAGGCCGGGAGTCCGGAGGCGGGAGTTTCAGACCTTGGTTCGATAGAAGTTCAGGAAGGATCGCGACGGCGTGGGTCCGCGCTGGTCCTGGTAGCGCGACCCGTAGATGGCCGAGCCGTACGGGTGCTCGGCCGGCGAGCTGCACTGGAACAGGCAGAGCTGGCCGATCTTCATGCCCGGCCAGAGCTTGATCGGCAGCGTGGCGACGTTCGACAGCTCGAGCGTGACGTGGCCGGAGAACCCAGGGTCGATCCAGCCGGCGGTCGAGTGCGTCAGCAACCCGAGCCGGCCGAGGCTGGACTTGCCCTCCAGCCGCCCGGCAATGTCGTCGGGCAGCGAGACGACCTCGAACGTGGACCCGAGCACGAACTCGCCGGGATGCAGCACGAACGGGTCGCTGCCCTCGGTCTCCACCAGCCGGGTCAGGTCGGCCTGCTCGATCGCCGGGTCGATGTGCGGGTACTTGTGGTTCTCGAAGACGCGGAAGAACCGGTCAAGGCGTACATCCACGCTGGATGGCTGGACGAGTTCGGGCACGAACGGATCGAGCTTGACCCGGCCGGAGGCGATCTGGGAGCGGATGTCCCTGTCAGAGAGCAGCACGCAGGCAACCTACCGGTTCCGGTACGATGTCGGGGCAGCAGTCGTCCGGACGGCAGCCTGCGGGTGTAGTTCAATGGCAGAACATCAGCTTCCCAAGCTGACAGTGCGAGTTCGATTCTCGTCACCCGCTCCAATGTCACCAGCTGATCCTCAATAATCCGCTCGGCGGCCCAGCCGCCCATGCTTTCGCTACGAGTGTAGAAACTTGCTACGCTCGTAGCATGACGGAGATTCCGGCAAGGGACCTAAGGAATCACACCGCAGAAGTGCTGCGCCGGGTGGAGGCCGGGGAGGAGATCAAGGTGATGCGGGACAATCGGCCTGTAGCCAAGATCATCCCGCTGTCGCGACGGCGCCGGTGGCTTCCGGCGACCGAGATTGGCCAGGAGCTGACTCGGCTTGGTTCTGACACGACTGGCCTGGCCGAGGAACTGCGCGAAACCCTGACCGACACGACAGATGACCTGCCGTGGTGAACGTTCGGCGGGCGCTGGCTGATACCTCGGTATTCATCGGCTTGGAGGCATCCCGATTTGATGCCAGCAGATTCGGTGATTTCGAATGGGGCATCTCGGTTGTGACGCTGGGCGAGCTCCGCTTGGGCGTCCTGCAGGCGAGCGGCCCGGCCGCCGCCTCGCGGCGGCTGTCGACCTACCAGCTCGCGCAGCGGTTCGAGGCGATCGCCGTGGATGAGGACGTATCCGATGCTTGGGCCCTGCTCGTCTCCCGGCTACGCGAGTCGGGTCGGAAGGTCCCGATCAATGACAGCTGGATCGCGGCGACTGCTGTGGCCCATGGCGTGCCCATCGTGACTCGAGATTCTGACTACGACGCGATGCCAGACGTCGAGGTAATCAAGATCTAGGCGGGCCGTTCGCCAGCCCGGTGAAAGTCAGCCAAGTTAGCTGTCTGTGCACGAAGGCCAGTGATCGACCGCCCACTCCGGCCAGCCCGGCCACCCCGCCGGCGGACTTGGAATCTCACCACCGTCGAGTTCGGCGACGTCAGGCACCTGAAACGACTCCCGCCAGTGATCCAGCTCGCCCTCGCTCATCGGGAAGGTCTGATGCGGTGCCGCCGCCTTGCGATGCGCGACGCGGGCCAGCTGAACGTCCCTGTCTACAGGCAGGTAGACCACCTGGCACGCTGCCCCCGCCGACTGCGCCAGCCAGCGCAGCGCCGACCGTTCATCGCGACCCCACAGGCCGAAGTCGAGCACGACACTGGTGCCCAGCTGGAGCACCTGCAGCGCGACCGAGATGAGCCGCCCTTCGAGCACGAAACGCTTCCCGCCGGCCATCGAATCGCCGAACAGCGGTTTCATCCAGTGATCCGGGGTCAGCCGCAGTGCCGGGAGTGTCGCAGCAAGTTGTATGGCCCGGGTCGTCTTCCCAGCCCCGGGAAGCCCGACGATCAAGATCAGCGTGGCGGCACGCGAGTTCTTCGCGACGGCGGGCCCGGACCAGGCTCGGGCGGGCGCTGAGGGCGGGCGACGGGACTGGCCGTGCGCAGCACCCAGACCCGGTGCGAGCGGACGCGGCGATGGTTCCTCGTACTGCGAATCGAAACGCTGCGACTGGGACATGGCTTCCCCTGATCAGGCAGGATGACCCGGCAGCGCGGGAACACACGCGTACTGCCGACCGGACACTGATCCGGCGGTGCGTCCTGGCACTGACCCGCCAGGGGACAGCCAGCGAGGCTCCGGTTACGGCAGCCTCGGCACCGCCGCTAAGCGGCGGTCCGGATGTTCATGGCAGCGCAGCAACCCATGAGCGTGACCCTAACATCAGCCTGCAACATCCGTTTTACCGACAGGGATCCATGGGCCGGGTCCAGGGCTGCTGCCTAGCCGCACGTTGCTGGCGGTGTCGGCGCCCTGGATCCGGCCCCGTTGCCCGAGGGCAGGAGCGTAGCGGGCAGGGTCGTCAGTTCCTGGCGATCTGCTTGGCGTCCTGGCTGGTGATCTCGACCTTGCGCGGCTTGGCCGCTTCGTGCACCGGGATGGCCAGGGTGAGCACCCCGGCGGTGTAGTCAGCCTCGATGCCTTCGGCGTCGAGAGTGTCGCCGAGGAACACCTGGCGGGTGAACGTTCCGGTCGGCCGCTCGCCGACGAGCAGCTCGACGTCGCTGTTCATGCCGGGCCGGCTCGCGTGGACCGTCAGGACGTTCTGCTCGACGGTCAGGTCGATGGCGTCCAGCGTGGTGCCGGGCAGGTCGAGCTTGATGTAGAACGTGTCGCCCTTGCGGTAGGCGTCCATCGGCATGGCCGCGGGCCTGGCCACGGTGCCGAAGACCTGCTGAGTCAGCCGGTCGAGGTCACGGAACGGGTCGGTGCGGATCAGCATGGCGGGTTGCTCCCTTCCTGGACTAGTGAGTTTGCCGTTCCACGGGTGGTTGCCCACCGGCTAAGTATCTACCACGCAGGAACCTACTTGACAAGAGGACACTCAACTTTTGTACGATTGAACTCAGCAGATAGATGCCGCCTGGCTCAGAACATCGCGATCCAGAGGAGGCATAGTCATGCATGGCTCCCAGCCTGGCCGCGGCGCCGGTGACCCTTATCTGGTGCTGGGCGTGGACATGGACGCGTCCCGCCAAGACATCAGCCGTGCCTACCGGCGCGCTGTCCACGGCGCGCACCCCGACACCCAGCCCAAGGATCCCCTCGCCCGCCGCCGGTTCGAGGCCCTTACCGAGGCCTACGATCTGCTCAATGATCCTGCCCGGCGCGCGGAGTATGACCGCGCTCACGCCCATGCGGGCACGCCCAGGCCGACCAAGGCAACCGGAGCGGGAGCGCGACGTGGGACACCGGTGATCGTGGCCGGACCGGTGTACAGCGCGCCTGCTACGGCTTCGTCAAGCCGGGACTCGCATGATCAGCACTTCGAGGATCCGCCCGTATTCCTCGGTCTGCGAACCCAGCCATCCTGGGGGTGGCGGCGGTGAGCACGCCGTGGACCGAACCGGGCCGTGGGCTCTTCAGCATCTCGATCGCGGCCGAGCTGACCGGGCTTCACCCGCAGACGCTGCGGCTGTACGAGCAGGAGGGCCTGCTGCTCCCGGCCCGAAGTTCTGGCGGCACCCGGCGGTACAGCAACCAGGACCTTCACCGGCTGCATGAGATCATCGCTCTCACTTCAGAGGGCGTGAACCTCGCCGGGATCCGGCGCATTTTCGAGCTCCAGGAACAGATGCGAGTGCTGCAGGCCGAAATCGACCAGCTCGCAGCCTCCGCCCCAATGCCCGCCCCGCCAGACGTGCAGTCAGGACGAGGTAAGCCCGGCTCCCGGACCGCTCCCGGGCAGTGCACGGAGAAAACGAGGACCAGCAATGCCTGACACTGACGACCGCGACCCGGACCAGCTCGCTGAGGATCAGCCAGCTAGGGTCAGTCTCCGCGATACCGACCAAGACCGCACCCTGCTTGCCATGCAGCAGCTTGAAGCCGCCCTCGGAGCCGCCGCACCGCGCCGGGAACAAGCATGGCGCAACGAAGTGCGGCGAACACTCACGGTCCTCGGCGAAGCCACGACCCAAGAAGCCGACAATGCTGCCCAGCCAGACAGCCTCCTATCGGACATCGCCCGCACCCAGCCATGGCTCCGCAACCGGGTACGTGGCCTGCGCATCCACTATCGGCAGCTCCGCGATGTCATAGACGCCCTCCTAAGCGAGCTGAGCCAGGCCGACGACCAGGCAGTTGACTTTACTGACATCCGCCAGCGCCTCGCTTGGGTCCTTGCCGGTCTACGCCACCAGCGAGCCCGCGAATCCGACCTGATCTACGAGGCCTACTATGACGCCGTCCGCGCCGACATCGAAGATGACACGAACCGCGTGTTATATCAGCTGCGAGGCTGCCTCCGGCCGCGCCAGCCAGGGGCGAGCCAGAGCCGGCACCTATCGACCTGGCTCATCGCGGCAAGCAGTTGTCGATCAGCGGCGGGCTGCGCCAGGTCCTCCATTCGCGCTGCAGCAGGCCTAGGCAGTGGCAGTCGACCCACTCGCCGTCCCACCGGAGCGCGTCTCGCTTGGTGCCCTCGTGCGTGAAGCCGACCTTCTCGTAGACATGGCGCGCGCGCGGGTTGAAGTCGTACACCTCGAGCTCGATCCGGTGCACGCCGGCCACGGTGAACGCATAGTCGACGACGAGCCGGGTCGCCTCCGTTCCCAGCCCGCGTCCGTAGAACCTGGGCCCCTGCAACAGGATCCGGAACCCGCACGATTCGTTCGCCTGGCTCAGCTCGTTGAGCACGACCTCACCGGCCCACTCGCCGGTGGCTCGTTCGATGATCGACAGGTCCAGACGGTCGTCGTGCTCCGCCCGGGTCGCATACCAGTCCTCCAGCTTCTCAAGGGTGAACCCGGTGTCCTGAGGGCTGCCCGTCAGCCGGAGCGTCTCGGCATCCACGGCGAGCAGTCCCGCGGCGTCGGACGCCTGGACTGGCCGGAGCAGGACAAGCTCCCCGGTCAGCGTGGGCTTGTCGGCGAACGTGGTCTTCAGGGCCATGTGCAGATCCAACCACTGGCCGCCGACGGCGATCCCGGGTGCCTGGCGCAGATAGCCAGCCGGCGGTGCGGCATAGACTCCGGACGTGGACACAGCAGCCCTGCCGCCTCGGGTGCTGGTGATCGGGCTTGATCCGCACGATGTGGCGGCCCGGTGGATCGATGTTCCGGCTGCCGGTGAGTAAGACCGTGGCCATCGTTGCCGGGGCTATGGTCACGATTCCGGTGCGGCATCCGGAGTCGGCGACCGTGCGCGACATCCGCCAGTTCTTCGCCGACGAGCATGTGCACGCAGCGCTGATCACAAACCCGGCCGGGCGCCTGGAATCGGTCGTAGAGCGCGGGGACCTGCCGCCAAGCTCCGCTCCTGACGACTTTGCCGCTCCGCTAGGACGACTCACGGGCCGGACCGTGCCTGCGCGGGCGGACTTGGCTGAAGCACAGCGAGCGATGGTGGCGGCGGGCCGACGCCGGGCCGCCGTCGTCGACTCCGACGGCAGGCTCGTCGGCTTGCTGTGCCTGAAGGCCAGCGGCCGGGGATTCTGCTCGGACGAGGATGTCCTGGCCCGCCGGGCCCAGCCCAGATAGCCGGAGCAGGCACTCCGCAGGTCGACCGGCGTCGCCGCACCAGAGAACGGCGGCCTCTAACCCAGGTCAAGACGCATGACGACGCGGCGCGTGGTCGGGTGGCTGACGTCGCGGAACCCGGCCGCGACGAACGTGTTGCGCGAGCCGACGTTCATCTCGCCCCAGGACACGTCCTGGCCGGGCTTGGGAACCATCGGGTACGCCTCGACGGCGGTGGCGCCGTGCGCGCGAGCGTACTCGGCGGCCGCCCTGGCGAGCGGCCTGGTGAGGCCCTGGCCGCGATAGCCGGGCCTGATCGCGAAGCAGACGATGGCCCAGACGCCGGGATCGTCAGGGTCTTCGTTCCGCCCCGCCCACGGCACCGGTGACCCGCGCAGCCGCCGGTAGCCGGCCCGCGGCTCGACCGCGACCCAGCCGACCGGCACGCCGGCGAGGTAGGCGACCATGCCGCTCGACCGGTCCGCGTCCGGCCGGTCGCAGTCGGCTTCTTCCCGCAGCCGGTGGGCGCGCTCCTCGACCGGCATCGCGAACCAGTCGTGATCTCCCAGCTTGATCCGCTGGCACTGGCATTTGGCCGCGCTTCCGCGGCCGAACACCGCCTGCAGATCCTCCCAGCTCGACTCGTTGGCCGGGATCACCCGCACATCGTCTTCCGGCATATGTCGTGCCTAGCACACCGCCGCCGCTGACGTTGGTCTGCTCAGCGTGCGCGCTGGCCACGTCAGGAGCCCGGTTACGATCTTGCGGGCTGCGCGTGCCCGGGACCCAGAACACTCGGAAGGTTGCACGATGTCGAAGTCGCTCTACGCCGCCAACGAGGCGGTGGCCTTCCTGCTCGAACTCCTCGTACTGGTCGTGCTCGGCCTCTGGGGCTTCGAGACCGGGCCGAACACGGCCGTCTCGATCCTGCTCGGCCTGGGCACCCCGGCCCTGGCTGCGGTCGTGTGGGGTCTGTTCGCCGCGCCGCGGGCCAGGTTCCCGCTGCCGCTGGCCGGGACGCTGGCCGTGAAGGCCGTAGTCTTCGCGGCCGCCGTCGCGGCCCTGGCCGCGCTGGGCCAGCCAGTGCTGGCCGCGGTCCTCGCGGTGGTGCTGGCGGCCAACACCGCGGTAGCCGTCCGGTTCCGCAGCAAGCTTCAGGGATGACGTTCCCAATGGCGGATCAGGGCCGCGGCTAGTTCGCCCGCCCGCTCGTCGGGAAAGAACAGCCGCGCGCCGGCCAGTTCGATGACATCGGCTGCGCCGGGGATGGTGTCCCGCAGCCAGTAGGCCCACTTCCGGTCGAAGAAGACGTCCGAGGTGCCCCAGACGATCAGGGTCGGGACGTCGAGCCGGCGCAAAGCGGGTTCGACGGCGAGCAGGTCACTGGCGCGCAGGGAAACCAGCAGGCGCTGGAACTGGCGGGCCGCCTCGGGTGTGCCGAACGCGCGGTCCAGCCAGTAGCGGGCGATGTCCGCGGGCAGCTTGCCGACGTCCTGGTAGCCGGAGCCGTAGACGCGCTGCCTGGCCTTCTCGGTGTCGCGCATCCGGCCGGGCATCACGGGCGCGAGCAGGCCGAGCCGGGCCAGCAGCACGGCGGGCTTGAGCGCCCGCGGCGGCAGGTTGTCGTGCGTCTCGCAGTTGGTCAGGGCCAGGCTGTGCAGCCGGGCGGGGTTCCCGGCCGCGAACACCTGCGCGACGGCGCCGCCGGTGTCGTTGGCGACCACGTCGATGTCGGCCAGGTCGAGCGCGTCACAGCAGCCGGCCACGAAAGCGGCCAGCCCGGGCAGCGAGAAGTCCTGGTCCGACGCGGCCGGCGTGCCGCCGTGCAGTGGCAGGTCAACGGCTACGCAACGGCGGCGGCCGGCGAGTTCGCCGATTACGTGCCGCCACAGGTAGGCGCT
Source organism: Streptosporangiaceae bacterium (assembly GCA_036391235.1). Lineage (GTDB taxonomy): Bacteria > Actinomycetota > Actinomycetes > Streptosporangiales > Streptosporangiaceae > Chersky-822. Next base: position 23,196 of record DASWAH010000286.1, read on the forward strand.
CGTACCTAGCCCGTGGATGAACAGCACTGGCCGGCCGGGGCCGCCGGTGTCGATGTAGCTGGCCCGGCCCGGTGCGGCCCGGATCTCGCCGCGGTACTTGTCGAGGTGCTCCATCTCGCTGAGCATCGATGTCCTCCCGGGCCGTGCTTCGGGGCGCTAGTCTAAGTCGACTAGACCGACTATCGGTCTAACATTCACAGACCGTCAGTCGGTTTGTCAAGGGCGCGAGTGGGCGAGCTGACACATGGCTGGCCGGCTCATGGCTGGCCGGCTCATGGCTGGCCGGCTTAGGGCCGGCCGGCTCAACGGCCGGCGCACTCCGGCCGGGCAGACGGACGGCCAACACGAGACCGGAGAGCCGGGAGACGGGATGGCGAACAAGAACGTCGAGCGGGGTCAGGCGACCCGGGCGCACCTGGTGGAGGTCGCGACCCGGCTGTTCGCTGAGCGCGGGTACGACGCGACCTCGATCGAGGCGGTGCTGGCCGAGTCCGGGGTCAGCCGCGGTTCGCTGTACCACCACTTCCCGGGTAAGGACGCGCTGTTCTGGGGCGTGATCGAAGGCGTGGCCGGCCGGGTCGGCCAGGTCCTGTACGCCGCGACCCGGGATGCTCAGGATCCGGTCGCCGCGCTGCGGGCCGAGTGCCTCGCCTGGGTGGGGCTGGCCAGCGACCCGGTGATCCGGCAGATCGCCATCATCGACGCGCCCGCGGTCCTGGGCTGGCAGCGCTGGCGTGAGCTGGACGAGCAGGGCAGCCTGGGTTTCATCAGGGGGGCGCTGCAGTGGGCGGCGGAGGCCGGCCGCGTCGACCAGCGTCACGTCGGCGTGTTCGCCCACATCGTGCTGGCCATGACCTACGAGGTCGCCCTCATGATCGCGCGGGCCGACGACCCGGCCGCGGCGCTCGCCGAAGGCGAGAGCGCGGTCGGCGAGTTCCTTGACCGGTTGCTCGGCTCCTGAGCTCAGGCCTGGCCGGACGCGATTTCCTGGGCGACCTCCCAGACGTGGCCGGCCGGGTCGGCGAACGCGGCTGTCCGCATGCCCCACCGGCGGTCGACCGGGCCGTTCAGCAGCCGCACTCCCTTGGCCGCCAGCTCGGCGCAGACCGCATCCACGTCGGGCACGAACACGCTGAGCATGCTCCGCGGCCCGCTCCCGCCGGGGCCGACCGCGGTCGGCGTGACCAGCTCGGCCGCCGAGCTGGCGTCCACCACCAGCACCATCGTGTTCGGGAACTTGAACACGGCCGACGTTTCGTCCTCGTGCACCAGCGGCTGGCCGAAGACCTCGGCATAGAACGCCTTGGCCGCGGCCAGGTCCTCGGTGAACAGCACGATCGCGCCGACCTCTTTGTCCCACGCGGTCATGTAGCGGTCCTCTCAGTCGGGATTCAGGGCCAGGGAGTCAGGCTAGGGGAATCAGGCGCCGAACCGGCGGGCCCGGCCGGCGTAGCTGCGCAGTGCCCGCAGGAAGTCGATCTCGCGGAACGCCGGCCAGTACGCGTCGCAGAAATACAGCTCGGAGAACGCGCTCTGCCAGAGCAGGAAGTTCGACAGCCGCTGCTCGCCGCTCGTGCGGATGACCAGGTCGGGGTCGGGCAGGCCAGCAGTGTACAAGTGCTTGGAAATGTCGTCCATGGTGAGCGAGCCGGCTAGCTCGTCCATGGCCTGCCCGGCGGCCGCCCGCTCGTGCAGCAGCGAGGCGATCGCGTCGACCAGCTCCTGGCGGCCGCCATAGCCGATCGCCAGCGTGATGTGCCGGCCGGTGGCGCAGTCCCTGGTCACCGTGACCGCT
>DASWAH010000287.1:0-5220 GCA_036391235.1 Streptosporangiaceae bacterium
CCGGGCCCCAGGCAGACAGGTCGACGATGGCCCAGTCGGCGAAGCCGCCGACCAGGGCCAGGGCCGTTCCCGCCCGCAGCTCAGGCTCACTGGCCGCGGTCACGGCCACGCCGCCGGCCGCGGCGAGCGCGTCGAGCGCAGCCGTCCATGCCCTGACCCGGTCGGCGGGCCACACGTAGGACGACGGGAGTGTCATCGGCGCTCAGCCTGTCTATTCGGGTGCCCGCAGCTACCCTGGGCCCGGCCGGGGTAAACCGCGGTCAGCTCCGCTCGAGCTCGTGTGACTCCACGATCCGCCGCGCGACCTCGGTCACCTTGATGTGGCTGGACTGCGAGATCTCCCGCATCCGCTTCAGCGCCTCGTCGGCGCTGCAGCTCAGGCCGACCATCAGGATCCCTTTGGCCTGGTCCACGATGGCCCGGGAATCCGCCCCCTCGGTCAGCTGCCTGGCCGTGCGCTGCGCGGCGTCGTACGTGGCCGTGTTCCGCATCACCGCGCTGCCGAACGCGATCAGCAGCTCGCCAATCGGCACCCGGTCCGGGTCGAGAACCCGGGGCCTGGTCGCGTACAGCGAGAGCGCGAGCGCCATCGGGTCGGCCTGGTGCACCAGCGTCAGCGACGAGCGCACGCCCATCGACAGGGCCCGGCCGGTGTACTCGGGCCAGCGCTGTTCGGTCAGGGTGTCGGCGCAGTTCACCTGGTGCCCGGACGCGAGGGCGTCGATCATCGGCCCGCGCCGCCAGGCGTGCTGGACCTCGGCCAGCTCGGACAGGTCGGGATGACTGGCCGCGGTCAGCTTGGCCTCGCCGTCCTCGAGCAGCACCGCGGTCGCGCCCGAGCAGCCGGGAACGTGCCGGGCCGACAGCTCGACCAGCCGGTGCATCGCCCGCGACTCCGATGCGCTGGCCAGAGTGAGCAGCTCCCCGGCAGCCTGCGCAAGCTCGGCGCTCAGATCGCGCGACTCTGCTTCAGACACCGACACCTCGTGCTCGAGAACCCGTTCCGGTAACTACCACGATCCACTATTTACGGGCTGCCGCCACAGCCAGGCAACACCGTAGGCACGGCCCGGCATTCCGGCCAGCCGTGCTGGCCGCCGGCGGACGGTCGCCAGAGCTGCCGAACCAGGCGCTATTCCCCCTTCGCGAGTAAGCTCCGGACGATGGACCGACCTGCCAGCGACGCCTGAAAGACCCGCGGAATGCTTCAGCTTGCCACAGAAGGCGCCGACCCCGGCGAGGTAGTGCCGGTGCTGCTGATCGAGGATGACGAAGCCGACGCCATCCTCGTCCAGGAGTACCTGCATGATGCCGGGCTCGGAGTCTCGCTGTCCTGGCGGCAAAGCCTGGCCGCGGCCACCCGCGCGCTGCAGGCCAGCCCGGTCTGCGTGCTGCTCGACCTCGGCCTGCCCGATTCTGTGGGATTCGACGGTCTCAGGCATGTTCTGAGCCTGGCTCCCGACGCTGCCGTGCTGGTGCTGACCGGCGCCAGCGACGCTTCCCTCGGCGTGGCCGCGATGGCCGCCGGCGCCCAGGACTACCTGATCAAGGGCCAGGTCGACGGGGCGACGCTGAGCCGGTGCATCAGGTACGCGATCGAGCGGAAGCGGGCCAACGAGTCGGCCCGGCGGCTGCACGAGGCCGAGATCCGGCAGGCCGAGTACGCCCGCCTGGAACGCGGCCTGCTGCCGGTCCCGATCCTCAACGACACCAGCCTGTATCACTCGCTGCGGTACCGCCCGGGCCGCGACCAGGCCCTGCTCGGCGGCGATTTCTACGACCTGGTCCAGCTCAGCGACGGTTCGCTGCACGCGCTGATTGGCGACGTGTGCGGGCATGGCCCCGACGAGGCCGCGCTCGGCGTCTGCCTGCGCGTCGCCTGGCGCACGCTCGTGCTGTCCGGCCATGAGCCTGACCAGACGCTGCACTGCCTGCAGGAAGTGCTGATCAAGGAACGGCACCGGCCCGAGGTCTTCGCCACCGTCGCCACCCTGCGCCTGGACGTCGCCTCGGGTGAAGGAACCCTGCACATCGCGGGCCACCCGCCGCCCGTGCTGCTCGGCTCGCCGCCGCTGGCCCTGGGCAACGGCCGGCCCGGGCCGCCGCTCGGCCTGTTCGACGAGGGCTGGCCCCAGATTCCGGTCGCGCTCGGCCAGCGCTGGGCGCTGATGCTCTACACCGACGGCCTGATCGAGGGCAAGGCCGGCCCGGACCGGCGGGTCCTCGGCCCTGAGGGGCTCCTCGACCTGATCATGGCGCTATCGCCCGAGCCGACGACACCCGGGTTCACCGATAGCCTGGCCGACTCGCTGCTCAAGACGGTCGAGCGGCTGAACGGCGGCCCGATGGCCGACGACCTGGCGATCATCATCGTCGGGCGGCACCCGTGACCGACCAGCTGGCCAGGGCGACCCGCCCGCGGCCCGGCGATCAGGCACCGCCCGGGCCTGACGGGCCGGCCAGGATCTGGGCCAGGACCCGGCTCAGCTTCAGCGAGACCAGCTGGTCGCTGCGTCGTCGGCTGGCCGTCACGTTCGCGGTCGCCGCGACTCTGCTGGTGCTCGGCTGCGCGCTCGGCGGACTCGCGCTGAACAGCATGGTCAGCGCGGTCGACCTGCAGGTCAATCGGCTCGATCCGGGCGCCAGGAGCTCGAGCTACCTGCTCGCCGCGGCGCTGAACGAGGAGACCGGCGTCCGCGGCTACATCATCACCAGGCAGCAGTCTTTCCTGCAGCCCTACCACCAGGGCGTCGCCGAGAGTCACCGCCAGATAAGGGCGCTGCACCAGCTGATCGACGCCTACCCGCGGCTGCGCGTCCGGCTGGACCAAGTCGAGAAGCAAGCGGCCATCTGGGACAACCGCTACGCCGAGCCCACGATCGCCTCGGTCAAGGCCGGCCGTCCGCCCGGCCCGCTGATGGAGGCTCTGGGCAAGCACGACTTCGACAAGCTGCGGGCCGGCATCGGCGCGCTGCGGACCGAGCTGGGGGCCGAGCGGACGGCCGCGCTGGCCAGGCTGCACCGGGCCACCACCGGGGTGATCCTGATCGCCATCACCGGTGCCGTCGCGCTGATCGCGGCGGGCGCGGCAGCCTGGGCGGCCATGGTGACCTGGGTCATCAGGCCGCTGGCCGCGCTCGGCGACGAAGCGCAGGTGGTCGCCTCAGGAGGTCTCGAACACCAGCTGACGATCTCCGGGCCGCGTGAGGTGATCGAGCTCGGCGCCGACGTCGAGGCGATGCGCCGCCAGTTGCTGTCCAGCCTCGACGACCTGTCCTTCAAGGCCGGCGAGCTGGAGCGGTCCAACCGCGAGCTCGAGCAATTCGCCTACGTCGCCTCCCACGACCTGCAGGAACCGCTCCGCAAGGTGGCCAGCTTCTGCCAGATGCTGGAGTCGCGGTACTCGGGGCAGCTCGATGACCGGGCCCGCCAGTACATCGGATTCGCGGTCGACGGGGCCAAGCGCATGCAGTTGCTGATCAACGAGCTGCTGACGTTCTCCCGGGTCGGGCAGCCGGGTACGGCCAGGGGCCCGGTCGACCTGAACGCCGTGGCCAGCGAGGCCGTGGACCGCCTCGACGCGATGATCACCGACACCGAGGCCAGGGTCGAAATCGGCGACCTGCCGCAGGTCACCGGCGACGCGACGCTGCTGACCCAGCTGTTCCAGAACCTCATCGCGAACTCGATCAAGTTCCGCCGGGTCGACCAGACCCCGGTGGTCTCGATCACCGCGGTCCAGGCCGGCCAGGACTGGGAGTTCGCCTGCCAGGACAACGGCATCGGCATCTCGCCCGATCACGCCGAGCGCGTCTTCGTCATCTTCCAGCGGCTGCACCCGCGAGACGCCTACCCGGGCACCGGAATCGGGCTGGCGCTGTGCCGCAAGATCGTCGACTTCCACGGCGGCCGGATCTGGGTCGATACCCGCACAGCCGGACCCGGCACGACGATCCGGTGGACTCTGCCGGCGCCCGAGGAAGCCGAGGAAGACTGATGAGCATGCCGGGCTCGGGCGAGATGATTCAGGTCCTGCTGATCGAGGATGATCCGGGCGATGTCGTCATCACCAGGGATGCCTTTGCCGAGAACAAGGTCAGGAACCACCTGTCGGTGGTCTCCGACGGCGACTCGGCGATGGCCTTCCTGCGCCGGACCGGATCGTTCGCCAGCGCGCCCCGGCCCGACCTGATCCTGCTCGACCTGAACCTGCCGAGGAAGTCCGGCCACGAGATACTGGCCGAGATCAAGGCCGACCCGGACCTGCGGCAGATCCCCGTCGTGGTGCTGACGACATCAGACGCCGAGGAAGACGTCATGCGCAGCTATGACCTGCACGCGAACGCGTTTGTCAGCAAACCGATCGATTTCGACGCGTTCGTGCGCGCGGTCCGCCAGATCGACGAGTTCTTCATCACGGTGGTCAAGCTCCCCGGCCGCTGACATCGGCTCCGGTTAGGAGTTCCGGCCCTGGGAAGCAGTGGGCAGCCGCATCCGCGGCCGAATTACCCGTTTTCCCACGAGGTTCAGCGATGACGACGACCCAGGACCCCAGGAACGAAACCGAATCCCAGCGTGTCGACCGCAACACGATGGAGCTGCTGCAGGAACTGCGGGTAGCCGGACTCGGCGTGCAGGTGCTGTTCGGTTTCCTGCTCTCGCTGCCCTTCACCAACCGGTTCGCCAAGCTCGGCCCGGTCCAGCGCGACATCTACCTCGCCGACCTGCTGCTGTGCGTGCTGTCGACGGCGCTGCTGCTGGCCCCGGTGGCCTACCACCGGCTGGTGTTCAGAATGAACCTGAAGGAAGCGGTCGTCCGCGATGCCAACGTGATGGCGATCGCCGGGCTGATCTGCGTCGGCCTCGCCGTCGCGGCGGCCGTCGTGCTGATCATCAGCTTCGTCACCAGCGGCGGGCCCGCGATCATTATCGGCGTCTTCGTCATCTGCCTGTTCGCCACGCTCTGGTTCGCGGTGCCGCTGGCCAAGCGCGAGCGCGCCGAGGACGAACACCGGGACGGCGAGCCCGTCGACGGACATAGCATCGAGCCGTGACCGGACCTGACCACGGTGCATCTGACCACAGTGGATCTGACAACAGCGGATCCGGCCAGCCTGACGCCGGGGCGCTGCTGCGGCGCTGGCGGGAGGACCTCGCGGCCTGGGCGATTCCCGACCAGATCCTCGCCTCGGTCACCGAGTCGCCGTGGGTGCTGCCCGG
>DASWAH010000288.1:0-24344 GCA_036391235.1 Streptosporangiaceae bacterium
AGCTTGACCGCGCCGGTGGTGACCTCGCCCCGGGCCAGCGCGCCGAGGTGGCCGCGGAACCCGCGCCGGCTGCCGCTGCCGGCTAGGTCGTCGTACCCGCCGAACGCCGCCGCCCCGGCACCGGCCACCGCCAGCGCGGCCCGGGCCCGGGGCGGCAGCCCGGGCCCGATGGCCGAGACCGCGACGCTGGCCACGGTCAGGGCGGGCCCCTCCAGCAAGGTGAGCTGCTCGCCCCGGTGGTTGGTCCTGGTCCACCGGGCCGCACCGCCCGGCGGCGCGCCGGTCAGGGCGGCGTAGCCGAGCCGGGCTGCGCCGGCCGCGACCAGGCCGCGGGCGAGCGCGCGACCGCGGTTCACTTCACGGCCTTCTTCGGCCGGCTCGAACTCGACGGCGTCGACGACGGCGAGACCGAAGGGCTGGGCGCCGGGCTCGGCACCGTGCCCGGCCGTACCCCGTACGCGGTCGGCTGGGTTCCCGGCTCCAGCAGCTTGCGCAGCGCCTGGGCCACGATGATCTGGCCGAACTTGGTCTCGGCGTTGTCCACCGTGGTCAGGGCCACCCCGGCGCTGCCGCTGGTGACCGCCTCGATCGCGCTGCGCGGCCCCGAGCCGAGCAGCGGGCCGGCCATCAGCGTCGGCCTGGTCGTCTCGGCCAGGTCCTGGGTGAGCCAGACCAGGGCCCGGTTGAACGGGTCGCTGACCTTGGCCGGGGGCACCGTCTGCGGGATCATCACCACCGCCAGGCTCGCCTGCCCGTTCAGCCTGGTGCTGCCCGAGGCTCCCTTGACCTGGAGGTACTGCCCGCTGGCGAACCCGGCCAGCACCTTGTTGAGCTCGGCCTGGGTGAGCGTGGCCAGGCCGTCCCTGGCCGCTATCGTCTCGGCGAGCACCTGGGCCACGGCCTGCTGGCCGGAGATCTGAGGGTCGGGCGTCGACTTCGGCGGCACCAGACCGGCCGGGGCGAGGCTCTTGGCCGCCGCCGCCATCGTCTGCTCGTTGGCCGCCGTGGTGTCGAAGAACTGTGAGGTGAGCACGACCTGGCCGGTCAGGGTGGCCCCGGCCTCCCGCAGCGCCGTGGTCACGCCGGCGACGGTCGCGCTGTCGGTGTTCGGCGCGAGCACCAGTACCACGCTCTGGCCGGTCAGCAGGCCGGGCAGCAGCCGGCCCTCGGCCGCCGCGGCGAACGACTCGTCGGCCGCGATCTCGCGCTTGAGCTGCGTGTTATGCGCGTACAGCGACTTGTTCCGCCTGGCCTCGGCCTTGGCCTCCCTGGCCAGCGTGGACGTGACGGCCGGTTTCAGGGCGGTCGCGCCGATCACGATGCCGATCGCGAGGGCCAGGAACACCGCGACGATCGAGACGAGGTGATACCGGAAATCGATCACAGCTTCAGTCCCGTGAGCCAGTGCCAGAACGGGCTCAGCTTCAGCCCGATGAACGTGAGCACGATCTGGCCTACCGGCAGTACCTTCACCGCGACGGCAAGCGCCACCACGGCCGCGATCACCAGCAGCAGCAGCCAGGATCCGGAGATCCGGCTCTGGTAGAGCCGGCTCACGCCCTTCGGCTCGACGATCTTGTCGCCGACCCGCATCCTGGTCAGAACCGCGCTGGCCATGCCAGGCCGACCTTTGTCGAGGAACTCTACCAGCGTGAACCGCATCCCCACGGCCACGATGAGGCGTGCGCCCATCTCGTCGGCGAGCAGCAGCGCGACGTCCTCGCTGGTGCCGGTGGCCGGGCAGAGCACCGAGGCCAGGCCGAGGGCGGTGACCCGTTCCTGCCCTGGCGCGGTCCCGTCCGGGTAGGCGTGCACGACGATCTCGGACCCGCACCGCAGGGCCCGGTCGGACACCGAGTCCATGTCACCGACGATCATGTGCGGCTTGTAGCCCGCGTCCAGCAGCGCGTCGGCGCCGCCGTCCACGGCCACCAGGACAGGCTTGAACTCCCTGATGTAGGCCCGCAGGGCCTGCAGGTCCTCGCGGTGCCGGTAGCCGCGCGCGATCACCAGCGCGTGCCGGCCTTCCAGCTTGGTCCGCAGCTCGGGAACCCGGATGCCGTCGATCAGCTCCTCGAAGTCCCGGTTGATGTACTCGACGGTGTTCGACATGAACGCGCGGATCTGGGCGGCCATGCCGGCCTTGGCCTTGATCATCGCCGTCGCGACCGAGTCGGGCGTCTGCACGGTGCCCTTGGCCACGACCGCGTCGCCGAGATACAGCGTGTCGCCGTCCAGCCGGACCAGCCGTCCCTCGCTGACCTTGTCGAACACCTCGGGCCCGGCGTCATCGATGAGGGGGACACCGGCTTCGACCAGGAGTTGCGGCCCTAGGTTCGGATACCGGCCGGTGACGCTCTGGGCAGCGTTGATGACCGCGGCCACCTGGCAGTTGAGCAGCGACTCGGCGCTGACCCGGTCCAGGTCGGCGTGGTCGATGATCGCGATATCCCCGGGGCGCAGCCGCCTGGTCAGCGTCTTAGTGCGGCGGTCGAGCCTGGCCGGCGCGGTGAGCCCGGGCAGCTCGGGCGCCGCCTCCGCGTTCCGGCTGGTCAGCCGCCGCGAGTACGCCCGCATAGCGTTACTAAGTGTGCCAGAGCGATTACCTGTCGGTGCCATGACCGCCTGCCTCAGCCGCCGGCGGCCAGAACCCGGCTCATGACCGCGTCCCCGGACCCGACCGCTCGGCCGCGGCCGCGGCCAGCAGCTCGCCGGCGTGCGCCCGCCCGTACTCAGAATCCTCCAGGCCGGCCAGCATCCTGGACAGCTCGCGCACCCGGCCCGCATCGTCCAGCCTGACCACACCGCTGGAGGAGACCAGTCCGTCCTCGGACTTCTCCACCACCAGGTGGGTGTCGGCGAACGCGGCCACCTGCGGCAGGTGCGTCACCACGATGACCTGGGCGCTGCGAGCCAGCCTGGCCAGCCGCCGGCCGATCTCGACCGCCGCCTTGCCGCCGACGCCGGCGTCGACCTCGTCGAACACGAACGTCGGCACCGGGTCGGCGCCCGCGAAGACCACCTCGATCGCCAGCATGACCCGGGATAGCTCTCCGCCGGAGGCTCCTTTATGCAGCGGCAGCGGCGGCGCACCGGGATGGGCGGCCAGCCTGATCTCGACGTCGTCGCCGCCGTGCGGCCCGTAATCGGGCAGGGCCGTCAGCACCGCCGACAGCCGGGCGTGCGGCATCGCCAGCGCGGCGAGCTCGGCCGTGACCTCCTCGTCGAACCGCCCGGCCGCCTCCTGCCGGATCGCGGTCAGCTGGCCGCCGAGGTCGCGGACGGACGCGGCCAGCTCGGCCTCGGCGTTGGCCAGCGCCGAAATCCGGTCGTCGTCCCCTTCCAGCTCGGCCAGCCGGGCCGCGGCCCCCTTGGCCCAGGCCAGCACACCACCAAGATCCGGAACTCCCGTCCGGCCGTCCCCGGCGTCCGCGGCCAGGTCGCCGTCCTGGCCACCGCGGCCCGCCTGCGGGACCGGCGCCCCGCCATAGGTCCTGACCAGCCTGGTCAGCTCGGCCCTGCGGTCTTGCACCACGGCCAGCCGGGCCGGGTCGGCCTCGACCGAGTCGGCGTACGAGGCCAGCTCGGCGGCCAGGTCCGACAGCAGGTAGGCCGCCTCGGACATCCGCCCGGCCAGCTCGCCCAGCACCGGGTCGTGCTCGGCCGCTGTCTCCAGCGCGTGCCGGGCCGAGCCCAGCAGCGTCAGCACGTCGGCCGGCTCGTAGGACGCGCCGGACGGGTCGGCGACCAGCGCTTCGTGCGCGGTGGTCGCGGCCGAGTGCAGGGTGTCGGCATTCGACAGCCGCTCGGCCTCCGCCGCCAGCTCGATGTCCTCGCCGTCGGCCGGTTCCAGCCGCTCCACCTCGGCCAGCCCGTGCCGCAAGTCCTCGGCCTCGGCCGCCCGCTCGCGGGCCTGGTCGGTCAGCTCGGCCAGTTCCTTCGCGACCTTCAGGTGGCGGCCGTAAGCGCGCTGGTATTCACCGAGCACGCGGCTGAGCCCGGCCCCGCCGAACCGGTCCAGAGCCTGGCGCTGCCGGCCGGGCTTGAGCAGCTGCTGCTGGTCGGCCTGGCCGTGCACGGCGACCAGGTCCTCGGCCAGGTTGATTAGCAGCGACACCGGCACCGAGCGGCCGCCTGCGAACGCACGGGACCGGCCCTGGTCGGACACCGAGCGGACCAGGACCAGCGTGGTGCCGTCGTCGTCGAGGTCGCCGCCGGACTCGCTGATCTGCCGGGCGACGTCGCCGTCGGGCTGCGTGCGGAGCCGGCCCTCGACCGTCGCCCGCTCCGCACCCGGCCGGATCCGGCTCGGGTCGGCCCGGCCGCCGAACAGCAGGCCGAGCCCGGACACGACCATGGTCTTGCCGGCCCCGGTCTCCCCGGTGACCACGTTGAAGCCGGGGGACAGCTCGAGCACCGCCTCGTCGATGACGCCGAGACCGCTGATCCTGACTTCCTCAAGCATCGTCCGCCGGCTCCTCGTCTCGGACTGTCCCTTCGGTCCCGGCTTGGCCCTCGTCTGCGGCTGATCCACGGCCGGCCCGGAGGGCTGCCCGGCCGCGCCAGCCCGCCACCGGCAGGCCGAACTTGGCGACCAGCCGGTCGGTGAACGTCGCGCCTACGTTCGCGCCGAGCCCGTCGGCACGGGCCTGGCCGTCCAGCCGGGCGAGCAGCACCGGCCGGCTGCCCCGGCGCACCTCGACGCGGGCGTTCGGCGGCAGCTCCACCATCCGGCGGCCGTCGCACCACAGCACCGCCCCCGAGGTCCCGCCGTGGCCGCCGGAAGAGCCGATCACCTCGGCCGCCAGCACGGATTCCGGTGATACCACCATAGGCCCTGCGAAAAGGGCGTGAGCGCTGATCGGCACCAGCAGCAGGGCTTCCACGTCGGGCCAGACCACGGGCCCGCCGGCCGAGAACGCGTAGGCGGTCGACCCGGTCGGGGTCGCGAACACCATCCCGTCGCAGCCCCAGCGCGACAGCGGCCGGCCGTCGACCTCGGTGACCAGGTCCAGCATCCGCTCCCTGGCCGCCTTCTCGACCGTGGCCTCGTTCAGCGCCCACGTGGTGGCAGTGACCGTGCCGTTCTGCCGGACCGCCACGTCGATGGTCATCCGCGGCTCGACGCAGTACTGCCCGGCCAGGATCCGGTCGACGGCGTCTTCCAGCACCTCGGGTTCGGTCTCGGCCAGGAACCCGACATGGCCAAGGTTGACGCCGAGCAGCGCCGCCCCGGCCGGCCTGGCCAGCTCGGCCGCCCGCAGCAGGGTGCCGTCGCCGCCGATGACCAGCACCATCTCGGTGCCCTCGGCCGCCTCGGGCGCGGCCGGGTGCACCGACGTGCCCGGGCACCGCAGGTCGGCCGCCTCGGAGGTCAGCACTCGTACCGCGACCCCGGCCGCGCCGAGCCGGGCGGCGACGATCCGGCCGGTGCGGACCGCTTCCGGCCTGCCGGTGTGCACGACTAGCAGCATCGTGCGACCGGGCGGGGCCGTCACTGCGGTCCCTGCGCGATCGCCGCGTCGAGCACGGCCTGATCGAGCGGCGGGGCGCCGCGCCGCAGCCACAGGAAGTACTCCACGTTGCCGGACGGGCCGGGCAGCGGGCTCGCCGTCACGCCGCACACGCCCAGCCCCAACTCCGCGGCCGACCTGGCCACCGCGGCCACCGCGTCGGCCCGCAGGCCGGGATCCCGCACCACGCCGCCCGCCCCGACGTTGCCCTTGCCCACCTCGAACTGCGGCTTGACCAGCAGCAGGAAGTCGGCCTCGGGCTCGGCGCAGGCCGCCAGGGCGGGCAGCACCTGGGTCAGCGAGATGAACGACAGGTCCGCGGTGACGACGCCTGGGGCCGGGGCAACCTGGGCCGGCTCGAGGGCCCTGACGTTCACCCGGTCGAGCACCGTGACCCGCGGGTCGGCCCGCAGGGACCAGGCCAGCTGCCCGTAGCCGACGTCGGCCGCGATGACCTGCCCGGCCCCGGCCCGCAGCAGCACGTCGGTGAACCCGCCGGTCGAGGCGCCGGCGTCCAGGCACCGGCGCCCGGCCACCCGCAGCTCAGGGAAGGCGGCGAGCCCCCCGGCCAGCTTGTGCCCGCCCCGGGAGACGTAGCCCGGGTCCTGCCGGTCAGGCCGTACCGTAATCGGCGTGTCCGCGCTAACCTGGGTCGCGGCCTTGCCCGCGGCCATTCCGGCGACCTGGACCTGGCCGGCCGCGATGAGGCCGGCTGCCTGGACGCGCGAGCGGGCCAGGCCGCGGCGCACCAGCTCCGCGTCCAGCCGTGCCCGTCGTGCCATCAGCGACGCCTCGCGTCCTCGTTCGCCCAGACCGTGGATTGTCGTACCTTCTATTGTGATCAGCTGACTCTTACGACTGGCTGGCCGCGGCCGGCCCGAGCTCGCCGAGCACCTCGACGAGCCGTCCGTGCAGGCGCTCGAACACCTGCGGGTGCTCGGTCACCGGCAGGCTCGCCAGCCCGGCCAGCGGCGCCAGCGCGTCGTCGACCCGCGGATCGCCGGTCGGCGGAGCGGCCTCCGGCCCGTCCGGCCCGGCCCCCGTGTCGTGCTGCATGCTGATACCTGCTCCTCGTACCCGCTTCCCTTGCCCTGTCTGGAACGCTACCGTCCAGCGGCCATCGCTGACGCCATTGGCGGGGCGCGCGGGCCCGGAAGTTCACCATGAGCCGGGTCCCGCGTTCAAGTGCCTGGCCAGCGGGCAGACAATGACCTGGAAAGCGGGGTGACGATGGCGACTGCGGAAGAGACCCGCACCGCCCTGGAGAGCCTGACGGGGCGGCTCGGCGAGATGGACCCGGAGGTACGCAAGGCCAAGCTGATGGACAGGACGCTCAGCTGCCACGTACGTGACCTGGGCGTGACCTACCTGACCAGGCTCGGCCCGCACGGAGCCGACCCGGTGCAGGAACTGCCCGACGGCCGGGGCCGGGCCCAGATCCGCTTCACCGCTAGCAGCGACGACGTCCTGGCGATCGCGGCCGACCCCGGCAGCTTCGCCCGGGCCTGGCTGTCGGGGCGGCTGAAGGTCGAGGGCAACTTCTTCGATCTGCTGCATCTGCGACGCTTGCTGTAGCCAGCCGCGGGTTCGCCGCCGGTACCGTGAGGCCATGACCGGGTTGTTCGGCCTGCCGCGGACCGAGATCGCGCCGGGCGCGGTACACGTGCCCGGCTGGCTGAGCGAATCCGAGCAGCGCGAACTGGTCGCCGCCTGCCGGGACTGGGCCAGGCCGCCGGCCGGGCTGCGGCACACCGCAATGCCGTCAGGCGGCACGATGTCGGTCCAGACTGTCTGCCTCGGCTGGCACTGGCTCCCCTACCGGTACTCGCGGACGGCCGACGACGTGGACGGCGCGCCGGTCAAGCCGTTCCCCGGCTGGCTGGCCGAACTCGGCCGCCGGGCGCTGGCCGCGGCCTACGGCGGCGAGGCGGGCGGCGACAAGGCGGGCGCCGCGGGTTACCAGCCGGACGTGGCCCTGATCAACTTCTACGACGACCGCGCCAAGATGGGCCTGCACGCCGACAAGGACGAGCGCTCGCCGGCACCGGTGGTCTCGCTCAGCCTCGGGGCTTCCTGCGTGTTCCGGTTCGGCAACGCGGAGAGCCGGGGCCGGCCCTGGCACGACATCACGCTCGAGTCCGGCGACCTGTTCGTGTTCGGCGGCCCGGCCAGGCTCGCCTACCACGGCGTGACCAGGACGCTGCCGGGCACCGGCCCGCCCGGCATCGGCCTGCCATCCGGCCGCCTGAACATCACCCTGCGCGAGTCCGGCCTGGACGGGCCGTCAGGACCGGGCTGAGACCGGACAACCATGCCCGAAGGAGACACCGTCTGGCGGGCCGGCCGCCAGCTGCACGAGGCCCTGGCCGGGCGGCCGCTCACGCGCTCGGATTTCCGGGTGCCCAGGTACGCCGCCACCGACCTGACCGGCCTGACCGTGACCGAGGTCGTCTCCCGCGGCAAGCACCTGCTGGCCCGGCTGGCACCGGAGCCTGGCCGCCCCGCCGTGACCGTGCACACGCACTTGCGCATGGACGGCTACTGGCAGATCAGGCGCGCGGGTTACCCGCCCCGCGACCACCGGGTCAGGCTGGTGCTGGCCAACCGGGACTGGCAGGCCATCGGCTACCTGCTCGGCGTCGTCGAGGTGCTATCCGCCGCCCGCGAGGAGCAGGCCGTCGGGCACCTGGGGCCTGACCTGCTCGGTCCGGACTGGGACGAGGCGGAGGCGGTCCGGCGGCTGGCCGCCGCACCGGACCGGCCGGTCGGCGAGGCCCTGCTCGACCAGCGGAACCTGGCCGGCATCGGCAACGTGTACAAGGCCGAGGTACTGTTCCTGCGCGGCCTCAGCCCGTGGCGGCCGGCCGGCTCGGTCACCGACCTGGTGGCCCTGGCCGGCCTGGCCCAGCGCCTGCTGGCCGCGAACACCGGCCGGGCCGGCCACATTACGACCGGGAATCTGACCCGTGGCGAGGAAAACTGGGTGTACGGCCGGGCCGGGCTGCCGTGCCGGCGGTGCGGCACGCCTGTCGCAGTCGACGGTCAGGGCCGGGCCGGCACCGCGGCCGGCGAGCGGATCACCTACTGGTGCCCGTCCTGCCAACCCTGGCCAGCACAGCCCTGGCCAGCACAGCCCTGGCCGATCCCGTGACCGCGGCCGGGTTCGTGCGAGCCCAGACCGCGCTGCGGCCGGTCCCGATGGTCCCCGAGATCCGGCTGCACCTGGCCGCGGACGCGTTCGAGCTGTGGGAGCGGACCGAAACGCAGGCCGGCCGGCGCGAGCAGCCGCCGCCGTTCTGGGCGTTCGCCTGGCCTGGCGGCCTGGCCCTGGCCCGCTACCTGCTCGATCATCCGGCCGAGGTCGCCGGGCGCTCCGTCCTCGACCTGGGTGCCGGGTCGGGGCTGGCCGCGATCGCGGCCGCGCTCGCCGGGGCCGGCCCCGTGCTGGCCAGCGAGGTCGACCCGCTGGCCCACGCGGCGATCGGGCTGAACGGGGCCGCCAACGGCGTCGAGGTCGCGGTGCGCGGTGACGTGCTCGGCGGAACTGGCGAAGACGCCGACGTCGTGCTGGCCGGGGACATCTGGTACGAGCGGGAACTAGCCAGCCGGACGGCTGGCTTGCTGACCAGAGCGGCCGGCCGCGGCGCGCGCGTGATCGCGGCCGACATCGGCCGGGCCTTCCTGCCCAGGGGCCTGTTCCGCGAGCTGGCCAGCTACCAGGTTCCGGTCATCGCCGATCTGGAAGACGCCGATGTCAAGCTGGTGCGCGTCCTTACTCTGGTCTGATCGGGGTCGGCGCTCACGCGTCGCGGCGGACGAACACGATCAGGCCGCCGATGACCGCGGCGGCCGCGTACGCGCAGAACACGCCGAAGCCGACCCAGGCCGGGAACGGGTTCAGCCCGTTGGCCTGGTGTTCCCAGACCGCCGAGCCGGCATTGAACGGTATCCACTTGTCGATGTCGGCCTGGCCGAACCAGCCGCTCGGCGGGCCCGGCAGGAACTGGCTGAGGATCCACAGCACGAACATCACGCCGATGCCGGCCGCTATCGCGCCGGCCGTGTGCCGGAGCATCGCACCGATGCCGAACGACAGCAGCCCGGTGACCGCCAGGAACAGGCCTCCGCCGAGCACCGTGCGCAGCACGTTATGAGTGCCGAGCGTGGTGCCGACGTGCTGGGTCGACAGGATCGCCTGTCCGGTGAAGAAGGCCAGGAAGCTGATCACCTCGCCGGTGACCAGGGCGACCAGCCCGAACACCACGCCCTTGGCGGTGAAGATGGTCAGCCGTCGTGGCATCGCGGTGAGCGACGTCCTGATCATCCCGGTCGAGTATTCCGAGGTGATCGCGAGCGCACCCAGCACGATGATCACGAGTTGACCGAACAGCAAGCCGAACAGGCTGACGTTGGCCGCCTGCGCGTGGATCTGCGCGGCCAGGTGGGTGTACACGCCGTGCGGCGCCGGCTGGCCGTTCAGCCGGGGGCCCGTCCGGCGCAGGCTGGTCAGCCGCTGGGTCTGGCCCCAGCTGAAGAGCGCGCCGATGCCGGCGCTGGCCACCACCAGGGCCAGCAGCGTCCAGTAGGTCGACCGGACCGAGCGTATCTTGGTGAACTCCGAACGCATCGTGCCGGCGAAGCCGGCCCGGCCGTGCGGCTGGCGTCCGGCCGTCCCGCCGGTCAGCGCCTCAGGCGCCGTTACCGCCGTCATCGTCACGCCACCTCCCCGGCCGTGGCCGGATCGAGGTCCTGGTCTGCACCGGGCAAGCCCGCGTGGAACTGCACGCTCGAGGCGGTCAGTTCCATGAACGCCTGTTCCAGCGAGGCGTGCGCCGGGGCTAGCTCGTGCAGCCTGATGTTCTGCTCAAAGGCCAGGTCGCCGACCTGGGCGGCGGTCATGCCGAGCAGCACGAGCGCGCCGCCTTCGTCATCCCTGATCGTCGCGCCGGCCGCCGACGCCGCTGCGGCAAGTTCGCGAGCCTGCGGGCTGCGCACCCGCACCGACTGCTGCGAGTTGGCCGCGATGAACTCGGCCGTCGTGCAGTCCGAGATCAGGCGGCCCTTACCGATCACAAGCAGGTGATCGGCGGTGTTCTCCATCTCCGACATCAGGTGGCTGGAGACGAACACCGTCCGGCCCTCGGCCGCGAGGGCCTTCATCAGGTTGCGGATCCACAAGATGCCCTCGGGATCCAGCCCGTTGACCGGCTCGTCGAACATCAGGATCTTCGGGTCGCCGAGCAGCGCCGAGGCGATACCGAGCCGCTGGCCCATGCCGAGCGAGAAGCCCTTGGAGCGCTTCTTCGCCACCTCGGACAGGCCGACCAGTTCCAGCACTTCGCCGATCCGGCGCCTGGGCAGGTTGTTGGTCTGAGCCACGCACAGCAGGTGGTTGTAGGCGGACCGGCCGCCGTGCACGGCCTTGGCGTCCAGCAGCGCCCCGACCTCGCGCATCGGCCAGGCCAGCCGGTCGAAGGGACGGCCGTTGACGGTCACGGTCCCGCTGGTCGGCCGGTCCAGTCCGAGGATCAGCCGCATCGTGGTGGTCTTGCCCGCGCCGTTCGGGCCGAGGAAGCCGGTGATCTTGCCGGGCTCCACCCGGAACGACAGCTGGTCGACAGCCAGGGTGCTGCCGTATCTCTTGGTGAGGCCCTGTGCCTCGATCATGTCGGGGTCCTTTCCGGCCGGCCAGATGAGCCGCTGGCCCAGTCTGCCGCAGCCGGACGCCGCCCGCGTCGCCCTGAGGTCTGATTCCGGAGTACGACCGCAGGGCTACGCGGGCGGGCCGCGCCGCTAGGCGTCCCGGCGCAGGAACACCACCAGGCCGCCGATGACCGCTACGGCCGCGTAGCCGCAGAACACCGCGAACCCGGTCCAGGGCGAGAACATGTTCAGCCCGCTGACGTGCTCCCAGATCGCGCCGCCGGCGTTGAACGGTATCCACTTGTCGATGTCGGCCTGGCCCAGCCAGCCGCTCGGCGGACCGGGCAGGAACTGGCTGAGGATCCAGGTCACGAACAGCAGCCCGATCGCGGCGGTGATCGCGCCCGCGGTGTGCCGCAGGATGCCGCCGAGCCCGAACGCCAGCAGCCCGCACACGGCCAGGAACAGGCCGCCGCCGATCACCGCCCGGAGCACGCCGGGCTGGGACAGGCTCACGCTGGCGTGCACGCCGGACAGGATGAGCTGGCCGGTAAAGAACGATGCGAAGCTGACGACCAGGCCAGTAACCAGGCCAACGACGGCGAACACGACCGCCTTGGCCGCGTAGATACGGCCCCGCCTGGGCAGCGCGGTGAGCGTGGTCCTGATCATCCCGGTGGAGTACTCAGACGTGATCGTCAGGGCGCCCAGGACCGCGATCACGAGCTGCCCGATCAGCAGGCCGAACAGGCTGCCGGTGAGGGCGCTGGCCCGGGCCGATGCCAGGGCGGCCTGGTGCTGGGCCTGGGTGGTCGCGCCGAGCACCTGGGACGCGTGGCCGTAGCTGAACAACGCCCCGATCCCGACGCAGGCGACGATCATCGCGATCAGCGTCCAGTAGGTCGACCGGACCGAGACGATCTTGGTGAACTCGGAGCGGAGCGCGGCCGCGAAGCCGGGCCGCCGTCCGCCGGCCCGGTCGCCCGGCCGGGCGTGCAGGCCGGCCTGGTTCGGTCCGGCCCCCTGGTTCTGGCCGGTCAGTGTGGTCGTGGTCATCTCAGGCTGCCTTTCCGGCCAACGCGCCGGTGCGCGCTCGCCGAGTCTCGTCGGTGCCGTCACCAGGAAGGCCCGCCCGGTATTCGACCGCGGTAGCGGTCAGGTCCATGAACGCCTGCTCGAGCGAGGCACTCACCGGCGCTAGCTCGTGCAGCGGAATGTCGTGCTCGAAGGCCAGGTCGCCCAGCCGAGCAGGGTCCAGGCCGGTCACGGTGAGCTGGCCGTTGCCGTCGTCGCGCACCGCGCCGCCGTCCGCGGCCGCGACGCGGACCAGCCGGGCCGGCTGCGGAGTGCGGACCCGCACCGAGCGTGCCGAGTTGGCGGCGATGAACTCCGCTACTGAGCAGTCCGCGATCAGCCGCCCGCGCCCGATCACCAGCAGGTGGTCGGCCGTGTTCTCCATCTCCGACATCAGGTGACTGGAGACGAACACCGTCCGCCCCTCCGCGGCCAGCGATTTCATCAGGTTGCGTATCCACAAGATGCCCTCGGGATCGAGCCCGTTGACCGGCTCGTCGAACATCACGATGCCGGGGTCGCCGAGCAGCGCGGCGGCAATGCCGAGCCGCTGTCCCATGCCGAGGGAGAAATTCCCCGACCGCTTCCTGGCGACATCGGACAGCCCGACCATGGCCAGCGCCTCGCCGACCCGCCGCCTGGGCAGGTTGTTGGACTGGGCCAGGCAGAGCAGGTGGCTGTAGGCCGACCGGCCGCCGTGCACGGCCTTGGCCTCCAGCAGCGCCCCGACGTCGCGCATCGGTGCGGCCAGGCCGGTGAAGGGGCGCCCGTTCACGGTCACCGTCCCGCTGGTCGGCCGGTCGAGTCCGAGGATCATCCGCATCGTGGTGGTCTTGCCGGCGCCGTTCGGCCCGAGGAAGCCGGTGACGCGCCCAGGCTGCACGGCGAACGAGAGGTTGTCGACGGCGAGCGTCCCGCCGTAGCGCTTGCTGAGGCCTCGTGCCTCAATCATGTGTCCGTCCTCCTTGGCGGCCGGCCCGGTGCCGGCCTGCGTTACCCAGCCTGGCCGAGCGGAGGGTGGCGGCGCGTCGGCCGGAGAACTGATCGCAGTCAGGCCGCAGGCTGAACCTGCCGACGGTCCTCGTCAGACCATCGGCGTACGGCCGGCGCCGTAATCGGAGCCGGGGATGACGCGCCGGTCAGCGTGGCTGGCCGAGCGTCCCGAGTGCGGGCTCGGCGGCGTCCTCGCCGATCTGCTCCCCCATCCACGCGGCCGCGCACAGAGCCCGCAGGCCGTCGATCCAGGCGCCATCACCGCTGAGCTCCAGCGGCCCGCCGCCGGCCGGCCGCCGCGCCTGCCAGCCGCCGCAGCGGACGATGACCTGACTAGCGCCGCCCGCCCGGCCGTCCGGCCCGTCCGCCTGCGCCTGCGCGCCTCGGGGACCGACCGCGGGCTGCGGCTCGAGCAGGCCGCCGAGATCGGCGGCCAGGAAGGTCGGGCGCTGGCTGGCCGGAGCCAGCACGGTGTCCCTGGCCGTGCTGACGCCGGTCAGCACGAGCAGGCTGTCGGCCCCGCCCCGCACGGCTCCCTCGATGTCGGTATCCAGCCGGTCACCGATGACCAGCGGCCGCCGCGCACCGGTCCGCTCGATCGATTCGGCGTGCAGCGGCGTCTCCGGCTTGCCCGCCACGACCGGCCGGGTCCCGGTCGCCGTGATGATCACCTGCAGCAGCGACCCGTTGCCCGGCTGGGGCCCGCGCGGCGTGGGTAGCGTCGAGTCCGCGTTCGTGGCCACGTACCAGGCGCCGTCCCGCACGGCGATCCCGGCCTCGGCCAGCAGCCCGTAGCTCATGTCTGGCGCGTACCCCTGGGCGACCGCTACCGGTCGCTCGGCGGCCACCGAGACCGGCCGGAGACCCTTCTCGCGCAACGCCAGCCGCAGCCCGATCGCGCCGGCCACCAGCACCGGCGAGCCGGCCGGGAACCGCCGTGCGATCAGCGTCGCCGCCGCCTGCGCGGACGTCACCACGTCGGCCGCCGTTGCCGGGACGCCCAGCCTGCTCAGGTGCGCCGCGATGGCCGACGGCGACCGGGAAGCGTTGTTGGTCACGAACGCGAGCCGCATCCCGGCATCTTTGGCGGCCGACAGCGCCCGCACCGCACCCGGCACGGCGTCCGGCCCGCGGTAGACCACGCCGTCCAGGTCGAGCAGCGCGACGTCGTAGCTCGTCGCCAGCGGCGAGTCGCCAGGTTCGAGAACCATGTCTCCGGATGCGTCAGGGCCGGCCGGGTCAGTGCGGGCTGAGGGATGTGCCATAGGTGTCATTGTTGGCCATCGGCCGCGTTCCTGGCCCGCAAGGTGGCTCGGACGCTGCGCAGCGCATCGGTGTAGTGCCGCAGATCCGGCCGCATCGCGGCCGCCAGCGCCAGGTGCTCGGCGGCCGCGCCGTGGTCACCGGCCCTGGCCAGGGCCAGGCCGAGGCCAAACTGGGCGTAATCGTCGCTCGGGCTCGCGTCTACGATCCGGCGGAAGCTGCCGGCCGCGGCCTCGTACCGGCGGGTGTCGAATTGCGCCCGGCCCAGGGCCTCCAGGATGCTGCGCGAGTCCGGCTCGGCCGCGGCGGCCCGTTCGAGCAGCTGGGCGGCGGCCGCCGGGCTGCCCCGGCCCAGCAGGTCAAGACCCCGCCGGTAAAGCGTATATATGTCCTCTTGCCCGGTTCCCGGCGCGTGCGCCGGGCCCGGGTTTTCGCCGGAACGGGAATCCCTGCCGCCTGAAGATCCTTCTGACATATGTGCAGATCCCTCCGTCGTCTCCAGTACCAGCCGGCCGGTTCGCCGCCGAACTCGAGCTGACACCGTTTCGCGGCGTCCGTTACGCGCAGGACCGGGTGAGCGGGCTCGCCGAGGTCACATCTCCACCGTACGACGTGATCGTCGAAGATAAAGAGGACCAGTTGATGGCGGCAGATCCGCACAATGTGGTCCGCCTCATCTTGCCCAGGCCGGTCCCCGGCCATCCGGGCGAGGAGTACCGGCACGCGGCCGAATCGCTCTGGCTCTGGCAGCGCGATCAGATCCTCGTCACCGATCCCGAGCCGGCCATGTATGTCTACGAGCAGGCCGCGACCGACGGATCCGGTCAGCTGCAGCGCGGGCTGATCGGCGCCGTCCGGCTAGTGCCGCCCGAAGCCGGGGTCGTGCTGCCGCACGAGGACGTCTCGCCTGGTCCGGTGGCCGGGCGGCTCGCCCTGATGGAGGCCACGCAGGCCAACCTCGAGCCGATCTACCTGCTCTACGACGGTCACGCCGCCGGAACCGGCCAGCCCGCCAGGAACGGCTCGCCGACCGGGGCCACGGCCCGGATCATCGCCGAGACCGCGGCCCGCGAGCCGCTGGTCGACACGCATACCTCCGACGGCCTCCGGCACCGGCTGTGGGCGGTGACCGACCAGGCCGACCAGGCCGCCATCGCCGATGACCTGCGCCCGCGCCAGGCCCTGATCGCCGATGGCCACCACCGTTATGCCGCGTACCTGCAATTGCAGGCGCGACGGCACGCGGCAGGCTCGGGACCCGGGCCTTGGGACTACGGGCTCGCCCTGCTGGTCGACTCGGCAGGCTACCCGCCGCACATCGGCGCCATCCACCGGGTCATCCCTGGCCTGGACGTCCAGCACGCGGTCAAGCTGGCCGCGCCCGCCTTCGCCGTACGGGCCCTGCCTGGCGGGTCTGCCGACCTGGCCGCCGCGCTCGACGCGCTGGCCACGGCCACCGCCGGAGGCCCGGCGTTCGTTCTGGCCGGACAGGAGGCGGCTTACCTGATCAGCGATCCCGACCCCGATCAGGCAGCCGCATCGATGCCGCCGGGAGTTTCTGAACAATGGAGTGCGCTGCCCGCGTCGGTGCTGCAGGAGTTGCTGATCATCCGGTTGTGGGAGCTGACCGATAACGAGAACACGGTGCGCGTCGTCCATCACGACGCGCAGGCCGCGGTGCGCGAGGCCCACGCGGCGGCCGGCACGGCCGTGCTCTGCAGCCCGATGACGCCGGCCGAGGTGTACGCGGTGGCCGCGCGGGGCGAGAAGGTGCCGCGCAAGTCGACATCGTTCGCGCCGAAGCCCAGGACCGGGCTGGTACTGCGCTCGTTCGCTCAGAGCTGAATCCGGCGATATCGCAGAACGTGCCCGATCTCGGGCACGACGCCAGATTATCAAAGTGATATCATATTGTTGATCGGGACGAGTGGACCCCCAGGAGGCGATCCCGATGAACGCAATCACGGACCGCAGCGCAACGACCCGGCTAGCCCGGTGGTGGGGTTCCCCGCCACGATCGGGCCTGCAGCGCCTCATCGCGCCCTACGAGTACCGCCACCTCCGCAGCGTCGGGACGATGCGGGACTAGCTGGCCGGGCCCGGTTCGCGGCCGCGCTCCCTCGGGCCGCGCGCGGTGATCAGCACCAGTCCCGCGGCCAGGACCAGGCCGGCGCACAGGGCGCCACCGCGGTCCTGCGGGAGCCGGCCGGGCCAGATCCAGGGCGTGGGCGAGCGGTGGGCCAGCGCTCCCTCGGTGACCAGCAGGTAAGCCATCGGCCCGACCCAGCCGAACGCTCCGCTGATCACGGCCGCGGACAGCAGGCCGATGCCCGCCAGGCCGCCTATATCGCGCAACAGCGCGAGGTCACCGCCCGGCAGCGCGCCCGCCGAGGCCCCCGCCGCCAGCAGGCCGAACGCAACCACGGTGAGGCCCACGGCCGCACCCAGCCGCAGGCCGGGCAGCCACCGGCCCGTCGCTCGTTCCGGTTCGCCGAACGGTCCGTAAGTGGTGACCGCGATCACCGCCGCGGCCCCGGCCTGGATGGTCAGCGGGATGAAGTCCCGGGCCGCCGGGCCGCCGACGATATTCCAGCGCCAGTGCAGCGCGGCCCACAGCGCTCCGCCCAGCCCGGCCAGCAGCAGCACCGCCAGCGGCACCCGCCGGCTGACCAGGTACAGCCGCGCGACCCGCCAGCCGCCGCTCACTAGCTCGCGCCGGGTCCCGGCCGCCGCCGCCGGGACGTTCCCGGGCGCCGGGATCTGCACGCCGGCCGCGGTCATGGCAGGTCCGGCAAGGTGAGCCGGCCGGCTCGCAGCGCCGCCAGGTGAGTCGCCAGCCAGGCTCGACGAGCGGCGGCTGGCTGGGCGGCCAGCCGCCGGGCGGCCGCGTAGACCGGCCCGGTCGCCGGGCCCGGCGGCGGTACCGGATAGCTAGCGATGCTCGTCGCCAGATCGGGCTGGACCGCGAACGGCACTCCCGAGCCGCGCAGCAGCGCTGCCTGCACGGCCTGCTGCGCGGGGCTGACCGGGCCATGGCCGGCCCCCACGAATGCCCGGGCGAAGAGGAATCGCAGTTGACCGCCGAAGGAGTGATTGGCCACCGGTCCCGAACAGAAGCCGCACGGTCCCGGCAGGTTCAGCGGGCCGAGCTGAATGCGGAGCACGGGCGGCTGACCGCCGATGGTCAGTGGCTGCGGCGGCCCGCTCCCCCCGCTGGGATAGGAGCCGGCGACCTGAGCCGCCCGCACCGGTGCGCCCGGCAGGCCAGCCACCTCGGCGAGTGCCGGCGCGAGGGCAGCGGTCACGTCGCCCAGCCACTGCCGGTAGGCCGGATTCAGGCAGACCGGTATCCCGGCGGCCCGGCCGCACACCGGCGTGTAGGCGATCGGCCGGTCGTTCGCGGCATTGTGCAGAGCGGGAATTATCTCGCCGTGCGCCGACAGGCGGGCGGTCGTGGTGAGGCCGATTCCGGTCCAGGCGGCCGCCAGGCCGGCCAGCGCCAGGACCGCGGCGGTGCTGCGCGCCCGGCGGCCGCCGGCCCTGGCGGGCAGGCCGATCAGGCCTATCAGCACGAGGCCGATCCCGGCCAGGAACATGATCCTGGCGATCGGGAGGTCCGGCTGCCAAGGATAGAAGGTCCCCGAGTCCTCGAAGTTTCCGTTGAACGTGCCGTTGGAGTTGGTCGGCAGGATCAGCGCCCATCCGCTCGCCCAGTGAAATCCGGTCTGCGACGACAGCATCATGGCCAGGAACCCGCCGAATGTAGCCGCCGGAGCCGCGAACCGGCTCGGCCAGCAGGCGCCGATCGCGAACCCGGCGGCGCTGAACGCGGCCACGGCCGTGGCCCCGACCGCGACCCACCACCAGGGCGGCGTCCCCCCGACGCCCTGGCGGGCGTACATCGCGAACATGACGCCCACGAAAGCCAGGTAGGCGGCCACCGCCCAGATCGCGGTCGCGCCCCAGACGGCGAGCTGCGCCGTCCAGCGCGACCGGGACGTCGCGGTCACCAGGTCAGCCAGGCCGCGGCGGCCTTCCCGCGACCCCATCCAGGCCGCGACGCCGGCCACGAACGGCCCGAAGTCGATGATCGTGTGTCCCTGGCCCATGTTCCAGAACGTGCGCACCGGATACAGCGCCGCCGCGGCCGTGCTCGGCCGGTAGGAGTCGAACCAGAAGAGCGCGGCGATCACCGGCAGGATCCACGGCATGGAGTTCCTGAGCAATTCAATGCGGAGCAGGCGGACCGCGCTGAGCGGGACCGTAGTGGCGGGACGCTGGACTCGCGGCCGCTCTGTGGCCGTCGTCGTGGCCGTCATCACGCGGCCGTCCCGGCCGTCCCGGCCGGCCTGCCAGACCTGGCTGACCTGGCCGCCGCCAGCACCGCGCTGTAGCCGCGCTCCAGCGGCGCGTCGCCCGCGGCACCGGTGCCCTCCCCGCGGGCGGTCAGCTCACCGGGAGTTCCCTGGAAGACGATCTTCCCGTCGTTCATCAGCGCGACCTGAGCGCAGGCGGCGCCCACGTCCTCGACCAGGTGCGTGGAGACGATGACAGTGGCCTTCTCGCCGAGGTCGCGCAGCAGGCCGCGGAACGCTACCCGCTGCTCGGGGTCAAGGCCGGCGGTCGGCTCATCCAGCAGCAGCAGCTCCGGCTCGTTGACGATCGCCTGCGCGATCCCGGCCCTCCGCAGCATCCCGCCGGACAGCGTGCGCAGTTTCGCCCGTGCCTTGCCGCCGAGGTCGACCCGCTCGATCGCGGTGGCCACTGCCTCCGGTACCCGGCCCGGCGGCATCTCCTTCAGCAGCGCGAAGTACTCGACGAACTGGGCCACCGTGAATCCCGGGTAGTAGCCGAGGTTCTGCGGCAGATAGCCGAGCCGCCGCCGGATCTCCTTGCGCGGACCGTATCCGCCGGGGTCGCGCCCGAGCAGCCGCACCTGCCCCGAGTTCGGTGGCACCACCGTGGCCATCATCCGCAGCAGCGTGGTCTTGCCCGCGCCGTTCGGGCCGAGCAGGCCGAACACGCCCGGACCAGTGCGCAGGCTCACCCCGGCGACCGCCTGGGTTCGGCCGAAGCGCCGGGTCACGTCGCTGATCTCCACGTTCATGACGTACCTTTCTGACGGCCGGTGGCCAGCCACGCGATGACGCTGCCGGCCACGGCGACCGCCAGGTAGGGAAGGACGAGCGAGGGGCTCGAGACTGCCGCGGTAACCTGGCCGGCCGCTGAGTGTACGGACAGCACCGTGATCGCCCAGGCGGCCAGCCCGGTCGCGGCGCCGGCGACCGGCGAGCGGGTGACCGTCGCCGCGGCCAGCGTCAGCGCGGACACGGCGGTCATCGGGACCAGCCAGCCGAAGGTCACCGCAGCTGCCGCTCCCGACGCCGCCGAGGCGGTCAGCCCGAGGGCCGCGTTCACCGCGAAGACCGCCAGCACCCGGACGAGCAGCACCATCCGGTCACTGACCGCCATGCTCTGCGAGAGCTCCCAGGCCGGGTCGATGCCGGGACCGTAGGCGTAGGCGATGCCCGCGCCAGCCACCGCGGGCGCGAACAGCGCCACGTACGGCGTGCCGGTGCCCAGCGTGGCGAACGTCCCGGCGGCCAGCACGACCGCGCTCGCGATGACCCACCCCAGCAGCAGCGATGGCGTGCACACCAGCGCCCGCGCCAGGCCCGGCGAGCGCAGCGCGCGGGCGGCCAGCCGCTCGGCCCGTCCGGGCCCCCGGGACCAGACCTGCGCGGCCACGCCCAGCCAGACCCGGTCCAGATCGACGTCCGGCGGACATTCCCGGGGCTGGCTGTCCCTGGTGATCTCGTCACGCGAAGTCATCGTCCGCCTCCGTCCCGCACCGGCTGCGCCAGCACCGCGCGCATCAGCTGCCGGACCCGGTGAGCGCGGCTCTTCACGGTTCCTTCAGGAACTCCCATCAGCCCGGCCACCTCGCTGACCGGCCGGTCTTCCACGTACATCAGCCGCCAGACCTCCTGGGTGGTGCTGCCTTCGGGGCCGAGCGCCCGGACCGCCGCGGCGAGTTCCGCCCGGAACACGGCGGTGTCCGCCGGATCGGCGCCAGGCCGGCTGCCCGGTTGCTGACCGCCATCGCACGCTGGGGTCGCGAGGACCGCGAGCGGCACGCCCTCAGGGCCGCGGCGGCGGAGCCAGAGCGCCGCCTGCCGCCGGGTAATGCCCCACAGCCAGCCGCCCGGGGTACCTTCTGGCCGGTAGCCGTGCGCCCCCCGCCAAGCCGCGAGGAAGCTCTCCTGCAGCACGTCCTCGACGTCGGCCGCGCGCAGCAGGGGCCGCAGCCGGGCAGCCAGCCACGGCGCGTGCCGCGCGAACAACTCCCGCAGTGCGGTGTCGTCGCCGGCCGCCATCGCGGCGATCAGCTCGTCGTCGTCCATCGCTTCTCTATTGCGTCCTGGCGGCTCCAGGTTCGCGGACGCGGCCAGTTACGGCAACTGCCGTAACCGGTGAGCAACGTGGATCGGCTCAGGCCAGGCGTTTCTCCATGAACACGCGGCGGTAGACGTCCTGCTCGGCCCGGCTGGTCTCGCGGTAACCCAGGTGCGCGTAAATGGCGAGGTTCTCGGTCATGACCTCGTTGGTATACAGGGTGATCCGGCCGAATCCACGCGCGCGGGCCTGATCCTCGGCGAAGCCCATCAGGCTCCGGCCGAGGCCAGCTCCCTGCGCCGCCGGACTGACCGCGACATTCTCGATCAGCAGGCTGTCACCGGCTTCGGTCAGCACGATGACGCCGCTAACGGCGTCGTCCGGCGCATCCACGGTGAGCACCCAGATCTGGCCGGCTGCCGCCTCGGCCTCGTAGTCGCTGCGCACCGGCGCCGGTACGACATCCATCCGGTCCTGGTAGCGGGCGTAGGCCTGCCTGGTCAGTTCGCGGATGGCGGGCAGGTCGGCCGCGGTGGCCTGCCGGATCACGGCTCCTGCCTGCCGTCGTCATTCACGTGTTCGTCGCCGAGGTGCTCGTCGTCGTCCCGGTCGTCCTCGTCGTCCTTCTCGTCTCCGAGATCGAGGTCGTCGAAGGCCAGCATGTCGAGGTCTTCGGCCCGCTCGGCCGCGTCGGTCTCGCCCGCGCTGTCCGCCTCCGCTGCCTTGCCGAACCAGAACCGCGCCTCACCGTCCCGGCCCGCGTCGGCCAGGGCGTCCGCGTATGCGTAGAACAGCCGGGCCGACCAGGGCCGCCGCCCTTCGGTGAGCTCGGGGATCTGCAACGCGACCACTGCGGCATCAGGGAACCCCTGGTCTCGCCGGATGCCGGACTCGACGATGCGCAGCTCGATCTGCGTCTGCCTGGACAGGTCGCTCTTCTCCGCGCTGGTTACCAGGTCGAGGGCGCGGTCGAGCCGGCCAAGCGCCCGCTCGGAGTCGGCCATCAGCGGCAGGTAGCTGTCCTGCCCGGTCAGCCGCCGTGCCGCCCGCAGCTCGGCCAGGGCATCGGCCCACTCGCCGGCCCGGTAGGCGGCGATGCCACAGGTCTCCCGCACGATGCCGACCCGCGCCGCCAGCTGCCGCGCCGCCTTGGCGTACTCGTAACCTCGCTCCGGGTCGTCGGCCAGGCCCGCTGCGACCAGGTACCGCGCTACCGGTTCGGCCAGGTCGGACGGCAAGGTCCGCAGTTCGGCCCGCGCTTCCGGGTCGAGCCGGTCCGCGGTGATGCTGTCCGGCAGCGACGGCAGCCTGGGCCGGTCCCGGTAGGCCTCGCCGCTCCCGTGCCCGTCGCGCTGGCCCGCCCCCGCCCCGGCCCCGCGCCCGCCCGTCCGGCGCGGGGCGGACCGGTCGCCGGAGGCCTTCCGGTCACCGAAGGTCCGGCGCTCACCCGAGGTCCGGCGGTCACCATAAGACGGCCGGTCACCCGAGCTTCGAGCCGGCCGACCGCCGGTGTCCTGGCCAGAACTGCGGCCGCGATACGCCCGCCGCTCCTCATAGCCCTTACCGTCGTTGGCTCGTCCGCCGGCGTCTCGCCGGCCAGAGTCCCGCCCGCCAGAATCCCGCCCGCCAGAGTCCCGTCGGCCGTACTCACGGCCGCCGCGCGTGCCACTGTCGCCTTCGCCGGAGCCCCGGCGGCCATACCGGCCCCCCGGGCTCTCCCGGCCGCCGTATCCACCCCGATCGCCGCTGCCGCCGCGAACCCCGGAGCCGCCGCGATCCCCGGAGCCGCCGCGAACCCCGGAGCCGCCCCGATCCCCGGAGCCGAACCGGCTGCCAGCAGCTCGGTCCGCGCCTGAGCCCGATCCGGAGGCCGATCTCGATGCGGCACCCGGCCCTGATCCTCGGCCTCCGCGTCCAGTGGGCCGCCCGGCCTGCTCACCACGGCCGTACTCGCCACCCGAACGCGGCCGCCGGTCACCATAGTCTGGCCGTGCGCCGTCCCGTGAACCCGAACCTGGCCGCGTACGGCTGAAGCCGGATCCGGACTCGCCCGTTACCCGGCTGCTATCGCGGCCACCGGTCCCTGGCCTGGAGCCTGGCCCACGGGACGACCGCTGCTCTCTGTCACCGCCGTCTCCGCGCCGTCGCCATTCCTCCGTGCCGCCCCGCCGCGCGACCCCGTCACGGCTGGTTCCGCCACCCGAACCAGGCCGGCCACTTGGTCGTGATCCGCCGCTAGCCCCGGACCCTGGCCGGAACGGACGCCGCTCGGCGCCGCGGTCGACATCGCCCTGCCCGTATCCTCCGCGCGCGCCAGGCCGCTGACTACGGCCTGCATAGCCACCCGACCTCGGGGCGCCACCGTCTGGAGCGCCGCGTCCGTCCCGTGCTCCGCGCCAGGCTCCGGCATCTGGCCGGCCGCGCGCTGCACGCCCGGCGCCAGCATCTCGTTCGGTCCAAGCACCGCGCCCGGCACCAGCGTCACGCCCACCCCGAGCCTCACGCCCGGCACTAGCCTCACGCGCGCCTCGAGTTCCGCGCCCGGCACTGGCCTCACGCGCGCCCCGGGCTCCGCGCGTGGCACCAGCGTCCCGTCCGGCCCGAGCACCGCGATCGCCGCCACCCACGCCACGCCCCGACTCCCCCGCCGACGTGCGCGAACGCCCGTCCCTCGGCCGCCGCGGCGCGCCGTCATCCTCTGGCCTATCTGTCACGCCTGATCTCCACGTATTGCTTAGGTGCCGCCACCGCGGCGATGCTCGTTACCGGACGCCAAAAAGCGCTGAGGGCCATCACCTTGCGGTAACGGCCCTCAGCGGGAAGATGTCCGGCGGCGTCCTACTCTCCCACGCAGTCTCCCGCGCAGTACCATCGGCGCTGAAGGGCTTAACTTCCGGGTTCGGAATGGGACCGGGTGTTTCCCCTTCGCTAAGGCCACCGAAACTCTATGGAGATATGATCTTCAGCTTCGCCAAAGCCTAATGGCCCGGGCTCGGCCGACACCGACCGCACCTCGGGAACCGCACAGTGGACGCGCACATCATCAAAAGTAGAAGCCAAGCCGCTCGGCCTATTAGTACCGGTCAGCTCCACATGTTGCCATGCTTCCACCTCCGGCCTATCAACCCAGTCGTCTAGCTGGGGGCCTTACCAGGTTAACCCTGAGGGAGACCTAATCTTGAGGCGAGCTTCCCGCTTAGATGCTTTCAGCGGTTATCCCTTCCAAACGTAGCCAACCAGCCGTGCTCTTGGCAGAACAACTGGCACACCAGAGGTTTGTCCGTCCCGGTCCTCTCGTACTAGGGACAGCCCCTCTCAAGTCTCCTACGCGCGCAGCGGATAGGGACCGAACTGTCTCACGACGTTCTAAACCCAGCTCGCGTACCGCTTTAATGGGCGAACAGCCCAACCCTTGGGACCTGCTCCGGCCCCAGGATGCGACGAGCCGACATCGAGGTGCCA
>DASWAH010000289.1:0-8274 GCA_036391235.1 Streptosporangiaceae bacterium
GCGGGCAGGCTTCTGATCAGGCCAGCAAGGTGAGCCAGGCCGGTGCCGGCAACCCCGGGCGGCAAGTCAACAGCAAGGCACGCCCGCCGGCGGCCAGATCATTTACGGGCCAGCCCGAGATCACCAGCACCAATCCTGGCACCAGCCCAGGAACCGGACCGGTCAAAGCCTCACAGATCATTTGGCGAACCACGATGCGCCGATACTGGGTTCATGCCGCTGCCGACCGAATCTGCCGTCGTGGTCAGGATCCCGGAGGCCGAGCAGGCCGTCGGAACCCTGCGGGCCCGGCTCGACTCGGCGGCCGCGCTCGGCGTCCCGGCCCACGTGACCGTCCTGGCCCCGTTCGTGCCCCCGGCCGCGCTGGACCCGGCCGTGCTGACCGCGCTCGCGACCGCGGTCGGCTCAGTCGCCGCGTTCCGCGCGACGTTCGAGCGGGTGGCCTGGTTCGGAGACCGGGTCGTCTGGCTCGCCCCGGAACCTGCCGCGCGGTTCGTTGCCCTGACCAAGGCCGTCTGGGCCGCGTTCCCCGGCTGCCCGCCCTACGGCGGGGCGTTCGACGACGTCGTGCCGCATCTGACCATCGGCGACGGCCAGCCCGCCGGGGTGCTGGCGGAAGCGGAGCGCGCGGTGCTGCCCGTGCTGCCGGTCATCGCCTCGGTCCGGGCGGTCACGCTGATGCAGGGTTCTCGGGAGCCAGGATCGTGGCAGGTCCTAGCCGAGTTCCCGCTCGGGCCATGACGAGAGCGCGGGACAGGGCTCCCTAGGCCCGGATCGCGCGAACCTCGGAGCGGCGCCTGACCGGATCGGCCAGGGCCGCGGTGAGCTGGTCGAGGGCCTGGACCGTGTGCCCGCTGATCACCGCGTCGCAGTGCGGCCAGGCGGCCGCCATCCCTCCCGCCAGCGGCTGGTAACCCGCGTTCTTGGTCCGCGGATTGACCCAGACGATGCGGAACGCCACCAGCGAGAGCCGCTCCATCTCCCGCCTGACCAGGTCGGGATCGCCGGTCTCCCAGCCATCGGAGATGATCACGACGATCGCTCCGCGGGCCATGCCGCGGCGGCCGTAGTGGTCGTTGAAGTCCTTCAGGGCCGCGCCGATCTTGGTGCCGCCCAGCCAGTCCGGCGCGGTCTGGCCGGCTCGCTGCAGGGCCAGGCCCGGCAGGGTCCGGCCGAGCACCGGGGTCAGCCTGGTCAGCCTGGTCGCGAACGTGAAGACCTCGGCCCTGGCCCCGCCGGCCGCGCAGTACAGCAACTGGAGCATGGCCCTGGCGTACGGCTCCATCGACCCGGAGATGTCGCACAGCACGACCAGGCGGCGGTTACGCAGCGCGGGCGTCCGGCCGATCAGCCGGAACGCATGGCCGCCGGTCCGCCTGGCCTGGCGCAGCGTGGCCCGCATGTCGGTACGGCGGCCACCCGACCGGCGCCGCTGCCGCCTGGACACCCGCTCGGGCACGGCCAGGGTGAGGTCGCGCATGAGCGCGGCCACCGAGATCAGCTCCGCCTCGCTCAGGTCGGCGAAGTCCTTGCTGGCAAGCCGCTCGGCCGCGGTGCCCAGGTAGCGGTTCTCGGCGTCGGCCGGCTCGTCGCTGTCCTGGTCCGTCCCCGGCTCGCCGTCGGCGGTCGCGGACTTGCTGTCTCTGGCCTCGAGCGCGTGCTCGCGGGCGGCCCTGGCCGCGGTGGCCAGCAGGTGCTCGGGCGAGGCCTCGGGCAGCAGGCCGAGGTCGCCGGGGCCTGGCGGTCCCGGCGGCCCGGCGCTGGCGTCCTCGCCGAAAGCGCCGAACACCTCCTCGAAGATCACCCGCAGGATCAGGGCCTGGTCCCGGCTGGAGACCAGCGTCGTGAGCGCGCACAGGTACAGTCCACGCGGCGTCACCGGCCGGGCGACGGTCACCGCGGCGGCGAACCGCTCGCACCGGCCGAGGCCGACCGGCAGCCCGGCCGCGCGCAGGGCCGCCCCGAACTGCGCGCTGACCTCGGCGAGATCGGCGGCCGAAAGGTCGGCCACGGCGCCCGTGCCTGGCTTCGCCGTACTCGGCTCGGTCATCGCGGCTCGGTCATCTCGGCTCGGTCAGCCATCCCGGCCGGTCAGCGTGGCGAATCCGGCCCGCCGGACCGCGCTGATGTCCTCGGCGTACTTCAGCACCGCGCCAGCGGTGCGCTCGGCCGCCACCGCGTCCAGGTCGGCCGCGCCGAGCACGTGCAGCGCGTTCGCCCAGCTGATCGCCTCCGCGATGCCCGGCGGCTTGGCCAGGTCGAAGTGCCGCAGCCGGGCCACGCCGGCCGCCACCTGATCGGCCAGCGACTCGCCCGCCTCCGGCACCCGGCGCCTGATAATCGCGGCCACCCTGGCCTCGTCCGGGTAGTCGATCCAGTGGTACAGGCACCGGCGCTTCAGCGCGTCGTGCAGGTCCCTGGTGCGGTTCGAGGTCAGCACCACGATCGGCGGGTAGGACGCCCACCTGGTACCCAGCTCGGGAATCGTCACCGCCGCCTCGGCCAGCAGTTCGAACAGGAACGCCTCGAACTCGTCGTCGCCCCGGTCGACCTCGTCGATCAGCAGCACCGCCGGGCGCGGACCGGGATGGTCGAGCGCCGCCAGCAGCGGCCGCTCCAGCAAGTACTCGTCGCTGAACAAATCGGCTTCCCGCGGTGTCTCCCCGCGGGCCTCGGCCAGCCGGATCGCGAGCAACTGGCGCGGGTAGTTCCATTCATACAAAGCCTCGGCCGAAGTGAGGCCCTCGTAGCATTGCAACCGGATCAGCGGGGTGTCCAGGACGCCCGACAGGGCCTTGGCCGCCTCGGTCTTGCCGACGCCCGGCTCGCCTTCGAGCAGGATCGGCTGGCCCATCCTGGCCGCCAGGAACAGCGCGGTCGCCAGCGGTTCGTCGGCCAGGTAGCTCGCCTTGTCCAGCGCGTTCATCAGCGCCGCGACGTCGGGAAGCTGCTCGGAAAGGTCGCTCATCGGCGCCCCGGCCTCCTTCGCTGGGAATCAGATCACTTCCGTCCATCATGCGGCAGGCGCGAGGCTGGCCTGCACGAGGCCTGGTTTAGCCGGCCTCAGTCCGGCAGGGTCAGGTCGCTGCGGAGCGGATAGCCGTTCAGTGCGCACCAGACCGCGGCCGGGGTCAGCGGCATGTCGGCGTGCCGGACCCCGAACGGGGCGAGCGCGTCGAGGACCGAGTTCACTACGGCGGCAGGCGAGCCGACGGTGGCCGACTCGCCTATTCCCTTGGCCCCGACCGGGTGGTGCGGCGACGGCGTGACGGTCGCGCCGAGCTCCCAGGACGGGCACTCGACCGCGGTCGGGAGCAGGTAGTCCATGAACGAGCCGCCGAGGCAGTTGCCGTCGGCGTCGAACGTGATCGCCTGCATGAGCGCCATGCCCACGCCGTCGGCCAGGCCGCCGTGGATCTGGCCCTCGACGATCATCGGGTTGATCCGCACGCCGCAGTCGTCGACCGCGATCATCCGCCTGACCCGCACCTCGCCGGTTCCGGCGTCCACGTCGGTGACGCAAATGTAGGCGCCGAACGGGAAGGTCAGGCTGGGCGGGTTGTAGACCGTCTCGGCGTCCAGGTGGCCTTCGACGCCGTCCGGGAGCTCGAGCCCGGAATGGGCCGCCATCGCGATGTCGGTGATCGTCGCGGCCTGGTCAGGGTCGCCCAGGACCCGCCAGGCACCGTCACTCCACTCCAGGTCGCTGGCCGAGACCTCGAGCATGGCGGCCGCCACGATCCT
Source organism: Streptosporangiaceae bacterium (assembly GCA_036391235.1). GTDB lineage: Bacteria > Actinomycetota > Actinomycetes > Streptosporangiales > Streptosporangiaceae > Chersky-822. The sequence goes on from DASWAH010000289.1 coordinate 3,745, forward strand.
GGCCCGCTCGCGGGCCTTGCGGGCGGCCACGACGGCCGCCGCACCGGACACGGCGGTGGACCGCGAACCGTAGGTTCCGAGTCCGAACGGGGTCCGGTCGGTGTCGCCGTGCACCACCTCGACGTCGTCCGGCGACAACCCGAGTTCGGCCGCGACCAGCTGGGCGAACGTGGTCTCGTGGCCCTGCCCCTGGGTCTGGCAGGACACGCTCAGCACGGCCGCCCCGGTCGGGTGGATCCGCAAGTCGGCCCCGTCGGCCATGCCGAGGCCGAGGATGTCCATGTGCTTGCGCGGGCCGGCCCCGACCCCTTCGGTGAAGAAGCTGATGCCGATGCCCATATGCTCGCCACGCTCGCGTTTGGCGGCCTGTTCTTTCCGCAACTCCCGGTACCCGGCAATGTCCATGGCCAGGCGGAGCGCCCTCGGGTAATCGCCTGAGTCGTAGGTCCAGCCAGTCGGGCAGGTGTAGGGAAACTGCTCGGGGCGCAGCAGGTTCTTCATCCGCAGCTCGGCCGGGTCCATCCCGAACTCGCGGGCCAGCAGGTCGACCAGGCGCTCGATCAGGTAGACGGCTTCGGTAATGCGGAACGAGCACGCGTATGCGACCCCGCCCGGTGCCTTATTCGTGTAGACGCCGGTGACCTCGCAATAGGCAGCCTGCAGGTCGTAGGAGCCGGTGAAGATATGGAAGAACCCGGCCGGGAACTTCGACGGCTGGGCTGCTCCGTTGAACGCCCCGTGGTCGGCCAGCACCCGCGCGCGGACCCCCAGGATCGTGCCGTCCCTGGTCGCCGCGATCTCGCCGTGCATGTGGTAGTCCCTGGCGAAACTGGTCGACATCAGGTTCTCCGACCGGTCCTCGATCCACTTCACCGGCTGGCCGGTGATCATCGCGGCCACCATCGCGCAGACGTAGCCGGGATAGATCGGCACTTTGTTGCCGAAGCCGCCGCCGACGTCCGGTGAGATCACCCTGATCTTGTGCTCGGGCAGCCCCGACATCAGGGCGTACAGCGTGCGGTGGGCGTGCGGTGCCTGCGTGGTCGCCCAGACCGTGAGCCGCCCGCCGACCTGGTCGAGGTGGGCGACGATGCCGCAGGTCTCCAGCGGAGCCGGATGCACCCGCGGGTACAGCATGTCCTGGCTCACGACGACGTCGGCCGCGGCGAACACGGCGTCCGTCGCGGCCCGGTCCCCGGCTGACCAGTCGAAGATCTTGTTGTCGGCCCGGCTGGCCAGGTCGTCCCTGATCACCGGGGCGGCCGGGTCGAGCGCGAGGGTGGCGTCCACGACGGCGGGCAGCGGTTCGTACTCGACGCTGATCAGCTCGAGGGCGTCTCTGGCGGCGTACCGGTCGGTCGCGACCACGAACGCGATCTCCTGGCCCTGGAACCTGACCTTGTCGGTCGCCAGCACGGCCTGCACGTCGGCCGAGAGCGTCGGCATCCAGGCCAGGTCGCGGCCGGCCAGGGTCTCGCCGGTGATGACGGCCTTGACCCTGGGGTGGGCCAGCGCCGCGGCCGCGTCGACCGAAACGATCCTGGCGTGCGCGAGCGGGCTGCGCAGGATGGCGCCGTGCAGCATGCCGGGCAGGGCGACGTCGTCCACGAAGGTGCCGAGGCCGCGCACGAATCGCGGGTCTTCCTTGCGGGGCGCGGACCCGTAAGCCTCGGGCGGCGGTGTGCCCGGCTCGCCCGGGCCGCCCGGCTCGCCCGGGCCGCCCGGCCCGCCCGGCCCGCGCGGCCCGGTCATCGCGGCGCTCCCGGCTCGTCGCGGCCTGCGCTGTCCCGCTCGTCCGGCAAGGCGCGGGCGGCGGCTTCGTAGCCGGCTGCCCAGCGCACCGACCTGACGATGTTCTCGTATCCGGTGCAGCGGCAGATCTGGCCAGAGATCGCCTCCCTGATCTCCTGCGGCGAGGGGTCAGGGTTCCGGTCGAGCAGCCAGCGGGCGGTCAGCATCATGCCGGGGGTGCAGAAACCGCACTGCAGGCCGTGGCAGCGGGCGAACCCGTGCTGTACGGGGTCAAGCTGGGCATCGCCGGCGGCGAGTCCCTCGACCGTCCGCACCCGGTGCCCGTCGGCCATCACCGCGAGCACGGTGCAGGACTTCACCGGCTGCTCGTCCAGCCAGACCACGCACGCACCGCAGTTCGAGGTGTCGCAGCCCCAGTGCGACCCGGTCAGCCCGATCTCGTCCCTGATGAAATGGATGAGCAGCAGCCGCGGCTCGACCTCTCTGGTGTACTCGGCGTCGTTGACCGTGATCGTTACCTGCACGTCAGCCGCCCGCCTGGCCGGCCGGGCCTGACGGGCCGGCCCGGCCAGTCGCCTCGGCGGCGCGCGCCGCGGCCAGCGCGAGTGCCCTGGCGGTGAGCTCGCCGGCCAGGTGGCGCTTGTACTGGGCCGGGCCGCGCTGATCGGTGACGGGCCGGCAGTGCCGGGCCGCGACCTCCCCGGCCCTGGCGAAGCTCTCGGCCGTGGCCGGCCGGCCGCGCAGGAATTCCTCCGCCTCGGCCGCGCAGAAGCGCGCGGCACCGACCGCGGTCAGCCCGATCCCGGCGTCGGCGATCACGACCTCCCCGCCCGCTTCCTCGAGCCACAGGACCGCCCCGGCCGCTCCGACCGGCCAGTCGCCGACCCGGCGCCCGACCTTCTGGTACGCGCTGCCGCAGCCTGCCGCGACCGGGATCCGGATCTCGGTCAGCAGTTCGCCCGGCCCGACCACGGTTTCGTAGGGGCCGGTGTGGAAGTCCCTGACCGCCACCGTCCGGGTGCCGGACAGGTTCCTGATCACCATGGTGGCCTTGAGCGCGGCGAAGGCAGCCGACAGGTCCTCGGAGGGGTCGGCCTGGCACAGCGAGCCCCCGACGGTTCCCCACAGCCGCACGATCGGGTCGGCGATCACCCGTTCGGCGTCATGCAAGACCGCGAAATGGTCGCCGGCCAGCGCCGAGTTCAGCAGATCGGCATGGCGCGTCAGCGCGCCGATGCGCAACTCGCCGTCGGTTACCGCGATATAGGACAGGTCGCGCAGGCCGTTTATGTCGACCAGCGTCTCGGGCTGGGCCAGTCGCAGTTTCATCATCGGGATGAGGCTGTGACCGCCCGCCAGCACCCGGGCCTCAGGACCGAACCTGGCCAGCAGGTTGAGCGCATCGTCCACGCTGGTCGCCCGCTCGTACTCGACGTAAGCAGGAACCTGCATGCGGCCTCCCCGTTGCCAGTGCCCCGCGTGAGCAGTGTACGAGGACGATTCGCGGGGCTATGGGTGCTGGCTCGGGCTGTTTGGTGTCAGCTGCCCGTTGCCCCCGGCCAGAGCCTGGACCGACACTACTGTCCACTGACCTGCGCGATAATCGAAGGAGACATGACACTCACCCAGCTCAATGCGTTCGTCCTGGTCGCCAGGCTCGGATCGGTGACGGCGGCCGCGAACGCGCTCGGGGTAAGCGAGCCGGCCGTCTCCCAGGCCCTGTCCGCGCTCCGCGCGCACCTGGGTGACCAGCTGATAAGTCGCGGGCCGGCCGGGATGACGCTCACGGCCGGGGGGTCGCGCCTGCTCGCGACGGCCTCGCAGATCGTCGTGCTCGGCGCCGAGGCGCACGCCGCCGTCCGGGCCGCGCAGGGTGCGCCCGATCAGCTCAGGGTGGTGGCTACCCCGACCGCGGCCGAGTTCGTGGTCGCGCCGCTGATCGAGGCGTTCACCAAGCGGCTCGCGGGCAGCGTCGAAGTGTCCTCGGGCGTCGCGGCCAGCAAGGAGATGGCGGTCGTGGTCGGCAACCGGCTGGCCGACGCCGCGATCGGGCCCGAGGTCTCCGGTGCTCCTGGCCTGCCGATCGTGAGCGAGCCGATCTTCAAGTACCGTCTCGTCGCCGTGACCGCGGGCAACGCCAGGCCGCGCGGCAACTTCCGGCAGTGGCGGTGGCTGGTCGACGCGTCCGCGACCGACCCGGGCAGCGACGTCGGCCAGTCCCTGGCCGCGCTGCGGATCCCCGACGAACGGATCGGAGTGTGCTCGAGCCTGACCGCCGCCTGGGCCGCCGCGGCCGACGGCGGCGGAGTATCGCTCGCGGTCGAGCACCTGGTCGGCCAGCAGTTGCGGCGCGGCGAACTGTCCCTGGTCGACGTCCCTGGCCTGCCCGTCGAGGCGTGCTGGCACGTGACCATGCTGGACCGCCAGCAGCGCAGTACCGTGGCCAGCTCGCTGCGGCGGTTCCTGTCGACCCCTGAGGCAATGCGCCTGATGCGGGCTCCGGCGGCCGGCGTCCCGCCATCCAGGTTCCGCCCCCCGGTCTACGTCACCATCTGGAGCTGACGAACCCCGGCCGCAGGCGGAGCAGGCCCCCGAGCTCCCGAGCACGCGCAATCGATTGCAGCAATTATTGGGTAGGGTTTCGGCGTGATAGCGCCAATAAGTCCACCCAGTAATTGCAGTGAGGCCGGGGGGAGGGGGCGGCCGGCGGGGGTGACGTGAGCCTGGGGGTGCGGGGCCAGCATCGGGGGCGGGCCGGATTGCCAGGGTTGTCAGTCG
>DASWAH010000290.1:0-5100 GCA_036391235.1 Streptosporangiaceae bacterium
GGAGGTCAGCGCGATCGCGCTGTGCGACGGGGAGCGCTACCTGATGCTCGCCTCGGCGCAGGACCACAAGCGCGTCGGGGAGAGCGACACCGGGCCGAACACCGGCGGCATGGGCGCCTACGCGCCGCTGCCGTGGGCGCCGCCTGACCTGGCCGAGCAGACCATGGCCGAGGTCATCGCCCCGGCGATCGCCGAGCTGGCCCGCCGCGGCACCCCGTACCGCGGCCTGCTCTACGCCGGCCTGGCCCTGACCAAAACCGGGGTCAAGGTGATCGAGTTCAACGCCCGTTTCGGTGACCCGGAAACCCAGGTCGTCCTCGACCGGCTGGCGACGCCGCTGGCCGGCCTGCTCGCCGCGGCGGCCGACGGCGACCTGGCCGCCGCGGGCCGGCCACGCTGGGTCCCTGGCGCGGCCGTCACCGTGGTTATCGCGGCTCACGGTTACCCGGGCCGGCCGGCCGCCGGGGATCTCATCGAAAATCTGGAAGAGGCGGAACAGCTGCCCGGGGCTTATGTTCTGCAGGCTGGCACGGCCGTCGCGGACGGCGCACTGCGCTCGGCCGGCGGCCGGGTCCTCAACGTGGTCGGCACCGGCCAGGACGTCGCCGCGGCGCGAGCAGCGGCCTACGCGGCCGCCGCCCGGATCAGGCTGAACGGCAGCTGGTACCGGACCGACATCGCCGCCGAGGCCGGCTTCCCGGCTCCGCCGCTGGCATGAGCGCGGCCGGACCGTCCGACCCGCCCGACCCGCCTGACCCGCCGGGCAGTGCGGTCGCCCGGCCCGGCGGCAGTGACCCGATCAGAGTCACCCCGCTCGAGCTGTTCTTCGACTTGATTTTCGCCTTTACCCTGACCCAGCTGGCCAGCGTGCTGGCTCGGGCGGTGACCGGGCCGAACGTGGTCCGGGTATTGCTGATCTTCGGCCTGCTGTGGTGGATGTACGGCGGCTACGCCTGGCTGACGAATACCAGGTCCCCGGTCAGGACGCCGGAACGCCTGCTGCTGGTGCTCGGCATGGCCGGGTTCCTGATCGCCGGCCTGGCCATCCCGGCCGGGTTCGGCCGCGACGGGCTGGCCTTCGGGCTCGGCTACCTGCTGGTCGTCGTCGTGCACGCAGCCCTGTACCTGCGGGTCAACCGGGCCATCCTGCTGGTCGCGCCGTTCAACCTGGCCTCGGCCGGCCTGGTGATCGCCGCCGGGTTCACGACCGGTCCTGCCGACTACGCGCTGTGGACGGCGGCCCTGCTCATCCAGGCCGGATCACCGCTGGTCGTCAGGGTCCGCGGCCGGTTCGAGATCCGGCCCGCGCACTTCGCCGAGCGACACGGCGCGCTGATCATCGTGGCGATCGGCGAGTCGGTCGCGGCGATCGGGATCGGGGCCGGCCGGTCAGGCCAGGCCCTGGGGATCAGGCTGGTCATCGCCGCGGTGCTGGGCCTCGCGCTGTCGGTGACGCTGTGGTGGCTGTACTTCGGCACCGGCGACGACGAGCGGGGGGAATCGGCGATGCGGGCCGCCGACGCCGAGCTGAGGCCGCAACTGGCCCTGGCCGGGTACTTCTACGCGCACATGCCGATGCTGCTGGGAATCGTCTTCGCCGCGGCCGGGGTCGCCGCGGCGGTCAGCCACGGCGCCCGCGCCAGCGCTCAGGCCGCGATCTCGCTCGGCTTCGGCGCGGCCGCGTTCGTCGCGGGCACGGCCGGGTTCCGGGCCGCGCTGCGGACCGGCCCGCTGCGGCTCAGGCTCGCTACGGCGGCGTTCGCGCTGGCCGTGGTCCCGCTCGGCGCGCTGGTCGCGATCGAGGCGCAGCTAGCCGTGACGACCGCCGGGATCGCGGTCATGCTGATCGCCGAGCGACCCGGCCCGGCCGGCGAACCGCTCCCTGCGGGAGAATGAGCAGCGTGATCGAGCGCTACACGTTGCCCGAGATGGGCCTGGTCTGGAGCGAGGCGCACAAGTACGAGCTCTGGTGCCGGGTCGAGACCGCCGTCCTGGAGGCCAACGCGGACGCCGGAGTCGTCCCGGCCAGCAGCGTCGAGCCGGTCCGGGCCGCGCCGCCGCCATCGCCCGAGGCGGTCGCCGCGATCGAGGCGGTGACCAACCACGACGTGATCGCGTTCCTGTCGGCCTGGGCCGACAACACCAGGCCGCGCGAGGCCGCCGCCTACGTGCACTTCGGCATGACGTCTTCTGACCTGCTCGACACCGCCCTGGCGCTGCAGCTCACCGAGGCGACCGACCTGCTGGCCGGACGTGCGGCCGGGCTGACGGCCGCCCTGCGCGAGCACGCGCTGGCCCACCGGGCGACGCTGCGGCCGGGCCGGACCCACGGGATCCACGCCGAGCCCGACGTCTGGGGGCACCGGGTCGCGGACTTCGCCTTCGCGATGGCCCGCTGCTGCGAGCGGCTCGGCCGGGCCAGGGCGGCGATCGCGGTCGGCAAGCTGTCCGGCCCGGTCGGCTCCTATTCGAGCATCGACCCCGCGGTCGAGGCGACCGTCATGGCCAGGCTCGGCCTGCGCCCGGCCGACGTGGCGACCCAGGTCGTGCTGCGGGACGGAATCGCCGAGTGGGTCAGCGTGCTCGGCATCATCGCGACCGTCTGCGAGGCGGTCGCGCTGGAGGTCAGGCACGGCCAGCGAACTGAGGTCAGGGAGCTGTCCGAGGCGTTTACCGCGGGCCAGAAGGGCAGCTCGGCGATGCCGCACAAGAAGAACCCGGTGCGGTCGGAGCGCATCTGCGGCCTGGCCAGGGTGGTCAGGGCGCAGATCGTGCCCGTGCTCGAGGGGATTCCGCTGTGGCACGAGCGGGATATCTCGCACTCCTCGGCCGAGCGGGTCGCGCTGCCGGACGCCGCGATCGCCACCGACTACCTGCTGGCCCAGACGACGTCGCTGATCACCGGCCTGGTCGTCGACTCCGCGCGGATGCGGGCCAACCTGGACCTGACCGGCGGGCTGATCTACTCCTCGGCCGTGCTGCTCGACCTGGTCGAGGCGGGCCTGTCCAGGGAGGACGCCTACACGCTGGTGCAGGGGGCGGCGATGGCGACCTGGGAGACCGGCCGGCCGTTCCGCGACACGCTGGCCGAGCAGGCCCGCGAGCACGGCCACGATCTCGATCAGGAACGGCTCGACCAGGTGTTCAGGCCCGAACGCTACGTTGCCAGGCTCGGCGGCGTCTTCGCCAGGCTGGAGAAGCTGGACCCGGCGGCTCCGGCGTCTCTGGCCGGCCCGGGATGCTGACCCACCTGTACTCGGGCAAGGTCCGGGACATCTATTCCCAGCCCGACGGGACCCTGCTGCTGGTGGCCAGCGACCGGATGTCGGCGTTCGACTACGTTCTGGACAGCCCGATTCCCGGTAAGGGCAAAATCTTGACCCAGCTGTCGCTGTGGTGGTTCGGCCAGCTGGCCGATGTGGTGCCGAACCACGTCATCGACGCGCCGGTGCCGCCGGAGTACGCCGGCCGGGCGATGACCTGCCGTCCGCTGCGGATGATCGAGGCCGAGTGCGTCGCCCGCGGCTACCTGACCGGCTCGGGCCTGGCCGAGTACCAGGCCGGCGGGCAGGTCTGCGGGATCCCGCTGCCGGCCGGGCTGGCCGACGGGTCGAGGCTGCCCGATCCGATCTTCACCCCGGCGACCAAGGCGCCGATGGGCCAGCATGACGAGAACATCACGTTCGGGCAGCTAGCCGAGTCGGTCGGGGCCGGCCTGGCGGCCGAACTGCGCCGGATCACCCTCGCGGTCTACGAGCGGGGTGCGGCCATTGCCGCGGACCGCGGGATTATCGTCGCCGACACCAAGATCGAGCTGGGGTTCGACGCCGCCGGCACGCTCACCCTTGGCGATGAGGTGCTCACCCCGGATTCGTCCCGGTTCTGGCCCGCGGACCGCTGGGACCCCGGCCGGAGCCAGCCTTCGTTCGACAAGCAGTACGTCAGGGACTGGCTGCTGTCGCCGGAGTCGGGCTGGGATCGCGGTTCCGGCGCGCCCCCTCCGCCGCTTCCGCCCCGTGTAATCGAGCGAACAAGGGAAACATACATCGAGGCGTACGAGCGTATTACCGGCTTGACCTGGGTCGATTAGACCGGGAGCAGGTGGCCAGGGACGCTCGTTACAATTTGTGAACGACCGATTACCTTATGTATCGGCGTCGTCATCGTCCGGGGGGTCATAAAGCAGTGGAATACTGGACTACGCTCGACACGGCCGGGACGACGCTGTCGGACCCGGAACCCGTGTGGCCTCATGGCGCCAGCGCGGACGCCCCGAGCCGGGATCACGAGTTCCCGCCCCCCGTGGACAGGAGTCCCCTACTTATGAGCAGCGGTCACCAGACCCGTTATCGCGTCGTTGGCGGCAATCCCCTGCAAGGGACAGTCTTCGTCCAGGGCGCGAAGAACGCGGCGCTGAAGATGATCGCCGCGGCGCTGCTCGCCGAGAAGGGCCGCACCGTACTGCGGAACGTCCCGGTCATCGAGGATGTCCGCCGGGCCGCCGAACTGGCCCAGGCCGTCGGGGCCGTCGTGAAGTTCCACGAGGCCGAGCGGACGATGGTCATCGACGCCTCCGAGCTCACCAGCCCGGTGCTGCCGGCCGAGATCACCCGCCGGTTCCGCGCCTCGGTGCTGTTCGTGCCCGCACTGCTGCACCGGCTCGGCGAGGCTGTGCTCGAGGAAGTCGGCGGCTGCAACCTCGGCAGCCGCAACCTGGACTTCCACTACCGGGGCTTCGCCAGGCTCGGCGCCACCGTCGAGGAGGGCGTGAGCCCGCGAGGCGAAAGCCAGATCCACGTCAAGGCCGACGGCCTGCGCGGCGCCCACCTGTACCTGGACACCCCGTCGCACACCGGCACCGAGAACCTGATCATGGCCGCCTCGCTGGCCCCCGGGGTCACGGTGATCGACAACACCGCCCAGGAGCCCGAGGTACAGGACGTGATCGCGTTCCTGTCCAAGATGGGGGCCAGGATCAGCGGCGGTGGCACCGGCTTCATCACCGTCGAGGGGGTCAGCGAGCTCACCGCGGTTGAGCACACGGTGATGCCGGACCGGATCGACGCCGCGGTCTTCGCCATGGCCGCGGCGATCACCGGC
>DASWAH010000291.1:0-12379 GCA_036391235.1 Streptosporangiaceae bacterium
GGTGGACCGGCTGCGCACGAACGCCAGGGACCGCGGACTGTCCGGGGTCGAGGGACTGGCCCTGCCGATCGAGGAGCTCTCGCTGCCGGCGGGCAGCGTCGACCTGGTCGTGACCAGCTACGCCTTCCATCACCTGCGCGACGCGGACAAGGGCCGGGTGGTCGAGGCGGCCAGCCGGTGGCTCCGCCCTGGTGGCCGGCTGATCGTCGCCGACATGATGTTCGGCCGCGGCGGCACCAGCCAGGACCGCGCGATCATCAAGTCCAAGGTCTCGGCGCTGGCCAAGAAGGGCATCGGCGGCTGGTGGCGGATCGCTAAGAACAGCTACCGCTACCTGGTCCGCGCGCACGAGCGGCCGGTCTCGGTCGCCGCCTGGACCTCGATGTTCACCGCCGCCGGGCTGATCGAGATCACCACGACCCCGGTGGTCGCCGAGGCCTCGATGGTGATCGGCAAGCGGCCGGGCTAAGCCGGCGAGCAGACCGGGTTCCGGCGGGCAGGCCGCTCCGCCCGCCGGGACCCGACCCGGCCGGCCTCCGTGGCTGCCCGATGCGAGCGCCCCGCAACACCGTCGTCTTACCCCGATTCGGCCGTCGACGAATACCATCAAACGCCATAAATCGTCGGCAGAATCACGGCCAGATCGGGGAAGGACGCAGCTGGCACCGTGACGGACGTCCGGTAGCCCGCTAGCGGCCGGCCTGGGCGTCGACGGCGTCGAGGAAACCGGGTAGCTGTTGCTTGGCGGCGCCCCGGAAGTGGATGTCGCCCACCCCGGTGCGCAGCGTGAATTCGTTCTTCGCCCGTTGGGTGACCTGCAGGCCCGGCCACGGCAGGTCGTAGTGCTGGCGAGGCGCGCCGCTGATCCCGGTGCCGAGCACGATGAGCCGCTGGCTGGTCGCCGCGAGCACGACGTTGGTGCTCTCGGTCATCTCGAGCAGGCCGCCGGCGAGGGTGGCGCTGGTGTGCCGGAATTTCGGGTTGATGGCGACGCAGGTACTGAGCAGCGTCTCGTCCGGTTCGCAGATCTCGGCCAGTTGCTGAACGGCCTTGCCGAACCGCCCCCAGCCGCGCGGCAGCCGGCCCTGCTCGCGCGCGATGTCCTCCGCCGTAACGGTCATGGCGCAATGATGACATGCACCACTGAACCTGGCGCCCCTGTAACAAAACGCCAGCCACATCTCGCGCAGGCCGAGCCGCGCGGCGCGCCCCGGCCACCCCAACCCTGGAAGATGGGGGTGATTCTTCCTGCTATATCCCGGATGATTTACCCCCGTCTTTCAGGGGGGGCGCGGGCAGGCGCGTCCACCGGCCGGCCAGGACGCCGACCCGGTCGCCGCACGGGTCGGACGTGTACGAGCTGCTGGCCCCGATCTCGCACCATTACAGCCGCGCGGCGCCGCGCCGCCTCGCCGCTGTCCGGGCGTGAGGAGGAGGTGGCGGCCCTGGTCGCGCAGGCGCTCACCAACCATGAGATCGCGAGCGCGCTCGTGCTGTCGGAGCGCACGGTCGAATCACACGTGCGCAGCGTCCTGACCAAGCTCGGCCTGCGCACCAGGACCGAGATCGCGACCTGGGTCCTGCGCAAACCCTGATGTCAGGTCCGGCCGATGAACTCGGGGGCGCCGAAGGAGCGCAGGACCTTGGGCACGGTGACCTTGCCCCCCTCGTCCTGGAAGTTCTCCATGATCGAGAGCAGGGCCCGTGCGGTCGCGCCGGTCCCGTTCAGAGTGTGCGCGAACTCGAGCTTGCCGTCCCGGCGGAATTTGATGTTCAGCCGGCGGGCCTGGTAGTCGGTCGTGTTCGAGCAGGACGTGATCTCCCGGTACCGCCCCTGGGCCGGGAACCAGGCCTCGATATCGTACTTCTTCGCCGCCGGGGCGCCGAGGTCGCCGACCGCGATGTTCATCACCCGGTAGGGCACGCCGAGCTCCTGGGCGATCTCCTCCTCGTGGGCGAGCAGTTCCTCGTGGATCGCCTTGGAGTCCTCTGGCAGGCAGTAGACGTACATCTCGACCTTGTCGAACTGGTGGACACGGAACATCCCGCGGGTGTCCTTGCCGGCCGCCCCGGCCTCGCGGCGGAAGTTCGTGGTGAAGCCCGCGTACCTGGCCGGCAGCTCGGACTCCTCGAGCCGCTCGTCGGCGTGGATGCCGGCCAGCGCGACCTCGGAGGTGCCGGTCAGGTACATGTCGTCCCGCTCGAGCCGGTACAGGTTGGATTCCTCGGTCGGCAGGAACCCGGTCCCGTACATGGCCGCCTCGCCGACCATGATCGGCGGCAGCACGGTCAGGAACCCCTTCCCGCGCAGCTTGTCCAGCACGAACTGGTACAGCGCCATCTCGGTGACGGCGACGTCGCCGATCCGGTACGCGAACCGGGAGCCAGACAGCCGGGCGCCCCTGGCCATGTCGATCCAGCCCCGCGGGGAGCTCAGCTCCAGGTGTTCCCGAGGCTCGAAGGCGAATTGCGGCGGCTCGCCCCAAGTCCGCACGACGACCGCGTCTTCCTCGTCCATGCCGTCGGCCGCGGTCGGGTCTGGCCGGTTGGGGATCCTGGCCAGCAGCTCGTCCCTGGTGCTGGCCGCCTCGGCCTGCTGGCTCAGCGCGGCCTCGAGGGTGGCCGACAGCTCCTTGAGCCTGGCCAGCTCGTCGGGGCCTGGCTTGCCCCTGGACGCCTTCTTCTGCTCGGCCCGCAGGGACTCGGCCCGCTCGGTGTGCTCACGCCAGGTGGCGTCGGCCGCCAGCAGCTGGTCGAAGTCCTGCGCCGCCCCGCGCCGTGCGAGAGCGGCCCGGTAACCGTCCGGATCCTGCCGCGCCGCTTTAAGGTCAATCACGGTCGCGAGTCTAGTCCCGCGCCGTCACCGGCTTCCCGGCTTCGACCACGACCACGGCGGGTTCCGCGGGGACGGCGGCCGCCGCCTCGCGGCGGCCGGTCCTGGTGGCCAGCACCGAGCCGGCCAGGATCGTCACGAACGCCCCCAGCATCAGCGGCGTGACCTGCTCGCCCAGCACCAGCACGCCGAGCGTGACCGCGATCGCCGGGTTGATGTAGGTGATCACGCTAGCCCGGGCCGGACCGACCTCGCCGATCAGCCGGAAGAAGACCAGGAATGCGGCCGCCGTGCAGACCAGGGCAAGTCCGGCGATAGACCAGAGAACCGCCGCCGACGGCATCCGGGACGGCCAGTTCAGCGCGGCCAGGGGCGCGTACACGACGGCGGCCAGGGCCAGGCTGGCCGCGGTCATCGGAACCGGCGGTACCCCGCCCAGCTTCCGGTTCGCGATCAGCGGGCCGGTCGCGTAGCACAGCGCGACGAACAGCACCTCGGCGACCGCCCTGGCTTCCCCGGCGGTGGCGTGCGGGCCGATCAGGTCGGGCCCCGCCAGCAAGGCCACCCCGGCCAGGCCGATCAGCAGGCCGGTCCAGCGCAGCCAGCTCAGCCGGTCACCGCCGCGCAGGAACAGGCTCAGCACGGCCACGATGATCGGGGTCGAGGCGATCAGGAGCCCGGTCAGCGAACTGCTGATGCCGCGCTCGGCCTCGCCGAGCGACAGCCACGGCAGGATGATCTCGACCACGGCGAACAGCGCGACCCACGGCCACACCGGCCGCAGGGCGGCCATCTGGCCGCGCTTCAGCGCGACCGGCAGCAGTACCGCGGCCCCGATCGTGACCCTGGCCAGCACCAGGACGGGGACGGGAACGCCGCCGACGGCCACCTTGATCAGCAGGTACGGTACGCCCCAGATCACGCTCATTGCCGCGAACATGATCCACCCGCGTCGGCTCACCGCTACGTCCTTCCTTCCCGAAACGCCGGTCTCCAGCCTGCCGGACGATCGCAGCCGCCGCTGGCAGGAATCCGCCCTGGCACGGCCGGCCGCCGGCCAGAGGCGTCCCCGTAACACAGACCTAGCCGGCGCGCGGGTTATTCCGCTCCGGCCAGCGCGGATACGCTCGCAGCATCCGCATGTAGATATCGAACTCCAGGCCGGAGAACTCTGTGCCGGACAGCCGGGCCGCCCGCGAGGGCGCTCCTGCCGCCGCTGGCCCGCCGCCAGACGGCCAGCGGGCCGTGCCCGGGGCCGGGATCTCGCCGGCCGCGGCGGGCAACGGCCAGGGGCCGGCACCGGACAGGCCGGCCGGTTCGGCCCGCCCGTGGACCGGGCTGAGCCGGTGGTGGTCGCTGGCCGCCGCGGTCGCGGCCGGGCTGGCCCTGGCCGGCGCGTTCCCGCCGGTCGGGTTCTGGCCGCTGGCGGCGGCCGGGCCTGCCCTGCTGACGCTGGCGATCTGCGGTAAACGGCGGGTCGCCACCTTCGCACTGTCGCTGGCCTGCGGCCTGGTGTTCTTCCTCGGCTTGTTGTCCTGGCTGGTCAACGTGGCCTGGTACGCCTGGTTCACGCTGGCCGTGATCGAGGCGCTGATCTTCGCCGTGCTCGGGCTGGCGCTGCGGCCGCTGCTGCGGCTGCGGGCCTGGCCGCTCGCCGTGGCCGGGTGGTGGGTGCTGCAGGAAGCGGTACACGACCGGTTCCCGTGGGGCGGGTTCCCTTGGGGCCGGCTGGCCATGAGCCAGGCCGCCGCGCCGACGGCCGGCTGGGTCGCGATCGGCGGGCCGCCGCTGCTGACCTTCCTGGTCGCGCTGGCCGGTGCCTGCGCGGCTTACCTGATCGTGGCCAGGCTGAGTGCCCGGGCGGCGGGAAGGCCGGCCAGCCGCGCGGTCCGGCTCCCGGCCGTGCTCGCGGTCGCCGCGGCCGGCCTCGCCCTGGCCGGGAACCTGGTCTGGACCGGCCCGCCCGGGCCGGCCAGAACGGCCGTGATCGCGACCGTGCAGGGCGACGTTCCGCATGCCAGGGACCTGCCGAAGCTGCTGCGGGCCAGCAAGGTCACGGCCAACCACGCGGCCGCGACGATCGCGCTCGCGCACGCGATCAAGGACGGGCGCCGCCCGGAGCCGGCTCTCGTGATCTGGCCGGAGAACTCCACCGACATCGACCCGGTGCTGTCGTCGAGCACGTACGCGAGCATCGCCGGTGCGGTGGACGCGGTCGGCCGGCCGGTTCTGGTCGGCGCCGTGCTGAACTACCCGCTCCGCAACGCGGGCCAGCTCTGGCTACCGCACCACGGCCCGGTCGCTGTCTACATCAAGCGCCAGCTCGTGCCGTTCGGCGAGGTCATCCCGCTGCGCGGCCTGCTCAGCCTGGTCACGTCGCTGCCCTCGCTGCAGCCGCGCAACTTCCGGCCCGGGCACAAGGCCGTCGTGTTCCACGTCGGCCCGATCCGGCTGGGCGACCTGATCTGCTACGAGGTGGGGTTCGACAACCTGGTCAGGTCGGAGGTCAGGGCCGGGGCCAACCTGATCGCGGTGCAGACCAACGACGCCGACTTCGAGCTGGACGGCCAGATGGGCGAGACCGGCCAGCAACTCGCGATGGCCAGGATCGACGCGATCGAAGCCGGCCGGACGGTCGCGGTCGCGTCCACGACCGGGGTGAGCGCGCTGATCGGGCCGGACGGCTCGGTCCTGGCCAGGACCGGCACCTGGCAGCGAGCCGTCCTGGATGCCCGGGTACCGCTGCGCACCGGGCTCACCCCGGCCTACCGGGCCGGGGCCTGGCCCGAGATCGCGATCATCGCTCTCACCATCGCCGGCCTGGCCTGGTCGCTGACCCGGTCGCTCCGCCGCCGGCGGGCATCGTGAACCCGGAGTTGCCTGCCGGCGATGACCGTGCCAGGTTGGCGAGCATGCCGACCCGCGCCGTGCACGTCGTCGTCGATGCCGCCGATCCGCATGCCCTGGCCGCGTTCTGGGCCGCCGTCCTGGGCTGGGACGTCACGGCCGACGACGGGGACGAGGCCGATGTCTGGCCGCCCGGGTTCTCCTATCCGTCGGCGGCGGCGCTGCCGCTGGTGTTCGTGCCGGTGCCGGAGGCCAAAACCGGCAAGAACCGCGTGCACCTGGACCTGGCCACGACCTCGCTGCAGCACCAGGCCGAACTGGTGGACAAGGCCCTGAGCCTGGGCGCGGCCAAGGCCGACATCGGCCAGGGCGACGTCCCGTGGGCGGTGCTGACCGACCCGGAGGGGAATGAGTTCTGCGTGCTCGAGCCGAGGGACGAATACCGGGACACCGGCCCGGTCGCGGCGGTCGTGACCGACATCGCCGACCCGCTTGCCGGGGCTGCCTTCTGGGCCAGCGCGGCCGGCTGGGACGTGCAGGCCAGCGAGCCGGAATTCGCCTCCCTGCGCTCGCCCGCCGGCACCGGCCCGTTCCTGGAGTTCCTGCGTACCGATGACGAGAAGACGGTCAAGAACAGGCTGCACGTCGACGTCGCGCCGCCGGCCGGGGGCGACACCAGAGCCGAGGCGGCGCGCCTGATCGAGGCAGGCGCCCGGCCGGCCGACGTCGGACAGGGCCAGCAGTCCTTCATCGTGCTGGCCGACCCGCAAGGCAACGAATTCTGCGTGCTGTCACCACGCTGAGGCGGAGACGGTGAGCCAGGACCAGGAGCAGGACCAGGGGCAGGCCGGGACGGCCGCAACGGCGGCCGGGCCAGGCGCCGCCCCGGCAGGCGCGACTGCAGCCCGTGCGGAAGCCGGCGCGGTGGCAGCCGACGCCGGACGGTCCCGGTGGCGCCGGTTCTGGCGGTCGCTGACCAGACCCTGGCGGTGGGCCGCGCTGGCCGCGGGCGCGCTGCCGGTGCTGGCCTTCCCCGCGCTGAACCTGGAGTTCCTGGCCTGGCTCGGGATCGTGCCAGGGCTGCTCGTGGTGCGCGCCGCCCCGTCGGGCCGCGAGGCCGCCGTCCGCGGCTGGTGGCTAGGAACCGGTTACCTGCTGACCGCGCTGTACTGGCTGACCCCGAACCTCGGTCCCGCGCTCCTGCTGGTGACGATCGTGATCGGGGCGCCCTGGGCCGGGTTCGGGTACGCGGCCTGGCGGCTGCTGCGCGGCCCCGGCGGCGGGCCGCCTGGCCTGCGCCGGTGCCTGGCCGCGATCGTGGTGCTCCCGTCCTGCTGGGTGGTGATCGACTGGCTGCGGTCCTGGCAGGGGTTCGGCGGGCCGTGGGCGGTATTCGGCGCGAGCCAGTGGCAGCATCCCGTGGTGCTCTCGCTGGCCGCCGTCGGCGGGGTCTGGCTGGTCACGTTCGTCCTGGTCGCGGCCAACACCGGGATCGCGGCCGGCCTGACCGCGGCCGGATGGGGCGGCCGTGCGGCCGGAGCGGCCGCCGCGCTCCTGGCGATCGCGGCCGGGCCTGCCGCCTTCGCGCTGACCGCCGGCGAGTACGCGGTGCGACCGACCGGCCATGTCACGCTCCTGCTGGTCCAGCCGGGCCTGGAGCCGAGCCCGTCCAGCCGCCTGAACGAGGGGATCAGGCTGACCCTGGCCGCCCGCCCGGCAAATCTGGTCATCTGGGGCGAGAGCAGCGTCGGCTACGACCTGAACGCCGACCACAAGATCACCCGGCGGCTGCAGCGGCTCTCGGCCAGGATCGGCGTTCCTGTCCTGGTCAGCCAGGACGCGGTCAGCCCGGCGGGCGCGAAGTCCAAGGTCGCCGCCCTGATCGGCCCGGCCGGCATCGAGCAGTCCTACACCAAGACCAGGCTGGTTCCGTTCGGCGAGTACATACCGTTCAGGTCGGCTCTCGGCTGGCTGTCCTCGATCAGCCGGGCCGCCCCGCAGAACATGGTCACCGGCGCCGGCGCGCACGTGCTGCACGCCACCGTCAGGGGCGGCCGGCGCCTCGACTTCGGGGTGCTGATCTGCTTCGAATCCGCGTTTCCCGACATGTCGCGCGTAGATGCCAACCGGGGCGCGCAGATCATCGTCTACCAGACCTCGGACTCGACATTCCAGGGCAGCTGGGCGCCCGAGCAGCACGCCTCGCTGGCGGCCCTGCGGGCGGCCGAGACCGGCCGCCCGGCCGTGCAGGCCGCGCTGACCGGCGACTCGGCCGCGTTCGACGCCCGCGGACGCCTCCTGGCCTGGGCCGGAACCACCGACCGGGGCGTCCGGCGCGTCCGCCTGGCGCTGCCGCCGGACCGCGTGCGCACTCCGTTCGACCGGTACGGCGACTACGTGCCCTGGTTCGCGATCACGGTCACCGTACTGGCCGCTCTGGCCGCACTGATCAGCCTGAACTCCACCCGCGGGGGCCGCCGCAAGACCGCCGGCGGCCGGCCCCCAGGCACTGACGAACGCTCCTAGCTCCGGCAAATCTTGGACTTAGCACGACACGGCCGCGGGCATACTGGGGAGGCGACGCGGGTAGCCCGCCACGGTGCATTGAGCCGGCTCGGGTTCGCTGGGAGGACGGCGTGCAGCATCTTCAGAACCAGTCGCGACGGCGCAAGCTGGTCCCGGTCGCCCTGGCCTGCGCGGCCGGCCTCCTCGCGGCGGCCTGCCAGTCGGGGTCGGGCGGCGGATCGACCGGCGGCTCGAACAGCCAGGGCGGCAGCGGGAGCAGCAGCGCTCCCGCGGCTAACGGCCTGCACCTGACCATCACTCCGGGCAACGGCAGCAAGGGCGCCAACCCGGCCACGGGCATCACGGTCACGGCCAGCCACGGCACGATCTCGTCGGTCCACGTCACCGGGACCGGTCTGACCGGCGACCGGGCCGTGACCGGCACCATGAACAGCGCGAAGACGTCCTGGCACAGTACCTACGCCCTGCCGGTCGACCAGCGGCTGACCGTGACCGCGACCGGCACCGGGTCGGGCCACACGATCACGCAGACCAGCACGTTCTCGACGCTGCGGCCGTCGTCGACGTTCACCACGCAGATCTTCGAGGGCTACAAGAAGCAGTACGGGGTCGGCATGCCGATCCTGCTGACGTTCAGCCAGCCGATCACCAACCGGGCCGCGGTCGAGAAGGCGCTCTCGATCACCTCATCCAAGCCGGTCGTCGGCGCCTGGTACTGGGACAACAGCAAGACCCTGGCGTTCCGCCCGCGGGACTACTGGCCTGCTCACACCACGGTCAGCTTCGTCGCCCACCTGGACGGGGTCGAAGGCGCGCCCGGAGTGTACGGCTACCACACGCTTACCCAGCAGTTCAGCATCGGCCGGTCGCTGATCGTGGTCGCGAGCACGGCCAAGCATCACATGGAGCTGTACCGGGACGGCAAGCTGCTGCGCCGGTGGCCGATCAGCACCGGCCGCCCGGGCGACTGGACACCGAACGGCACCTACCTGACGATCGAGAAAGGCAACCCGGTCCTGATGAAGGGTCCCGGCTACTCGCTCGAGGTGCCGTGGTCGGTCCGGTTCACCTGGAGCGGCGATTACCTGCACGACGCCTACTGGTCGACCGGCGAGCAAGGTTTCACCAACGTCAGCCACGGCTGCGTCAACATGGCCCCGGCGGACGCCGAGTATTACTACAAGATGGCCGTGCCCGGCGATCCGGTCACGATCGTCGGCAGCCCCCGCGGCGGCACCTGGGACAACGGCTGGACGCACTGGTTCCTGAGCTGGCCTGAGCTGCTGAAGGGCAGCGCGCTGCACGAGGCGGTCCAGGCCGGCCCGAACGGCAGTACGTTCGTGACGCCGTCCACCCTGGCCGCCTCGACCGCGAAGGCGCCGATCGGCACCTCCCAGCCCGGCAACTCCCACCCGAGCTGACCCGCCCGAACCGCCTGCGCCACCCGCGCCCGCCGCGTCCCCGCGTCCCCGCGTCCCCGCGTCCCCGCGTCCCCGCCTCCCCGCCTCCCCGCCTCCCCGCCTCCCCGCGCCGACCATGATCAGGTGGACTAACCACGGGCATAGACCAGCAACTCCACTGGATCATGAACTGCGTGCGGACCTAGCGCCCGCACCCCTATGGCAGTCGCGCGGCGTGACGTTCCCTCCCAGCCGGGCCGCACCTGGCTGCGACAGCTGGGCGGACGGAAGTTCCGGAAATATCCGTTTGTTTTGGGCATTTGACCTGTGCAAACCGGTGACCTCGGTCACTTCGGGCACCTCTGGAATTAATTTCGGGTGACGAAGGAGTTACACACTGTGACCCCCGCCGGGGAGCTGATCCGGACCCCACCGGAGACGACGCTTCCCGCTTCCTTAGGCCGGCCATCCGGTGCGCACCCCTGAGCGTGCCAGAAAGGCCGTCCGCGCTGAACCAGCGAGGCGTGCGCAAGCGTGCGCCTGACTGCCGGGCGGAAGATGTCCGACGGCTAGAGCACCGGTCTGCGTAGTACCCCCTGGACCGGACGGCGGCGGGTCAGCACGGAAGGAATGCGATGACCCGCACCCCCCGAGTCACGAGCAAGCTGTCCGGCCTTCGCGGCCGGATCCCCGCCGGCCTGAGCCGCCGGTCGGCCGCCTACGCGGGCGCCGGCCTCGCGCTGGCCGGCGTCGGCACCGTCGCCTCGGTGACCGGCCTCACCGGTACCCCGCAGGCCGCCGCGGCCCAGCCCGCGGCACTGAACCGCATCATCGCGCAGGACGGGCACACCACCGCCCCGCCGGCGACCACGAAGCCCACGACCAAGCACGCGGTCGAGGTTGCGCACGTCACCCGGACCAAGACGGTCCGAAAGGCCGCGGCGCAAGCCAAGCACGCGACCACCTGGAGCGCGATCAGCCGGATCGAGGCGGCCAGGACCTACCCCAAGGCCGCCGGTCACGGCGCCCTTCCGGCCCAGGACCAGCTGACCCCGGCCGGCACCAGCGGGCCGCAGACCTGGCTGCCGATGACCACGGCCAGGTACGACAACGCCAAGGCGATCGTGCGGGCCGCGCTCGACCGGCACATGGGCGTGCGTTCCGCGGTGATCGCCGTGGCCACCGCCATGCAGGAGTCCGGGCTGATCAACGTCAACTACGGCACCTCGGACTCGCTCGGCCTGTTCCAGCAGCGGCCGTCCTGCGGCTGGGGTACCGCCGCCCAGATCATGCAGCCGTCGTACGCGGCCGGCGCGTTCCTGTCGGCGCTGCACGGTTACCAGCAGCGCACCCCGGGCTGGGCGAGCGCCCCGCTCTGGCAGGCTGCCCAGGGCGTTCAGGTCTCCGCGTACCCGTACGCCTACGCCAAGTGGGAAGCCCAGGCCGCTAGCTTGGTCGAGTCCATCACCAAGCGCCTGGTCTGATCCCGGCCCCGCGCTTCCTGGCCGCCAGCCCCCTCCCCCTGGGCGGCGGCCACGGGCGCGGAACGCGGCGCGGTTTCCACTCCCCCTCGCGCGCCGCGACCCACCGCGCGCCCCGCCTCCATCCCCCGTAGGAGGCGGGGCGCGCGCTGTGCGCTTGGCCTGACGCCCGGCCTGTGGCCGGGCGTGTGCTCGGGCGGGCGAACCGGCGGAGGATGGCAGAAAGAGCCGTGAATCTTAAGGACTGGCAAATTTCGGCGCACCTGGTCGGGGCACTAGCTCCGATGCTGTAGAACTACCGCCATGGAGAACTTCCTGACCACGGTGATGACAAGCCACGGCTACCTGGCGCTGATCATCTTCGCCTTTGTCGAGGCCTGCTGCATCCCGATCTCCTCGGAGATCACCTTCGCCTTCGCCGGGGTCATCGCGTTCGAGCACCCGGACAAGTTCACGGTGGCCGCGGTGATCATCATCGGGACGCTAGCCGAGCTGGCCGGGTCGACGCTGGCCTATGCCGTCGGCCGCCGCGGTGGCCGGCACCTGCTGGAGAAGTACGGCAAGTGGGTGCTGATCAGCCACTCCGACCTGGACCGGGCCGAGCGCTTCTTCGCCGGGCGCGGTACGTGGGCGGTCGCCGTGGCCAGGGCCCTGCCGCTGGTCCGGTGCTTCGCCGGGTTCGGCGCCGGCGTCGTCGAGGTCCCGATGCTGCCGTTCGCGATCTTCAACCTGATCGGCACCCTGGTCTGGACCACCGCGCTGACGCTGCTCGGCTACAACCTCGGCTCGACCGTGGACAAGTTCTTCAAGACATTCTCGGTGGCCGGCATCATCCTGGTCGTGCTGCTGCTCGGCGGCCTGATCGCCCACCGGGTGCACGCCCTGCGCAAAGACGCGCACCGCCGGGAGGCGCTGGCGTCGCAGGCTCAGGCCGAAGCCGGCGCTCAAGGCGCGGGACCGCGCGGGACCGGGGTCGGTACCGGCCGCACCGGCGGCGCCCACCGCAGCGGGCGCGGCCCCGCCTCGTAACCGGCACGCCGCACCCTCACGCCGCGCCGCGCCTGTGACCCCGCCACACGGGCGCCGCACCCCCTCACGCGACCGTCACCCCGCACCCCCCGCACCCGCGCCCGCGAGCGACCACGCTTAATGATCTGTGAGGCTTTGACCGGTCCGGTTCCTGGGCTGGTGCCAGGATCGGTGCTGGTGATCTCGGGCTGGCCCGTAAATGATCTGGCCGCCGGCGGGCGTGCCTTGCTGTTGACTTGCCGCCCGGGGTTGCCGGCACCGGC
>DASWAH010000292.1:0-4956 GCA_036391235.1 Streptosporangiaceae bacterium
CTGTCCGGCGGGCTGGCGATCGGCTCGGTCTGGGCCGGCCTGCTGATCGCCTACGCCGCGCCGTCGGTACCGCCGAGCTTCGGCATCCTGGCCGTGGCGACCACGGGCTACCTGGTCGCGATCGCGGTGACCGCGAACGCCCGGCGAAGCCCGGCCTAGCCGGCCGGCAGCGCGTGTGAAATACCGCCGGCGGGGCAGATGGCCGCGCATGTCCTCGCCCCCCGACCAGGCCGCCGTCTCCCGCCACGGCGCCGCCGAGCCGCCAGAATCCCCGCGACCCCAACCGGAACGACCGGACCGGCCGGGCCGACCAGGACCCGGCCGCGACCCCGGCGGGCACAGCCTGGTTCCGGTCGTCGCGGTCAGCGTCGCGACCCTGGTCTTCGCGGCCTTGCTGCTGCTCATCCGGCTGAAGTGGGCGCCGCTCGAATCGGCTGACCGGAGCGCGGCCGACCACATCAACCGCCTGATCGCCGGCCAGCACACAGTGGTCTCGATCGTGAAGTACGTGACCATGCTCGGCAGCACGATCGTGCTGTCGATCGTGATCGCAGCCGCGGTCCTGCTGCTCGCGCTGCGGCGGCGCTGGCGGCTCGCGGCTTACCTGACTGTCGCCGGGGTCGGCGAGCTGATCCTCGATCCGGTACTGAAAGACCTGGTCGGGCGGCTCCGGCCGGTTGTCCCGCACGCCATCCAGCATGCCCCGGGGCACAGCTTCCCGAGCGGGCACTCGTTCGGCTCGATGGTCGTCTACGGCGCGCTGTTCCTGGTCTTCGCGCCGGCCGCGCGCGGCCGGGCCAGGACCGCGCTCGGCGTCGTGCTGGCCGTTCTCATCGCGGTCGTCGGCATCAGCCGGATCCTGCTCGGCGTGCACTATGTCTCGGACGTGATCGGCGGCTGGGCCCTCGGCATCACCTGGCTCGGGCTGACCGCCGCTGCGTTCGAGCTGAGCCGGCGAGCCGGCGGCCGGCCATCCAGCGACCCGGTTGCCGAGGGACTGGAGCCCGAGGCCGGCGCCGACCTGCGTCCGGCCCAGCCAGAGTCAGCCGGGCAAGCACGGCCAGGAGCCGGCCGCATCGCGGCCGGCCTGGCGGTCGCCTGGGTCCTGATTCTCGGCGTGGTAACCGGCCTCGGCGAACTGGTCACCAAGAAGGGCAACGGCAATGTGCTCGGTGACCGGACCGTCCCGCACTGGCTGGCCGCGCACCGCACGCCGACCCTGACGACCTGGAGCGCCTTCTTCACCACCCTCGGCGGCACGATCTGCATCGCCGCGGTGGCCGCCCTGGCCTGCCTCGTCGTCCTGGGCTTGACCAGGCGCTGGCGGCCGGTCCTGTTCCTGCTCGTGCTGCTGGCCGGCGAGGTCGCCATGTTCCTCGCGGCCGGCTCGGTGGTCGGCCGGGCGCGGCCCGCCGGGGTCACGCACCTGGATCACCATCTGCCCACCTCGGCCTATCCGTCCGGCCACGAGGCAGCGACGTGCTGTCTTTACATCGGCCTCGCCGTGCTGGCCATCGGGCTAGGCCGGGGCTGGTGGCGCTGGCTGTTCCTGATTCCGGCGATCGCCTTCCCCGTCCTGGTCGCGCTGTCGCGGATGTACCGCGGCGAGCACCATCCGACCGACATCGCCGGCAGCCTGCTCTTCGCCGCGCTCTGGATCCCGGTCGCGACCAGGCTGATCAAGCCGGGGAAGGCGAAGCCAGCCGGGCTCGCGGAACCAGCCGGGATACCGGCGGGCGGCTAGAGTACCTCGTTCAGCGCGTCGATCCGCTCGGCCAGTTCGGCCGCGGTGGCGGGCCGCGCGGCCGGGTCGGGGTTGATCGCGGCGGCGATCACCGCGCGCACGTCGGCCGGCAGGTTCGGCGAGATCTCCGGCTCGTGGCCCAGCACCCGGCGCATCGCCAGCATCGTGTTGCCGGCCGGCAGCTCGCCGTACAGCCCGGTCCCGGTCAGCCCCCGGTGCAAGGTCGCGCCGAGCGCGAAGATGTCGGTGGCCCGGCCGGGCATCTCACCCCTGATCACCGCGGGGTCGAGGAACTCGACCGAGCCGACCGAGCCGATGCCGGTGATGGTCAGGCCCGGCGTCAGCTGCTGGCTCAGGCCGAGGTCACTGAGCTTGGCGTGACCATCGCTCAGCAGCACGTTGCCCGGCTTGATGTCGTTGTGCGCGATGCCGGCCTCGTGCAGCGCATCGGCCGCCCTGGCCGCGTCGGCCACGGCTCCGAGCACCTGCGCAGGCGGCACCGCACCGATCGCGTCGGCCAGTGACCCGGCCGGCAGGTACTCCATCGAGTAGTACAGCTCGTCGCCCTGCTGACCGGCGTCGAAGAGAGTAACCAGGTAGGGCGAGCGCACGGCCGCGAACGCGGCCAGTTCGCGAGTGGCCCGCCGGAACGTGTCCTGCGTGTTCGAGCTGGCCAGCACCTTGACCGCGACGAACTCCGCGTCGACCGGCAGCCGCTCTGGCCGGTAGGCGAGGTAGAAGACGCCATGGTTGCCGGCGCCCAGGAAACGGAAGAAGCGGTAGTCGGCGATGCCTTCGCGGTCGGTCGCCAGGCGTGCGTCGGAAGTGGTCACGGCTGCCTGCTCTCCTTCGGCCCGGACCCGGGCGCGCTGTCGGTGCGGTGGCTGTCAGTCGGGTTACTGCGGTCAGAGCCCGGGACGGACGACCCGGCTGGCGTGGCCTGGCCGGCCAGAGCCGGGACCCAGTGGTCCATGTCGTCGCTGGCTTCCCTGGTCCCGGCGACGACGCCCAGGTGGGCGGCGGCCGGGCCGGACGGCCGGCCACCTGCGGGCTGGGCACCGGTCGCTGCCAGCGCGGTCGCGGCCTTCGCCAGCGCGCTCATCGGAGCAACGACGACCGCTCCGGCCGGCTGTTCGGCCGCCCTGGCCGTGACCCCGCGCCTGGTCAGGTCGGCGGCCAGCGAACCGCCGGCCCGGCCGGGCGGGGTAATCACGAGGTCGTTGCCGCCGGCGACCGCGAGCTGGGCCGCCACCTGCAGCGCGGCATCCCCGTCGGCGCTGCGCGACCACTGCGCGACCGCCGCGGACGGGTGGCCAGGCAGCGGGCGGAGCAGGTACACCAGCTGCACGGTGCCGTCGGCGCCGAAGTCAGGCCGCCGGTCCGCGGTCAGCTCGCCCCCGTTCCCTGGCGGCGGCCCGGCCAGCACGATGGTGTCAGGGGCGGCCGCCGCGACGAACCCGCTCTGCTCGGCCCGGACGTTGTCGCTGAACCTGGACTGCACGACCGCGGTGACGCCGGCCGGAGCCCGTCCGGCCAGCTCGTGCAGGGCCGACATGGTCCTGGTCATCTGCAGCAGCTCGCCGCCCAGGCCGGAGCCCACCTCGAGCCGCACGGCCGGGGCGTGCGGGACGAGGTGAGACAGGACGAGCTCGCTGTGCGGCCGGCTCGCGGCGAGGCGGCCGCCGAGATCGGCCAGCGGTGCGGCCGCGGCGACGTCGTCGATCAGGACGAGAATGCGGTGCGCGGCCGGCCGGCCGAGCGCGGCCCGGTCGGCCTCGGCGATGTCCCGCTCCATGATCCGGTTCGGGTAGATCACCTTGAGCAGCGGTCCGGTCATGCCCGTGGTGAGGATCGCCATCACGACCATGAGCGTGAACAGCGACGGGCTCAAGATCCCGAGCTGAAGTCCGACGGTCAGGATCACGATCTCGGTCAGGCCGCGGGTATTCATCAGCGCGGCGATCGCACCCGCCTGCCGCGTGCGCACGCCGGTGGCCCGGGCTCCGAAGTAAGCCCCGCCGAACTTGCCGGCCACCGCCACGATCATGATCAGGACCAGGTCGATCAGCCCGGCCAGGCCGATCCCGCGCAGGTTCACGTTCAGCCCGGCCACCACGAAGAACACCGGCAGCAAGACGATGACGCTGATTTGCTCGAGCCGGTCCAGGATGGCCTCCCGCAGCGCCGGCACATCGCGCGGCATCACGATGCCGAAGATGAAGGCGCCGAAGATGAACTTCACGCCCATCCAGTCGGTGAGGTAGCTGGACGCCAGCAGCAGGGCCAGCACGGCGGCCAGCACGTTCGGGGTCAGCCTGCCCTGCCGCTCGAAGACCCGGGCCAGCCAGCGCAGGCCCGGCCTGACCAGCCAGATCATGACCGCGGCATAGACCGGCGCCAGGGCCAGCCGCAACTGCCCGTGCCCTGAGCCCGCTCCGGCCACGGCGATCACGACCGCGAGCAGCGCCCAGGCCAGCACGTCGTCCACCGACGCGGCGGCCAGGGCCATGCCGCCCACCCTGGTCCTGTGCAGCCCGCGGTCGGTCAGGATCCTGGCCAGGACGGGAAACGCGGTGATCGACATCGCGGTCCCGAAGAACAGCACGAACACCGTCGTGTTGTGGGCGTGATACCGGTGCGCGAGCCAGGCGCCGAGCCCGCAGCCGAGCGCCAGCGGCACCACGATCGAGCCGAGCGCGACACTCGCCGCGACCCGCTCGCGGCCGCGGACCAGACCCAGATCGACCTCGTAGCCGACCACGAACATGAACAGCACCAGCCCGAGGTCGGCCAGTGCGGTCAGCGGCGGGATCAGCGTCGGCGGGAACAGCGTGCCGGTGATCGCGGTGCCCCAGATCGTCGGCCCCAGCAGGATGCCGGCCACGATCTCGCCGAGTACCGGCGGCTGGCCGATCCGCTTCGCGGCCGCGCCGAGCAGGCGCGCGAGCACGATGATGATCGCCAGGTCAGCCAGCAGCAGCTGAACGTCGGTGTCGGTCATCGCGCTAGCCCCCGCTCCGCCCGGCCGGAATCACCGGCCGCGATGCGACTCGTAGCGGAACCCGCGGCCGCCCAGGTCGATCTGGCTTCCCGGAGTCAGCACGATCGGCACCTGCGGTACCAGCTGCTGGTCGGCTGGCTGGCCGGACAGCAGGACCCGGGTGCCGTTGGCCGACCCGAGATCGGTGACCAGCACATGCCAGCCATCCAGG
>DASWAH010000293.1:0-3823 GCA_036391235.1 Streptosporangiaceae bacterium
AGCCTGACCCAGCCGACGATCAGCCACCACCTGAAGGTTCTGCGGGAAGCCGGCCTGATCGACAGCGAACGGCGGGGCACCTGGGTCTACTACCGGCTGGTCCCCGCCGCCCTGGAACGCATGGGCGCGCTGCTGTCGGTACCTCCTGGCTGAACCCGCAGGCCTAGCAGCACTGGCTAGCCGCGGCATCCTCGGCACCGGCCGCGTTCGTGCCGCAGCACTGCGGCGTACCGGCCGCGTCGAGTTCCTTTTCGACGCTCTCCCAGCGCTGCTGGTCGCCTTCACCCCAGAAGGTCGGGCTGTCTTCCTTGACGGTGTAGATCTCCCAGCGCTCGCCGTGCGGTGCGCCCTCGACCCAGAACTTGTCCTGCCGGGCGTAGCAGCAGGTGGCGTCGCGCTCGTCGACCGACGCGAGGCCGGCCTCCGCCAGCCTGGCCTGTTCCGCGTCGACCACGTCGGTGCCGGCCACCTCGATGCCGAGGTGGTTCAAGGTGCCCCCCTGGCCGCGGTTCTCCAGCAGCACCAGCTTCAGCGGCGGCTGCGCTATGGCGAAGTTCGCGTAGCCGGGACGCCGCTTGGCCGGCTCGGTGCCGAACAACTTGCTGTAGAACGCGACCGACTGGTCGATGTCGTCGACGTTGAGCGCGAGCTGGATCCGTGACACGGAAACCTCCAGAACATTGATGACTGTCTATGTCTTGCTCGTCAGCTTGCCACCGAGATAGACATCTGTCAATATAGATGAGTGTCTAAATCTCTGGAACTCCTGCCGGTGGCCGATGCCGCGGCCTGCTGCCCCCCGCTGGCTCAGGAACCGCTGACCGCCGCCCAGGCACAGCAGGTAGCGCCGCTGCTGAAGGCGCTGGCCGACCCGGTCCGGCTGCGGCTGATGTCCCTGGTGGCCAGCCACCCCGGCGGCGAGGCCTGCGTCTGCGACCTGACCGGGGCGTTCGACCTGTCCCAGCCCACGATCAGCCACCACCTGAAGGTGCTGCACGACACCGGACTGATGGAGCGCGACAAGCGCGGCGTCTGGGTCTACTACCGCGCCAGGACCGGCGCGCTCGCCAGCCTCGCCACCCTGATCGGAACGCCGGCCGGCCTGGCGGCCAACTCTCAGTCGCCTCTGAGCAGGTGATAGACACGGCCCATGACGTCATCGACGGACGAGTTGCTGCGGGACTGGCTCGGCCGGGCCGTCGATGCGGCGGAACGCTGGCAGGCGGAGTACCCGCCGTTCGAGCCGCATCCGAGCCTCGCGGTCAGTCCCGACCGGTTTGCCGCCGAGTTCGCGATCTTCGCCGAGCGGATGCGGGACAACTACCCGTACTTCCACCCGCTCTACGCCGGCCAGATGCTCAAGCCGCCGCACCCGGCGGCGGTGGCCGGCTACCTGGCCGCGATGCTGGTCAACCCGAACAACCACGCCCTCGACGGCGGCCCGGCCACCTCGCAGATGGAAAAGGAGGTTATGGCCGGCCTGGCCGCGATGTTCGGGCTGCCGGCCCACCTGGGCCACCTGACCAGCAGCGGCACGATCGCCAACCTCGAAGCGCTGTACGTGGCCCGTGAGCTGCATCCCGGCCGCGGCATCGCCTACAGCGACCAGGCCCACTACACCCACGGCCGGATGTGCGGCCTGCTCGGCGTACCGGGAACCGTTGTCGCCAGCGACGAGGCCGGGCGGATGGACACCGCGGCGCTGGAACGCCTGCTGGCCGGCGGATCCGTCGGCACGGTCGTCGCCACCGCCGGAACTACCGGCCTCGGCGCGATCGACCCGGTACACCAGATCCTGGCGATCGCCCGGCCGCACGGCGTGCGGGTGCACGTCGACGCCGCCTACGGCGGGTTCTTCACGCTGCTGGCCGGGACCGGAGGACCGGCGGGCCTGGACCCGGCGCCCTGGCGGGCGATCGCCGCCTGCGACTCCGTCGTGGTCGACCCGCACAAGCACGGGCTGCAGCCCTACGGCTGCGGCGCGGTGCTGTTCGCCGACCCGGCCGTCGGCCGCCTGTACGCGCACGACTCGCCGTACACCTACTTCACATCCGGTGAGCTGCACCTCGGCGAGATCAGCCTGGAATGCTCGCGGGCCGGCGCGGCCGCGGCCGCCCTCTGGCTGACGTTCCGGCTGCTGCCGCCGACACCCGACGGGCTCGGCCAGGTCCTCGCGGCCGGCCGCCGGGCCGCGCTGGACTGGGCCGGCCGGCTGGCCCAGTCCAGCGTCCTGCGCCTGTACACCCCGCCGGAGCTAGACATCGTCAGCTACTTCCCGGACGCCAAGTCCTTGTCGGCCATCGACGCGGCCAGTGCCCGCATCCTGGACCGCGGCATGCACGACCCGGAACGCCCGGTCTTCGTGAGCACGCTGGCCGTCCCGGCCGCCACGTTCGCGCGCCGCCATCCCGCGGTCAAAACCGACGCGCCCCAGGCGAGGATTCTCCGCAGCGTGCTGATGAAACCGGAGTCAGAACGCCAGGTTCCCGAACTGCACGCGCGCCTGGAACTCCTGGCCGCGGACCTGCACTGACGCGAGACGCGACCTACCCGGCCAGAGCCGATTCGGCCAGGCCGGCCAGCCGCAGGGCCGTCTCGACCAGGTGGCTGGCCCGGGCCCGGGCGGCCGGTTCCTCGGCCGCGGTCCTGGCCAGGAAGGTGTCCGGGTCCGTACCGGCGGCCCGCACCGCGTCCCTGGACGGGTCGCCCGCCAGCCACCCGCCAAGCTGCTCCCGGTCGACCTCGGGATGGAACTGCACAGCCAGGTGCCGGCCGATCGCGAACGCCTGTACGCCGATCTCGTTGCTGGCCAGGATCGTCGCGTGGCCAGGCGGCTCGCAGCGGTCGCCGTGGAACTGCAGCCAGGGGCCGGCCGGGATCAGGTCCTCCCGCACCGACGCGACCGTGGTCCAGCCGATCTCCTTGCGGGCCGACTCGACCACCTGGCCGCCGAACGCGGTACACAGCGCCTGCGCGCCGAAGCAGATACCGAGCACCGGCACGCCCGCCTCGTCGGCGTCGCGCAGCCAGTCCAGCTCGGGTTCGATCCAGCTCGCGTGCTCGGCGTCGTACACCGACGGGATGGCGCCCAGCATGACGACGTGGTCAACGCCGTCGAGAGCCGGCAGCGGGCCGCCCTCAGGGAACAGGTACACGCTGAGCTCGGCGCCTCTGGCCTGAAACGCCTCGGCGATGAATCCCGGCGAGTCCAGGACATCGTGCCTGATCACGACGACGTGCATCGGTTCCTCCCGCAAACCGGACGGACGGCTCGCTGTCACGGTAACCGCCGCGATTCGCCGTTGTCGACTGGCTTGGTCAGCGCCGCGATCACGGCACCCACGATCGCATCGGCTCGCGCGGCCAGCTCGGCGTCGGTCAGCAACTGGACCGGATGCGGAATATAGAGCATCCGGGCATCCGGCATGGCCAGCAGCCTGGCCTGCTCGATCGCCTCATCGGCGAACGGTTCGGTGGCGATGCCGACCGCCGGGATGCCCCGGCGCTCGAGGTGAACGAGGTCGCACACACTGCACGACGTACACGAGCCTCAATCGGCGAGGGCCTCCACGACCAGCCCGCTGCCACCGGCGATCTCGTCGATCAGCCCCAGCGCGGCCGGTCTGGAGAAGATCTCCTTGGTGACCCGTGCCGTGGCCGCGCCCGCCTCGGCCAGCAGCGCCTCCACCCGGTCGAGGAACTCCGCGCCCCGGTGCTTGCGGATGTCGAGCAGCACCACCCGGCTGCCCGCCACGCTCGCCGGGCGCGGCGCGAGGGGCTCCGCGGCCCTCACCCGCTCGTCGAACGGGCTCACGTAGTCAGC
>DASWAH010000294.1:0-6326 GCA_036391235.1 Streptosporangiaceae bacterium
CGGGTCGGCCCAGCAGGCCAGATCGGCCGCGACCGCGGCGGCGCCGCGCCGGCCCAGCGGCGGCGGGTCGAGGTCGAGCACGACCGCGCCCCAGATCCCGGCGGCCGGGGCCCGGGCGGCGGGTGACTGGGCCGCGGCGGACTGGGCCGCGGCGGAGTGGGGGGCGGGTGACTGGAGGGCGGGTGAGTGTCGGGCCGTCCCCGGGTCGCGCAGCAGCAGCCGGTCGCCGGCGTGCAGTGGCAGCGGGTCGCGGAACGCGAGCCTGGCCAGGCCTGGTCCGAGAATTCTGACCCGGGCCGGGGTCCGAGCCGAGCCGACATGCACGGTCAGCCCGGGCGGCAGCTCGTCGCCTGGCCGGCCGGCCGCGACCAGCCCGCCCGCTATCCGCACGTCGGCCTGGCGGGCCAGGGTCCACTCGCCGGGCCGGACAAGTGCCATGCCCCGGCGCACGGCCGACCGTTCCACCCCGCGCAGGTTCAGCGCGGCCCTGGCCACGCCGGACAGCATCGGCACGGACTCCCCGAGCGACTGCAGGGCGCGGATCCGCACCGGCCGCAGCGCCGGGGTCAGCAGCAGCTCGTCGCCGCGGCTGACCGTACCGGCCGGCAAGGTGCCGGTTACCACGGTCCCGCTCCCGGTCATGCTGAACGCCCGGTCCAGCCAGATCCGCACCGGTGCGGTGTCGTCGGGGCTGGGCAGGCCGGCCGCCAGGCCGGCCAGCGCGGACCGCAGGCCGGCCAGCCCGGCCCCGGTCACCGCGCTGACCGCGACGGCCGGCACCTGGCCCAGGCTGGACCGGCCGATCATGGCCAGTGCCTGGTCCGTGGCCGGCCCGGGGTCGGCCAGGTCGGACCGGGTCACCGCGAGCAGGCCGCGGGAGATGCCGAGCGCGTCGATAGCGGCCAGGTGCTCGGCCGACTGCGGCATCCAGCCGCCGTCGGCTGCCACCACGAACAGCACCGCCGGGACCGGTCCGACCCCGGCCAGCATGTTCGGGACGAACCTGGCGTGGCCGGGCACGTCGACGAAAGCCAGCCGCTCCCCTCCGTCCAGCCGCATCCACACGTAGCCGAGGTCGATGGTCAGCCCGCGGCGCTGCTCGGCCTCCCAGCGGTCAGGTTCCATCCCGGTCAGCGCCCGCAGCAGAGCCGACTTGCCGTGGTCGACGTGACCGGCGGTCGCGATGACGTGCATCACGATCAGCCGGCCGTCCTGGGCGGCCGCGTCCGGGCGAGCCCCGTGGTTGCCGGCCCCGTGGTTGCCGGCCCCGTGGTTGCCAGCCCCGTGGTTGCCAGCCCCGCGGCCGCCAGCACGGCGGCGGCCAGCGCCTCGTCGTCCTGCGGGCTGACCGCGTACAGGTCGAGCAGCAGGCGCCCGGCCGTGACCCGGCCGGCCACCGCCGGGTGCCGCCCCGACCTGACCTGCGGCCCGGCGCGCAGCGGATCAGCCAGGCTGGCCGGCAGGCTGACGGCCGCGCTGGCCAGGTTTACGCCCGGTGCGCCGCCGCCGCCGACCGCCGCCTGGCTGGGTACCGCGGACGCGTCAAGGCCGCCGGCCGACAGTGCCGCGGCCAGGAGTTCCGCCCGGTTTTGCAGAGAGTGCTGACTGGCCGCGAGGGCCTGGCTGACCGGGGTCGGCGGCCCGGTCAGGGTTGCCTCCAGCGCGGCCATGGTCAGCTTGTCTACCCGCAGGGCCCTGGCCAGCGGGTGCCTGGCCATCCGGGTGATCAGGTCGGCCCGGCCGAGCAGCAACCCGGCCTGGGGGCCGCCGAGCAGCTTGTCGCCGCTCGCGGAGACCACGGCCGCGCCCGCCCGCAGCCAGGTCGCCGCGTCCGGTTCGTCCGGCAGCAGCGGATGCGGGGCCAGCAGCCCGGATCCGATGTCACCGATGACCGGGACGCCGAGCCCGGCCAGTTCGGCAACGCCGGCGCTGGCGGTGAACCCGTCGATGCGGTAGTTGGACGGATGGACCTTCAGCACGAACCCGGTCCGCGGCCCGATGGCGGCCGCGTAGTCGGCCAGTTTGGTCCGGTTCGTGCTGCCGACCTCGCGGAGGACCGCGCCGGTGCTTTCCAGCAGTTCGGGCAGCCGGAACCCGTCGCCGATCTCGATCAGCTCGCCCCGGCTGACCACGATCTCGCGCCCGGCCGCCAGCGCGGTCGCGGCCAGCACGAGCGCGGCCGCGTTGTTGTTCACCACGTGCACGGCCTGCGCGTCAGGAACGGCGGCGGTCAGCGCGGCCAGCATGGCCCGGCCGCGCTTGCCCCGGGATCCGGTGGCCAGGTCGAACTCCACGTCGGCGGAGCTGGCTGCGGTCACCAGCGCGTCCCGGGCCGCGGCGGACAGCGGCGCCCGGCCCAGGTTGGTGTGCAGCAGGACTCCGGTTGCGTTGAGCACCGGGGTCAGGCTGGCCGCCCGCGGCGGCAGCGCGCTGGCGGCCGCTTCGGCGACGTCGGCCGGATCGATCTCGCCGTCCCTGGCCCGCTGCTGGGCCCGGTGCACGGCGTCCCGCACCAGCGCCCGGCCGAGCCTGCCTTCCGCCTCGGCGAGCCGCGGATCGGCCAGGACGGCGTCGGTGCGCGGCACCAGCCTGCGCGCATCGTCCACGACCGCGACCATACCTCTCGCGGCGGGCTGCGGTCCGAAACGTCCGGCGCCGGCCAGCCAGACTGCCCATCGCGGGTCCCGGTGTGCCAGGCTGGGGTGGCGATGCGAGAAAAGCGGGAGCGGATATGGCCGGTGGTGTGCGGACCTCGCGGACCAGGGGCAGCGTATGCGGGCTGCTGCTTGTCCTGCTCGGCGCCTGGGGCGGGATAGCGCCGTTCGCCGGGCCCGTCCTGAAGTTCGGCTACACGCCCGATCAGGCCTGGGCCTCGACTCAGGGCCGGATCTACCTGTCGGCCGTTCCGGCGGCGGTGACCGTGCTGGCCGGGCTGATCCTGATGGTCACCCGCAGCCGCGGGTTCGGCGGGTTCTGCGCGGTCGTCGCGGCCCTGGCCGGCGGCTGGCTGATCGCCGGGGCGGCCCTGGTCAGGCTGCTGCCGGCCAGCGTGGCCACGTCGGTCAGCACCGGTACCGTGCTCGGGACGGGCGTGCACCGGGCGATCCTGACCTCGCTGGCGTTCTTCGCCGGGCCGGGGGCGCTGATCGTGTTCGTGGCCGCGGTCGCGCTCGGCCGGCTGTCGCTGACCGCGTACAAGGACTACCTGCGCTGGCCGCCGCCCGAGGACACCGGAGCGGGCCTGTCCGGCATCGGCCTGGGCGGCTCGGCGGCCGGCCTGCGGGCTGGGCCGCCCTACGGCGGCTACGCCGACCCGTCCGCCCAGACCCAGGACCTGTACGGCGCGGGGGCCGCGCCCGAGACCTACCAGGCACCGGCCGAGCAGCAGTACCCGGTGCACGATCCGTTCGGGCTGACCCAGGACTACCCGTCGTCCCAGCCAGGCCAGGGCCAGTACCCGCGCTCGCAACCGCCGTTCCCGCCCGCGGAGAACCCGTTCGCGCCGACCTACCAGCCCGGTTACTCAGGCCAGACCCTGCCCGAGGGCCAGCCTGGCCAGGACGCGCCTGGCCCGATCGGCCCCGGCAACCGCCTGGAACGCACCTACCCGCCGTCGGACCAGCCCGGCCAGGGCTGATCCGCTGAGCGGAGGCGGACGGGAATCGAACCCGCCGACGACGCAGCGCGCCGTCCGCCGGTTTTGAAGACCGGGGGGACCACCAGGTGCCCAGACGCCTCCGGTGGCGACCTTACTCCGAGCCGGCGTACAGCGAGTCGATCACGTCGGCGTACTTGTTGTGGATGATCCGCCGCTTGAGCTTGAACGTCGGCGTCAGCTCCTCGCTCTCGGCGGTCCACTCCACCGGCAGCAGCCGCCACCGCTTCACCTGCTGGACGCGGGCGAGCTGCTCGTTCGCCTGAGCCACGGCCTCACCGACAGCCTCGAGCACGACCGGGTTCTCGGCCAGCTCGGCCAGCGAGGTGGCCTCGATGCCGTGCGCCCTGGCCCACGCGGGCGCGACCTCGCCGTCCAGGGTGAGCAGGGCGACAACGAACTTGCGGCGGTCGCCGAAAGCCAGGGCCTGGCCGATCAGCGGGTGCGCGACCAGCGCGTTCTCGACCGCCGCGGGCGAGATGTTCTCGCCGCCGGAGGTGATGATCAGCTCCTTCTTGCGGTCCACGACCGAGACGAACCCGTCGTCGTCGATCCGGCCGATGTCGCCGGTGTGCAGCCAGCCGTCCTCGTCGAGCAGTGCCTTGGTCTGCTCGGGCAGGTTGAGGTAGCCCGGGGTATTCAGCGGCCCGCGGACCAGGATCTCGCCGTCGTCGGCGATCGTGACCTCGATGCCCGGTACCGCCCGGCCCACCGTGCCGAGCCGGAACGCCTGGGGCGTGTTGGTGGTGAATGCGCCGGTTGTCTCGGTCATCCCGTACACGTCGAGGATCTTCAGGCCGAGTCCGGCGAAGAACGCGGCCACCTCGGGCGGCAGCGGAGCGGCCGCGCTGACCACGTTGACGGCCTGGTCCAGCCCGAGCAGCCCTTTGATCGGGGTCAGCACCGCCGCGTCGGCCGCGGCGAACCTGGCCGCGAGCTCGTCCGGCGTGGAGTTCCCGTACTGGCAGGAAAGGACGTACTCGCGCCCGGTCTCCATGGCGGCGGCAACGGCGGCTCGCTTGGCCTCGTCCTGCTCCATCGTCAGCAGGGCCTGGATGCCGGCCTGGATCTTCTCCCAGACTCTGGGCACGCCGAAGAACGCGGTCGGCTTGACCGCGCTGACCACCGCGACCAGGTCGGTGGTGGCGTGACAGAAATAGCTGTGCCCGGCCGAGTAGATGGCCAGGTAGAGGGTGAACATCCGCTCGGCGATGTGCGCCAGCGGCAGGTACGACACCCACCGGACATGCTTGATCGTGCTGCCCGACATCTCGGCCGTGCGGCACTCGTAGAGCACGCTGGCGTGGGTGATGATCACGCCTTTGGGATTGCCGGTCGTACCCGAGGTGTACAGCAGGGTCACCGGGTCGGCCGGGGTGATCGCCTCGATCCGGCGGCTGACCTCGGCCGCGGCCTCGCCCGCGGCGGCCCGCTCGCTCAGCTCCTCGAACCCGGCCCAGCTCAGGTGCGATCCGCTGGCCGCCTCGTCCCGCACGATGATCGCCGACAGGCCGGGCAGACCGGCCGTCAGCGGTTCCCACCTGGCCAGCTCCGACTGGCCGTCCAGCACCGCGATCCGCACGTCGCAGTCGGAGGCGACGTACTTGATCTGGTCGGCCGCCAGGGTGGCATAGAACGTGACCGGCACCCCGCCCGCATGCACGACGGCCTGGTCGGCGAGCACGTGCTCGAGGCGGTTCGGCAGCATCAGCGCGACCCGCTCGCCTGGCTTGAGACCCAGTTCGACCAGGCCGGCGGCCAGGGTGCGGACCCGGCCGGCGAACTGCTGCCAGGTCAGGGTCTGCCAGTCGGCGCCGCCGTCCCGGTCGGAGTAGGCCGGCTGGTCGCCATGTTCGGCCACGGTCCTGGCCAGCAGGCTGCAGAGCGTCAGGCCGTCGGTGGCGGCCTGCACCTCGGCCCGCTGGCTGGTTACTGCACTGGTCACTGGGTTCCTCCGGTCTGCGGGGTGCCTGGGCGATATGCCACCATGCGCGCGCCCGGGGCGCAAGACCGCGGGGATCTGCCGGACTGACTTAGAGTGCAGGAATGACGACCCGGCAGGCCATCAGGCTCACTCAGTTCGCCCGCGGCGGCGGATGCGCGTGCAAGATCCCGCCCGGCGAGCTCGAGGAGGCGGTGGCCCGGCTGATCCCTGACTCCCGCCCCGACGACCTGCTGATTGGCGTCGAGCACGGCGACGACGCGGCGGTCGTGCGGATCGGGCCCGGCCGGGCGGTGGTGGCGACGGCGGACTTCTTCACCCCGGTGGTCGACGACGCCCGCACGTTCGGCCGGATCGCGGCCGCGAACGCGCTGTCCGACGTGTATGCGGTCGGCGGGGAGCCGTTGGTCGCGCTCAACCTGCTTGGCTGGCCGCGGGACCAGCTGAGCGCCGACCTCGCGGCCGAGGTGCTGGCCGGAGGACTCGAGGTCGCCCGCGAAGCCGGCTGCCACGTGGCGGGCGGGCACAGCATCGACGACCCCGAGCCGAAGTACGGGATGGCCGTGACCGGGCTGGCCGATCCTGACCGGCTGCTGCGGATCGACGGCGGCCAGCCTGGCCTGCCGCTGTCGCTGACCAAGCCGCTCGGCACCGGGGTCCTGAACTCGCGGCATAAGGCCACCGGCGAGGTCTTCGAGCAGGCCATCGCGGTGATGACGGCCCTCAACG
>DASWAH010000295.1:0-4658 GCA_036391235.1 Streptosporangiaceae bacterium
GACTCGGCCATGGCCGGAAGCAGGTCGCGCAGCAGCATCAGCGTGCCCGCCCGGTTCCGGTTGTGGGCCTCGTCGCCCATCTGCACCATCTGGGTGAGGATGGCGGTGACGTCGACCGGCCCGTGGCCGCGGACCGCGGCCCGTAGCAGCGGGCCGAGGACGGCCGACATCCAGCGCAGCCGTTCGATCACGTCGGGGGAGTAGGCACCGTACCGGAGCACCTTGCCGAGGCCCTCGTTCAGCGAGCAGTAGGCCCGGCGGCCGTCGGCCGGGTCTTCCAGCACGAACATCCACATGCTGGGCGAGACAACCCCGGCCATCGGGCCGACCGCGCCGCGGTGGTGGCACGGCTCGAGCGCGGACACGCCGATCGCTGCTAGCCCGGCCACCCCGCCTGCGGCCGTCTCGGCCGTGGCCGCGTCGGCGAGTCCTTCGAAGACGGCCGCGCCGGCCAGGGCGCCGCGCAGCGGTCCCGACGCCCGGTCCCAGCCGATCGGCGGCCCGGCGTGCAGGAACTCGCCGCGTTCCAGGCCGAGGACCTCGCTGGCCGGGGCGACGTCGACCAGGTGGGCGCGCACGCCCAGCATCCGGGCGACCGCGCGCTCGTTGGCCGCCGTCCGGCGCGGGTCCGCCAGCACGGCCGCGAGGTCGGCCTCGGTGCCCGGCATCGGAGGTGCCCAGTCCACCGCCGTGACCCTGGCGCCCTGCCGGGACGCCGCCTCGGCCAGCAGGCTGATGCCAGCCGTGATCACCCGCGGCTCGCGGCCGAGCAGGCCGGTCACGGCCGGACCGCCTTCCGGTCGATCAGGTCACAGGCGAAGCGCGCGGCCGCCGCGTTCGAGCCGTAGACACGGGCTCCGGCCCCGGCCAGCAGGCTCGCCTGCCGGCCGACGTCCTGCGGGTCGGACCGGGCGCCGATCAGCGAGACGACGACCGGGAGGCCGCGCTCCCGCACGGCCCGGCGGACAGCCGGGGCGAACTCCGCCGCGGGATCGGGATGCGCGCCGTATCCGAGTACCACGTCCAGGAGTATCACCTCGGTTTGCGGGTGAGCCGTCTCGGCCGCCAGCCGGTCGAGCCGCAGCCGCAGGTCGATCATCGGGTGCGGCCGGCCCGCAGTCAGCGCGTCGTCGCCGAAGTCGATCATGACGTGCTGCCCGTTCTCGGCGGCGGCCTCGGCCGGGTCGATGCGCCAGTCCGGCTGCAGCGGGATGTTCGAGTACACCGGCCCGAGTCGCCCGGCCGCGATGACCATCGCCTCGTCGCACAGCGTCCCGCCGGAGAACAGCCCGCGCAGGGCCCCGGCGGCGGGGCGCGGGGCGGTGGCGGGGCCAGCGTCGGCGGCTGCGGTCCAGGACGGCCAGGACGGAACCGGGCGTCCGAGCGTCCGCAGCGCCGACTCGGCGGCGGCGGTCAGGTCGGGCTGCCCGGCCCCGATCAGCGCGAACTGCACCGGCGTGGCCAGCGTGGCCGCGTACTCCCGCAGGCCCGCGGCAACCTGCGGGTCGGGTGGCTTGGACAGCAGCACGATCAGCTCGGTGTCCTGGTCCTCGTCCAGCGCGGCGAGCGCGGCCCTGGCCGACCGGCCGCCGACCGCGGCCGACAGGTCGCGGCCGCCGATGCCGAGCACCGCGCTGACCCCGGTCCCGGCCGCGTCGAGCAGGCAGGTGACCTGCTGGGCGCCGGTGCCCGAGGCCGCGACGATCCCGACCGGGCCCGACGGCACGGAATGGGAGAACCCGAGGCCGATGCCGCCGACGATGGCGGTACCGCAGTCCGGGCCCATCACCAGCACGTTCCGCTCGGCGGCCCGGTCCTTGAGCCAGATCTCCTGCTCGACCGGGACGTTGTCGGAGAAGATCATCACGTCGCACCCGGCCTCGATCGCGTCGGCCGCCTCGGCGAACGCGTAAGGTCCCGGCACCGAGACCAGGACGACGGCGGGCTCGGCACCGGCTCGCCCGGCTTGCCCGGCACGCCCGGCACGCCCGGCTTGCCTGGCCGCGCTGAGCGTGGTCCGCGGCGGCTGGCCGGCCCCGATTCCGGTTCCGTCTCCGCCTTCGGCCTGTCCGTCACCGCCGCCGGGCCCGGCCCGCAGCGCACCCTCGATCGCGGCCAGCGCCGCGTCGAGCGTCCCGGCGTCGGCCGCCTCGACCGCGACCAGCATGTCGTTCTGGCCGGCGCCATCAGGAGCGTCCAGGCCGAGGCCGGCCAGCAACTCGAGGTTCAGGCTGGTGGCCATCGCGACCATGGCTGCCCGTACCCCAGGAACCGCCTGCGCTGCGGCGGTGACCTGCATGAGCGTCACCGAGTCGGCGTACGCCCCGGCCCGCGCCTCGACATGCCGCATCCTGCCCGCACCCCTTCACCTCGGTCACCCACGGCCCGCCGGCCCACGCCGCCCGCCGGCCCGCTCGCCCGCCCGCGCGGTCCGCGCCGGCCCGCGTGGTCCGCGCAATGCGGCTGCCCGCCCTGCCATCTTGTCCCACCTCGCCAGATTCCGGCCACCTGCCTCGGCCCGCCCGCCGCGCGGCCCTTGAGTTGATCAACAGCGTTGTGACGCTGCTGTTGCTATGGCAACAGCGTTGTGACGCTGCTGTTGATCATCTACGGCGCGCACGGGTGCGTGCTGCGCAACTGCCCCCCGCGACCGTCCTCCGCGCCGCCCGCGCCGCTCCAGGCTGGGCCGCCGCGGTCCGAGTCCCGGCATCTCTGCGCGGGGTCAGGCCGGTTCCGGGCGGCCGATCGTGACGTCGACGCCGGGGGAGTAGTGCACGAGCGGCGGACCCGGCGGCGCGGGCAGGCCGGCCGCTTCGATCAGGTGGTCGTCCAGGGCCACGACCTCGGCGCGATGCAGCGGCCAGGGTTCGTGGCAGGCCCGGGCCAGCCGGCGGCGGCCGGCGGTGACGCTGAACAGAATCCACCGCGCGGTCAGGAAGTGATCGCGCTGGCCGAGCTCGTCCGGCCGGAACTGAGAGCCTGGCCTGACCGTGACCGTGCTGACGGCGGAGCGCGGGCCTGGCAGCCGCCGGCGGCTGCGGTACCTGATCGCGTCGTTGTCGAGGCGGTCAAGGGCCATGGCCGACCAGAAGTAGGGCAGCCGGTAGGTAGTCCTGGCCACCGCGACGGCGCCGAGGCGGGCGGCGTCCAGGGACAGGAACCAGATTCCTGACCGGCCTGCGGCGTCCCGCACGTACGTGCGGACGTTCGTCTCCAAGAACCGCGAGGCCCAGGGCAGCTCCCGCCGTCCCGGCGTCGCGACGTGCATGAAGAACGGGACGAGGCCGACCCAGGCCGCGCCGTCGTGCAGGTCGGCGGTCAGCCCGGCCGGCAGCAGAGGCTGCACGTCGGCCGGATCGAACGCCCAGTGCAGGAACGTCAGCGTCACCCAGCGCTGGCGCATGACCGGGCGTTCGATGGTGAACGGGCAGGCGCCGGCGCGATCGGTCACGCTCCCATCCTGGCCGGCTGGACGGGCGGGCTCACCCGCGGTAATGCGTCGTTGCTGGCGGGGCCGTTGCTAGCTAGGCGGTGACGTGCTCGCTAGGCGGCCACATGCTAGCTAGGCGGTTGCCGGGTGAGGCCAGGTCAGGCTGGCGCGGTCGCGGGCGAGGCGTTCTGCTCGCTCCTTGATGCCCAGCAGCATCTTGCGCTCCATGATCAGGCTGCCCGGCTCCATCAGCAGCGTGTACGCGGCTCTGGCGGGCGCGGAGGTGCCGGGCAGGCTGATCAGGTTCCGGCTGACCAGGCGGGTGCCGCCGCTGCCTTGGAGCAGGGCGAAGATCCACACCCAGTTGCCGTCGGCCACCCGGACGACCAGCACGTGGCCGGGATCGAGCCGCTCGACTCGCATCACCGGCCGGCCCTTGCCCATCGGCAGCTCATCGCCGACCCTGAGGTCCTGGAACTGGGGGAGGATCACGTTGGCGCTGTGCATGTCCAGGCCGAGCAGGTTCTCGACCCAGTCGTAGGTGTAGGCGCCGCCCCGGCCGCTGCCCATCTGGACCAGCCACGGCCATACCGCGTCGGGCGGGGCGTCGATTCCGATCGCCCGGGTGGTGACCAGCTGGGCGCCGGGGAGCAACTCGTCCCCTGGCAGTCGTTGCTCGGCCTCGGTAAAGGTCGCGCCCCAGGTCAGGCAGCGCTCTCGCCAGATCAGCGGATAGGCCGCGACCAGCGCTCCGGCGGCCATTCCCGCTCCCGCTAGGATCCGGACACCTGCTCTTGCCATACCTGCCCCCGTACCAGTAGCCGCACCAGGCGACGACATTCCGTGATCAGCTGACTCCAGTCTGCTGTCCGGCGTACTCGCTTTCCTTCATGCTGGCCGGCGTGTTCTTGTCCGGACATGGGGCAGACGTCGCAAGCAGGCAGGGACCTTCGGACCCTATGGAGGAGACATGGCCGAGCCAGGCAGCACCGAGCCGTACCGCGCGCAGGCCAGGCAGTGGAGTGAGCGGCTCGGGCGGTTCGGCGTGTGGCGCGGGGCCACCCAGGTCACGCCGGAACTGGCCGCCGACCTCGAGCGCCTCGGGTACGGCGCGCTCTGGCTCGGCGGCTCGCCGGGCGGTGACCTGAGCATCGTCGACGACTTGCTGGCCGCCACGAGCACCCTGACGATTGCGACCGGCATCGTGAACATCTGGAATACCGACCCG
>DASWAH010000296.1:0-5918 GCA_036391235.1 Streptosporangiaceae bacterium
CGAAGATCAGATCAGGGCCGCGGTCGAGGAAGCGGCGTTGCTCGGGGCCGACGTAGCCGCGCATGCGCACGGTGCCGAGGGCATCAAGCGGGCCGTGCGCGGCGGCGTGCGGTCAATCGAGCACGGGTCGCTGATGGACGACGAAGCTATCGAGCTGATGGCGGCGGCCGGCACGTTCCTGGTCGCGGACATCTACTGCGGCGACTACATCGCCGAGACCGGGCGGCAGCAGGGCTGGCGTGACGACGTGCTCCGCAAGAACGACGAGACCACTCTCACGCAGCGCGAAGGCTTCGCCAAATGCGTCCAGGCCGGGGTGCGGATCGCGTTCGGCACGGACAGCGGCATCTACCCGCACGGGCTGAACGCGCGGCAGTTCGCCTACCACGTCCGGTACGGCCAGAGCGCCCTCGAAGCAATCAGGTCCGCGACCTTGCACGCGGCCGGCCTGCTCCGCTGGGACGACCGGGTCGGCCGGATCGGGCCCGGCTACTTCGCCGACATGATCGCCGTGCCGGGGGACCCGCTGCAGGACATCCGCCTGCTCGAGCGACCTGGCTTCGTCATGAAAGGCGGCGCCGTCGTGCCCCGCGGCCCGGCCTAGTGGTCGAGGGCCTCACGTAGGACGTCGGCGAACGGGCTGGGGTCGCTGATGAACCCGTCGTGACCGCCGGGGAACGTGACCGGCGTGATCCCGAGCCGTCCCGCCACGGCTGTGCCCGTCCGTCCCGCCAGCATCTGAGCGGACTGGGTTCCGACCCCGATGACGATATGGGCGGGTGCGGCCTGGAGCTTGCTGAAGTCGTGCTGGTACCCCGGGCAGGCGGTCATGTGCGGCCCGAGCAGCGGGTCGTTACGCGATCCGTCGTCGGCGGCGGGCAGCCCGAACGCGGCCGGGTCGGGCGCGGGCTCACCGAAACCGGGCGGGATAGGCCCCGGATAGCTGACCAGCGCGATGAACTTCGCCATGGCCGGCCCGAAACCGCTGCGCTGGTAGGTCCGGCTGATGTCATCGCAGACGGCCAGAACGGCATCTGAGTCGGGCAGCTCGCGGGCCGACGGCGGCTCGTGCGCGACCAGGGTCCGCACTACCTCGGGGTGCTCGGCCACCAAGACGAGGGCGTTGACCGCGCCGCCGCTGCTGGCGAACACGTCGGCCGGCCCGGCGTCCAGGGTCTCGATCAGCAAGCGCAGGTCCTCTGCATGCTCGCCGGGCAGCGACCCAGGCGGCTGGCCGTCGGTGCGCTGGCTGCGCTCGGACCCGCGCGGGTCGTACGTCACGACCGTGCGGTCGGTGAACTGGCCGGCCAGGGCGGCGAAGCCCGAGGCAGCCATGGGCGATCCGATGAGCAGCAGGACCGGGTGATCGCTGCCCTGGCCTTGCCGGACGTCGTACGTCAGCACCGCACCCGGGACCGGCAGCGTGTACGTCTTCGGCTCGATCATGAGGAGAACACTCTCACGGCACGACGGGCGGGCGTCGAGCACTAGGTCAGTTCTCATGGCTGCACCTTAGGAACTGGCCGGTATAGCGGTCAGCGAGAGGAAGTCAGCCACGTGCAGCGCCCGCAGTACCTGGCGCTCGACCGGCCGGATCCTGGCCCGGCTCTCGTCGTGGAACAGCCGTGGCGATCCCAGCCGGACGGTCTGGCCGCGCGTCCTGAGCTCGCAGCCGCCGGCCGCCAGCACGTTCTTGACCCAGTCGGTGTCGGGGCCGTAGGTGAGCGCGAGGACGTACTCCCGGCCGTCGGCGAACACGTTGACGGGCGTGCTGTAGGTGCGGCCGGACTTCCGGCCCTGGTGGATGACCAGGCCGAGACCGGGCATCCGGGGAGCGACGTGCCGGGTGAGCCGGTTCAGCCCGGCCTTGTTCCAGCGTCCGACCACTTTGGGGATGGGCATCGTGCTACCTCGCTTTCCTGGCGACGGCGCAGTACAGCCAGCGGGAGCCGTCGGAGTCGGCGGCCTTCGCGTCATAGCACTGCCACAGCCCGACCCAGGTGACCTCGGGACCGGCGCCCTCATAGGGCGGGACGATCTCCAGGTCGCCGAAAATAGCGCGGACTTCGTCCTTGCTGCGGGGGAACCAGCCGCCGGTCCGGCCGCCGACCGACCGCAGGGCGTCGGCCGCCCGCGGGGGTTTCTGGTCGGCGTTCATGTGCGAGAGGACCAGGTAACTGCCGGGAACGGCCGCGGCCATGTAGCGGGCAACCAGGCCGGCCGGATCCTCGGAGTCGGGCACCAGGTGCAGCAGGCCGGTCATCAGCACCGCGACCGGCTCGGCGAAGTCGATCAGCTGGCCGGCCTCGAGTTCGCCGAGCACCTTCCCGGCGTCCCGGACATCGGCGACTAGCGCGCTGACCCGGTCGTCGTCGGCCAGCTGGTAGGTGCTGTGCCTGAGCACCAGGGGGTCGATGTCGACGTAGACGACCCGGGCATCGGGCCGGACGGCGAACACGATCTCGTGCGTGCTGCCGGCGGTCGGCAGGCCCGAGCCCAGGTCGATGAACTGGCGGATGCCGCGCTCGGCCAGGTACCGGGCGGCGCGCTGGTGGAAGCTTCGGTTCGCCCGGGCGGCGTCGGGCAGCTCAGGGGCGCGGGCGACCATCATCTC
Organism: Streptosporangiaceae bacterium; assembly: GCA_036391235.1. Classification (GTDB taxonomy): domain Bacteria; phylum Actinomycetota; class Actinomycetes; order Streptosporangiales; family Streptosporangiaceae; genus Chersky-822. The sequence goes on from DASWAH010000296.1 coordinate 2,615, forward strand.
GCCCAGCTCCCGGTCGACCGGGTAATTGTTGGTGCCGCCGAGCAGCCAATCGTAAATCCGCGCGACGCTTGGCACCGCACCGTCCTGCGCGCTTTGTGGTGCCTCCGACATAAGGGCCTCCGTTACTTTACTAACCAATTATCCCTTACCGGAGACCGGTTAGCGTATGCGCCTTGCCGGCCGGGCGCGCAGGCCGCAGGATGATGCCGTGACACGCGGGGCATCTCTCTACGACGACGGCAAGATCTCCCTGGACGACGACGGAATCACGATCCGCTGGTACTACCTGTGGGGTACCAAGCGGATTCCGTACCGGGCGATCAGGTCGGCTACGACGTACAAGCTCACGCCCCTGCACGGGCAGCGGCGGATCTGGGGTTCCGGCGACATGGTGCACTGGTACAACCTCGACGCGGCGCGGCCCGGCAAGACGACCGGGATCGAGATCAGCACCGGCGGCACGGTCCGGGTGTGCATCACCCCGAACGACGTGGAGGCGGTCAGCCGCATTATCGCGCAGCACGTCGTGCAGTAAGCGGCCCGGACGGGCGTGCGGGGGCCGGGGTTCGCGGCACGGTTAGTCCGGCCAGCAGGGCGCCCCCGGCCGTCAGCAGGCTGGCGGCGGCGGCCAGGCCGGTGAGGCCGGCCGTCTGGGCCAGAAACGGCCCGCCGAGGGCGCCGGCCAGCGTCGCGACGGCCTCGCCGGTGACGAAAGCGGCCGTGACCCGGCCCAGCACCGCGTCCGGCACCGCGCGCTGGATCGCGGTCTGCGGAATGACCGCGGCCATGCTGCCGAACATGCCGACGGCCAGGCCTGCGGGCATGGCCCGGGCCAGCGACCAGGACGTGAACAGCAGGAAGTAGCCCGCAGCGGTCAGGGCCAGCGTCGCGGCCAGGGCCGGCCGGACCGCCACCTGGTCCAGGAGCCAGCGCAGGGCCGGCGCGCCGAGCAGCGCTCCGGTGCCGACCGCGGCCAGCAGGAACCCCAGGTGGGCGGAGCCGCCCAGTCGTTGCAGGCCGAGCGGGATGAGGAGCGCGGTGAGTGCGGCATTGGCGGCCAGGAAGACGACGGTGACGGGTAGCAGAGCCCGGGCCGAAGCCTGGTCCCGCAGGGCCCGTATCCCCTCGGTGAGATCGGCGGTCACGTTCCGTATCCCGGGCCGGCCCGCCCTCGGCCGGCGGCTGGACCTGGCCGTCAGCGCATTCGCCGCGGCCACGACCAGGTAGCTGGCCACGTCGGCGGCGATCAGCCAGCGCACCCCGGCCACGGCCAAGAGGATGCCGCCGAGCGGGATGCCGATGACCTGCATGGTGCCGCTGGCCAGGGCGCTGAGCGAGCTGGCGCTGCTCAGCAAGGGACCGGTGCCGACGATGGCCGGCGTCCTGGCCCGCGACGCCGGCACGTACAGCACGCCGGCCGCGTTCTCGGCGATCAGGGCCGCATACAGCACCCAGCACCGGCCCGGGCCCAGGCCCGCCAGCATCGCGGTCACCGCTGCGGCCCGGAACACGCTGGTCGTGATCATCAGCCGCCGCCGGTCCCAGCGGTCGGAGACGACCCCGGCGACCGGGCCAAGCAGCAGGCCGGGCAGGTACTCCGCGGCCAGGGTCAGCCCGGTGTCCCGCAACGACCCGGTGACCTGGAAGACGTGGGCCGGGATGGCCAGCAGGAGCAGGCAGGATCCGAAGGTGCTGATGACCGATCCGGTCCACATCAGCCGGAAGTCCCTGACCCGCAGTGCCTGGAACAACGGACCCGCCCTTCGCTATTCTGTGAGAATAAGTCTGCAAGTAAGTGCTCTGTCAAGACACACATGCGAGGCAGGGGCAGGAGTGGACTCCGAGGAACTAGGCGGGCAGTTGCGGGCCCTGCGGGCGGCGGAAGGCCGGACCGTGGCATCGGTCGCCGCCGACGCGGGCCTGTCCGTGCCCTACATCGCCAACCTCGAGAACGGGCGGGGGAACCCCACGCTCGCGGCCCTTGACCGCCTGTCCCGGGCCCTCAGCGCCAGGCTGCACATCAGCCTGGTCCGGCCGGCGCCGGACGGGGACGAGCGAATGGCGACCTCCGCCGTGCCCGCGTCCCTGGTCCGGCTGTCGCGGACGACCCGGTTCAGGTCCGCGGTCGCCGCGATGGCCGGGCCGCTCGGCGCGGACCCCGACGAACTGTCGCTGCGGCTGGTCACCGCCCTGGCCGCCCTGTCCTCAGTGGCCGGAACCGAGCCGGCCGAGGCGGACTGGCTGCGCCTGCTGGATGCCCTGCTGCTCATTGCCGCCCACCCGGCCGGATAGAATCGCCGCAGCGGCGGTGGGGCCCGCCGCTTCTCCCAGCCGGGGAGGGAACCGCGGTCCGGCCGCCGATGGCTCCTGCCAGGTGTCATGCAGCTGACCGGCAGGGAGCATCATGTACAGAGACCGAGCCTGGTGGCGCGCGCGCGCCCAGGCGGCCGTCCCGGCATCGCCGCCGTCCTGGCCATCGGGAATCCGCGCGATCCCGTGGCGGGTGCTGGCCCTCATCTCGGCGGGCGGGGTACTGGGCGGCCTGACCCGGCAGGGAATCTGGGCCCTGTTCCCGCACTACCCGGGTGTGTTCGACTGGGCCACGCTGATCATCAACGTGACCGGGTGCGCGCTGATCGGCGCGCTGATGACCGTGGCTGGCCAAGGCCGTCTGCACCGGCTAGTGCCGCCCTTTCTCGGTCCCGGCGTGCTCGGCGGCTTCACCACGTTCTCCACCTACATCGTCGGGATCCAGCAGCAGATCGATGCGGGCGCTCCCGGCGTCGCGGCGGCCTATCTGGGCGGGACGCTGGTCGCGGCGCTGGCGGCGGTGCACGCTGGCCGAGCGGTCACGCAGCGGATTCTCCGACGGGTCGACCTGGCCCGCACTACCCGGCCCGGCCCGGCCGCGGAGCGGTTTCCGGCCATCGACACCGGCGAGCAGTTGTCCGACCAGGCTTGGGACACGGCGGCCGACCTGGAGGATAGATGACGATCCTGCTGGTCATCCTGGGTGCAGCGCTCGGTGCGCCGGCCCGGTACCTGACCGACTGGTTCATCCAGGGGCGGCACGGCTCGGTGTTCCCGTGGGGAACCTGCGTCGTCAACGTCAGCGGCTCGGCCCTGCTCGGATTCCTGGTCGCGCTGGCCACGCCGGGGGCGGCCGGGGTCATCGCCGGGATCGCGTTCTGCGGGGCGTTCACGACTTATTCGATGTTCGGGTTCGAGACGGTCAGGCTGGCGGACGAGCGGGCTTACCGGCTGGCCGCCCTCAACGTGATCGTCAGCATCGGCGCCGCGCTCG
>DASWAH010000297.1:0-7258 GCA_036391235.1 Streptosporangiaceae bacterium
CGGCGAGCCAGTATCCGACGGGGTCGTGGTACTCGACGGGCCGGCGATCAGCTATGCCGGACCTGCCAGGAATGCCCCGGACACGCCCGGAGCGGCGGTGCACAGGACCGAGACGGTCATGCCTGGCCTATGGGATTGCCACGGGCACTTCCTGGGCGTGCGCACGCTCGACCTCGGCCGGCTTCCCGCCGAGCCGGTGCCGCTGCGGGCCGCCCGTTGCGCCCGTGACCTGCGCAGCGCGCTCGATGCCGGCGTCACCTCGGTCCGCGAGGTCGGCGGCCTCGGCGTCTACCTGGCCAGGGCCATCGCCGAGGGCGTGCTCGACGGACCTGCCCTGTACCCGGCGGGCTCCATCCTGAGCACCACCGGCGGGCACGCCGACCTGCATTCGTATCCGCTGTCGTGGATCGCCGACTTCGGCCACCATTACGGCGAGCTGCGCTTGGCCGACGGACCGGCCGAGTGCATGCGGGCCGTCCGCGAGCAACTGCGCAGGAACGCCAGGCTGATCAAGGTGTGCGCCTCCGGTGGCGTGCTGTCCGAGGTCGACGACCCGATCCACCAGCAGTTCACGGTGGCCGAGATGAAGGTAATCGTCGAGGTGGCCGGCCTGGCCGAGCGGGTTGTCGCGGCACACTGCCACGGCAAGCCCGGCATCATGGCTGCCCTCGAGGCGGGCGTGCGCACCATCGAGCACGGCACCTACCTGGACGAAGAGGCGTGCGACGCGATGCGGGAGACCGGCACGATCCTGGTTCCGACGCGCACGATCATCGAAGACATCCTGGCCGACCTGAGCGCTGTCCCGGACTACGCGGCCCAGAAGCTGACCGCGATCGCGGATCGGCACGCCGAGGCCGTGACGATGGCGATCGAGCGCGGCGTCACGATCGCGGCCGGCACCGACATCGGCGTCACCGGGCCTGACCGGCCGAACATGTGGGGCACCAATGGCGCCGAGCTGCTGTACCTGACCAGGCTCGGGATGACCCCGCTGCAGGCGATCGAGGCGGCCACGGCCACGGCGCCGCGCACCCTCGGCCCGCAGGCACCGCGCAGCGGACGGCTGGAGGCCGGATACGACGCCGACGTGATCACCGTGGGAGCCAGCCCGCTCGCCGACATCTCGGTGCTGGCCAGGCCCGAGCACATCACCGGCGTATGGACCCGCGGCCGCCGGGTAAAAGGCTAGGCCCGTTGTCCTAAAAGTCGTTCCAGGAGATGCCGACTCTGGCCGGCGGAACTGGAATCCCGCTTTCCGGGCGCCGAGACTGACCGCGTTAGCGCGTGGCGACAGCGCAGGAAAGGGGCGGGACATGATGAGGGCGCATAGGTCATGGGGGGTGGCCGCCCGGTCGGCGGCAGTCATGAGCGGGACCGTGGCGGCCGCGCTCGTGCTGGCCAGCTCGTCAGCGTCGGCCGCGCCCGCTCCGCACCGGCACCATCAGGCCAGCCGGACCATGAAGACGCTGTTCGCGTCGGTGCGGGTGTTCACCTCGGCCAGCGGCCGTGGTGCGCTGAGCGGCACCGTGCGCGGCACCGGCACGGCGGTCAGCGTGCTGTGCTGGACCACCGGGACGTACTACAAGGACACGCCGATCTGGTACGAGATCTCGGCGCCGACCGCCGGTTACGTGTCGGCGTTCAGCATGAACGCGCATTACGCGCCGGCCGTCGGCGTTCCGCACTGCCTGTCGCCGGCGTTCAGGGAGCAGTTCAACGCGCTGGAGACCAGCCTGCGGATCCGGTCGGCCCCGTCCACGGGCGCGCCCATCACCGGCTACCTTGGCCCGGTCGGCAGCCGGGTGAAGATCGACTGTTACGTCAAGGGCACGACCGTGTACCAGGACCCGATCTGGTATCACACCATCGCCCCGCAGACCGGTTATGTGTCAGGCCGGCTGCTCAACACCGGCGCCGACCCGGCGCCAGGCGTGCCGCGCTGCTGAGGGCCGGGCCAAGCAGCCGTGCGGCGGCGCACGCCCCTCCCCCGCTGAGCCGCCGCACGGCGCCGTCGGCTCGCGGGGGTACCGGGGGTCGTCTCCCCGGGCCAGCACGGCTCGCCAGGGGTTCCGGGGATAATCCGGGCATGGCATCACATCAGCCGCTCCCCCCGGCCGGCCTCAAGTCCGGCCGGGCAGTCCTGGTTACCGGCGGCACCAGGGGCATCGGCCTGGCCATCGCCGAGCGGTTCCGCGACGAAGGGCATCGGGTGCTCGTCTGCGCCAGGTCCGCGCCGGCCGGCGAGCTGGCCGGCCTGGACTTCGTGGCCGCCGACGTTCGCGAGCCCGACCAGGCCAAAGCGGTGGTCGCCGAGGCCGCCAGCCGGCTGGGGCGGCTCGACATCGCGATCAACAACGCCGGCGGATCACCGCAGGTGCCAGCCGCGACGGCCTCGCCTAACCTGATCACCGCGGTCGTACGGCTGAACCTGCTCGCACCGTTCTTCGTCGCCCAGGCGGCCAACGCGATCATGCAGGAGCAAGACGACGGCGGGCAGATCATCAACATCGGCAGCGTTGCCGCGCTGCGCCCGGCGGCCGGCACGGCCGCGTACGCGGCAGCCAAGGCGGGCTTGATCACGCTGACCCAGGCACTGGCGGGCGAGTGGGCGCCCGCGGTGCGGGTCAACTGCGTCACCGCCGGCCTGGTCATGACCGGCGAGCCGGCCGCGCACTACGGCGACCAGGCCGCGCTGCGGGCGGTCGCGGCGACCGTGCCGCTCGGCCGGATGGCGGCACCCGCGGATATCGCCGGCGCCTGCCTGCTGCTCGCCTCGCCGCTGGCCGGTTACGTCAGCGGGGCCAACCTGGTAGTCGACGGCGGCGGTCAGCGCCCGGCCTACGAGAGCGTGGTCATCCGGGGGGACGGCCGTCCCGGCCAAACTGATCCCTGACCTGATCGGCCACCCCGGTCAGGTTCAGCTCGAACGTGTAACCCTGCTCGTAGCGGTAGCTGCGCCGGATGTCGACCTGGTCGATGCCATTCAGCGATTCCTTCGCCGCCCTGATCACGGCCGGGTTCTTAGCGGCGATCCGGCGGGCGACCCCGAGCGCGGCCTCGCGCAGCTGGCTGGCCGGCACCACCGTGAGTACCGAACCGTAGCCGTGCAGTTCGGCCGCTGTCGCGGTGGCCCCGGTGTAGAGCATCGCCCGCACCCGGTGCTGCGGTACCAGCCGGGCCAGGTGGGTAGCGGCACCGAGGGCGCCCCGGTCCACCTCGGGCAGCCCGAAGGTGGCGTCCTCGCTGGCCACCACGATGTCGGCCGCGCCCGCCAGGCCGACCCCGCCGCCCAGGCAGAACCCGTGCACCGCGGCAATCACCGGTACCTGGCAGTCGTAGACGGCCGCGAACGCGGCCGCGCAGCCGCGGTTCACGGCGACCAGCGCGCTGAAGTCCGCGGCGGCCTGGAGTTCCTTGATGTCGACGCCGGCGTTGAACCCGCGGCCCTCGGCTCGCAGCAGGACCACCCGGACGGCCGGGTCAGCCCCGGCCGCCCGCAGCTGGGTGGCCAGCTCGAACCAGCCGGCCGCGGGCAGCGCGTTCACCGGCGGATGGTCGACCACGCACTCGGCGATCCCGTCAGGTCCATGGGTCGTGCTGATCACGGCTCCTCCTCGCGCTCGGGCCCGGCCAGTCTGCCCAGGACGGCCTGTGCCTGCGCGACGATCCGCTCGATCAGCTCGGCGCAGCTCGGCAGGTCCTCGATGACCCCGGCTACCTGGCCGGTAGCCATCACCCCGTAGTCAGTCCGGCCCTCGACCATGGCCGCGCGCAGCATCGCGGGCGTGTTCGCGGCCAGCAGCACCTGGGCCAGCGCCCGGCCGTGGGTCCGGCGCATAGCCAGGCCCTCGCGGGCCAGGCCAGTCCAGGTACTGCCGGTCAGGCGCCGGAAGTCCGCGGCCGCCCGAGCCGACCTGGCCAGCCGGGCCGCGCGGCCCTGGGCCTCCAGTCGCCGGGTGGCGTCGGTGCGCAGCAGCCGCTGCGGCACGCCGTCGAGCGCGTCCGTCACCACGGTGTCGGCCACCGACGCGGCCAGGTACAGCTGCTTCACCGCATCCGGGACCCGGCTGTCGCTGGTCAGCAGGAACCTGGTACCCATCGCGATCCCGGCCGCCCCGTAGCACAGGGCCGCGGCAAGGCCGCGGCCGTCGAAAAACCCGCCCGCCGCGAGCACCGGGATGCCGACCGCGTCGGCCACCTGCGGCAGCAGGATTGAGGTCGCGACCGGCCCGGTGTGACCGCCGCCTTCGCCGCCTTGCACGATGACCGCGTCCGCGCCCCAGGCCGCGACCTTCTCGGCGTGCCGCCTGGCTCCGACCGAGGGAACCACTACCACGCCGGCCTCCTTCAGCCGGGCGATCAGGTCGGGCCGGGGCGCAAGCGCGAACGAGGCCACCTTGACCTGCGCGCTGATCAGCAAATCGGCCCGGCGGCCGGCGTCTGGGGCGTCGGAACGCAGGTTCACCCCGAACGGCTGGCTGGTGAGTTCCCTGGTCCGGTCGATGGCGGCGGCGAGCTCGGCGTAGCTCATGGTCGCGCCGGCCAGGATGCCGAGCCCGCCCGCGTTGGCTGTGGCCGCGGTCAGCTCGGGACCCGACACCCAGCCCATGCCGGTCTGCACGACCGGGTAGCGCACGCCGAACAGGTCGGAGGCGGCGGTGCGCAGCGAGGTCACGCAGGCACCTCGGCGTCCCGGCGGCCGCCCGGGTCGATCACGGTCCTGATCAGCTCCAGCTCGGCCGCGGTCGGCCACCGGGTCACCGGCACGGTGTCGTCGGCGGCCAGCTCGAAGCCGGTCGCCGCCCTGATCTCGGCGACGCTGACGCCCGGATGAACGGACACCAGCCGCATCCGGTTCTGCGGTCCGGCGAAGTCGAACACGCCCAGGTTGCTGACCACCCGCCGCAGCTCGTGAAAGCGCGATGCAGCCGGCCCGGCCGCCCTGGCCCGGTCATAGCCGATGCCGCTGACCATGTCGACCCGGGCCACGAAGGCGCGGGTGCTGTGCCTGGGCACCCAGTAACTGACCGGATGACAGACGGTGTTGCCCGGCGCTCCGCGGACCCCGAGCAGCGCCGCCTTCGGTCGAGCGAACTCCCCGATCGCGGAGATATTCACGTTCCCGTACGCGTCGATCTGGCTCGGGACCATCATCACGTGCCGCTGGCCGTGATAGATCAGGTCGAAGATGGCCCGGTAGGGCAGCCAGCCCTCGATCACCTCAGGTTGCGCGCCGATCGCCCAGGTGCCCTGCCCGAGCAGCGCCTCGCCGTCGGTCAGCAGCAGCTCGGGTTCGAACGTCGCCCTGGCCAGGCGCGCGCCGATGGCCGGGATCAGCCCGATCGGGCTGGCCAGGATCTCGCCGTCGTGCCGCCAGGCCTCCGCGCAGGCCACCGCGCAGACCTCGGCCCGGCTGGCCGGCTGACCCGTGACCGGCTGGCCCGTCATCGGGCGGCCGCCCCCGCCTGACGCCAGGCCGCCACCGCGGCGGCGTAGCCGGCCTCGTCGGTGCCCAGGAACCGGTCATGGAAGGCGGCCCAGGCCGCCGGGTCAGCCGCCGCGGCCGCGTAGCGGCGCTGGAACTCCTCGTCCCGGCCGTAGTCGGGCTCGCACGAGGTGAAGTGCGCGCCGCCCGGCGCCTCGACCACCCCGGCCACCATCCAGCGCTGGATCCGCAAGGTCTGCACCGGCGCCGTCGCGGTCAGGCCTGCGGTCGGGACCACCTGCTCGCACGAGACGTAGGCCCGCTCGGCCGCCGTGCAGAACAGGTCGTCGAAGTACGGGTCAGGCCCGAGGAACTGCGCATTGCCGTACGGGTCGCAGCGGCTGGCGTGCACGATCGCAGCGTCCAGGCCCAGAGCCGGCACGGCCAGGAGTTCCTCTGCATCGTTATAGGGCGAACGGACGGTACGCAGATCCTGGTTGACCGTCATCACGTCCGACCCGAGCCCTGCCCTGGTCGGCAGGAACGGCAGCCGGCACGACGCCGCGTACAGGCCCCACTGCAGCATGCCTTCGTCATACTCGGCCACCTCGACCGTTCCGGCCTGCCTGGCCGCCCTGAAGTGCGGCTCGAGCGGGATCGAGTCCAGCGAGACGAAACCGTAGACGAGCTTGCGCACCTTGCCCGCGGCGAGCAGCAGCCCGACGTCGGGACCGCCGTAACTGACCACGGTCAGGCCGGTCAGGTCCGACCGGCAGATCGCCCTGACCAGCGCCATGGGCTTGCGGCGCGAACCCCAGCCGCCGATCCCGATGGTCATGCCCGAGCGCAGCTCGGCGACGACCCCGGCCGCCGACATCAGCTTCTGCCGCACCGGCCGCCCCTTCCGCCGCCTGCCCGCGCACCGGCAGGCAAACGGCCGAGCCAGCGGGGCAAGCAAGCGCTTGTTTGCCGGTGCGGCCCTCACTATACTCAGCCGCGCGCGGCCAGCCCAGACATGCGGGCGGCCAACCAACTGGCGGGGACATGAGCCGAGAGCCCGGGGACCGGCACGACCAGATCCTGGCCGTCGCGGCCGGCTTGTTCGCGCGCAAGGGCGTGGCCGCCACCACAGTCAGGGAGATCGCCGACGAGGTCGGCATCTTGTCGGGAAGCCTGTACCACCACTTCGAGTCCAAGGAAGCGATGGTCGATGAGATCCTCGCTCCTTACCTGCGCGACCTGAGGGCCGCCTGCGGGCAGGCCATTGCGGCCAAGGACGACCCGGCCGCCCGGCTGCGCCGCCTGATCGCCGCCTCGCTCCAGGTCGCTTCCGCGCATCCGCATGCGACCGAGATCTACCAGTCGGACGTGAACTACCTGACCCAGTCGGACCGGTTCGGCTACCTCACCGATGCCGCCGCGCAAGTGCGAACGACGTGGCTGCGGGTGATCGAGGACGGCGTCTCCAGCGGGGCGTTCCGGCCCGACGTCGACCCGGGCATCGTGTACCGGCTGATGCGGGACGCGATCTGGCTGTCCGTCCGCTGGTTCAAGCCCACGGCGGCCTACTCCCCCGCGTCCTTCGCCGCCGACTGCACATCCCTGTTCCTCGACGGCCTAGCCGCCCGCTAACCGCCCTCGCCCAGCCCGGCCGACCTCAGCCCCGCCCCGGGCAGCCCCCGCGCATCGGAGAGCGGCGCCGCCGCCGGGTTTCGGCTGGTCGGCCGCTGGGTCTCGGCAAGGGCGGGGGTTGGGGGCTGGCTGGGTGGCCGGCGGACCCGGTCACCCAGCCAGCCGGCCTGTTAGCTGCAGCCGCTGGTGGAGCCGCAA
>DASWAH010000298.1:0-3819 GCA_036391235.1 Streptosporangiaceae bacterium
CGGCCGCGTTCAGCAACAGGTCCGAGGCCTCTCCGGCCCCGAGCACGAGCCCGGCCGACCCGCTGACCCGCAGCCCTCCCCCGGGCTGGGCCTCCGCCGTGAGGCCGGCCGTCTCGGTCAGGGCCGCGGCGACGGTCCTGGTTCCGCCGGCCACGCCAGCCAGCAGCTCGCCGGCCGCCTCGCTGGCCGCGGCGCTCCCGGCACCGTCGGCTCCTACGCCGTTCGCGGCTCCCCCGACATCCTCGGCGCCCGGCTGACCGCGGCGGGCCAGGACCAGGCCGGCCAGCAGCGTCGGCAGCACCGGGCCCGGCGCGAGCACCGCGGCCAGTTGTTCGGCCACGACCGCGACATCGGCCGCCGTGCCGCCCGCCCCGCCGGCCGATTCCGGCTGCGCGATCGCGAACACCCCGAGCCCGGCCAGGCTGGACCAGGACGAACCGCTGGCGCTTCCCGCGGTACCGGCCCGACCGGACGATTCCCCTGAACCCGCCGGGGCGCCGGCCGCATGGCCCGTCTCACGGGCCCGGACGGCCGCGATCGTGCCCGCCCGCTTGGCCCACTGGCTGACCGACTCGGCGATCGCCAGCTGCTCGGTGGTGACGGCGATCGGCACGGCTCCTCCTGCTGGTGCGGCTGCTCCTCCGGCCGACAAAATTAGAACACGTTATAGTGAGAACCGGCCAGCGCGGTCCGGGGGACGGGACGGGATGGGCCCGGCAGCCGGCTGGCATGACGAGAGGCTGAGATGACCGCTGCCAAGACCGCGGGTGCCCCCGCAGCGCCCGCCGGAGCCAGCGAGACCGAGGGCGGCTCGGCCGCCCAGCGCGAACGCCGCAAGCGCATCCTGGACGCGACCCTGGCCCTGGCTTCCAAGGGCGGCTACGACGCCGTCCAGATGCGCGAGGTCGCCGAGCGCGCCGACGTCGCCCTCGGCACCCTGTACCGCTACTTCCCGTCCAAGATCCATCTGCTCGTGTCCGGACTGGTCAGGGAGTTCGAGGCAACCAGGGACAAGCTGAGCAAGCGGCCGGTCCCCGGCGACACTCCGGCCGACCGGATCATCTACGTGCTGAACCGGGTGACTCAGAACATGCAGCGGGAACCGCTGCTGACCGACGCGATCACCCGCGCGTTCATGTTCGCCGACCCGAGCGCCGCGACCGAGGTGAACACCGTCGCCGCCCTGATGGAGCGGATGCTGACCGACGCGATGCACGAGGGCGAGCCCACCGAGGACGAGCGCGCGATCGCCCGCGTGATCGGCGACGTCTGGCTGTCCAACCTCGTCGCCTGGGTAACCAGGCGGGCATCGGCCGCCGACGTCACCCGCCAGCTCGAACTAGCCGCCCGCCTCCTCCTCCGCTAACCCCGAATCGATCAACAGCGCTGTGACGCTGCTGTTGCCAGGGCAACAGCATTGTGACTCTGCTGTTGATCGAAAACGCGCTGGCCGGGCTGAGGGCTCTCAGCGCGCTGGGCGGGGTAGGCCGGAGCCGTACCAGGTCTCGATCAGCCAGCGCGAGATCGACAGGGACGGCGGCATCTTCAGGACACCAGATTCCAGCACCTGGCGCAGGTCGTCCCGGCTGTACCAGCGGGCCTCGGCGATCTCCTCGCCATCCACCGTTATCGCGGTGCCTTCGGAACTGGCCCGGAACCCCAGCATGAGGTTGTGCGGCATCGGCCACGGCTGGCTGCCCGCATAGGTGACCGCGGCCACGACGACGCCGGTCTCCTCGTGCACCTCGCGCGCGACCGCCTGCTCGGCTGACTCGCCCGGCTCCACGAACCCGGCCAGCACCGAGACCCGGCCCGTCGGCCACTGCGCGTTCCTGGCCAGCAGGAGCCGGTCGTCGGGGTCGGTCACCGACATGATGACGGCCGGGTCGCTGCGCGGGAAATGCTCGCTGCCGTCGGCGGTGCACCGGCGGGAGTGGCCGGCTTGCTCCGGCCTGGTCACCGAACCGCATCGCGGGCAGAACCCGGCCACCGCATGCCAGTTGGCCAGCGCGACCGCGTGCGTGAGCAGGCCGGCGTCGCGGTCGGTCAGCAAGGTCCCGGCCTCGCGCAGGCCAGCCCGGCGCAGCCCGGGATCACGGCCGGAGCCGCCTCCGGGATCACGCCCGGAGGCGGCCACCTGGCCGTTCTGCTCGGGGGCCGGGCCGGCTGCGCCGTGCGCGGAGTCGAGCGAACCGCTGACGCCGAAGTAGGCCACGCCGGTGTCATCGACGCCGAGCAGGAACCGGTCTCCCTCCGGCGCCTGATCAGGCGAGACGAACACCAGCTCAGCTCCGCCGTCGTCGATCCTGGCCAGCACCTGGCCGTCCTGGACGACCAGCACTTGCGTTGCCTGATCGGCCCAGGCCCTGGCCAGCCAGTCCGTGTCGGTGCGCCGGTGGGTCGTCCGCTCGACCTCGTGCCTGGTCAGCGCAATCGCGCCGGGCACGGTGATATGGGAGCCTGCCACCGGGCCAGGATACGTGCCGCCTCCCGGCCCGCAGTGACGGCATTGCCGCCCGTTTGCGGCCGGTCAGCGCGGCCCGGTCACAGCCCGGCCAGCTCGTCCCACAGGTACGCCGCCGCCTGCGCACCCTTGAGCAGCAGGCTCATGTCCACCCGCTCGTTCGGTGCGTGGATCTGGTCCTCGTCCAGGCCGACGGCGATGAACACTAGCGGCGCGCCGAGGATGTCGGCTAGGTCGGCCTCCGGGCCACTACCGCCTTCCCTGGTGAATAGCACCTCCTGGCCGAACGCCCGTTCCATCGCCCGCCGGCCGGCCAGGACCGCGGGCGAGTCGACCGGCGAGAAGGACGGCCGCACGCCGGGGCCGTCGACCGTGACGACAACGTCGAGCCCGGCTGGCTTGCGCTCGGCCACGTACTGCTTCAGCATCCCGGCGACGTCGGCCGGGTCCTGGTGCGCGACGAGCCGGAACGACAGCTTGGCGTGCGCTTCGCGCGGCACGATCGTCTTGCCGCCCGGGCCGGTGTGGCCGCCCCACATCCCGTTGATCTCAGCAGTCGGCCTGGCCCAGATCCGCTCGATCGTGCTGAAGCCGGCCTCCCCGGCCGCGGCACCGCTGTTGCCCGCCGTGGCCAGCCACGCCTTCTCGTCGAACGGCAGCCGGGCGAACACCTCCCGCTCGGCCTCGGTGAGCTCGACGACCTTGTCGTAGAACCCAGGCAGCTGGACCCGCCCGCCCGCGTCATGCAGCCCGGCCAGGAGTTCCGCCAGAGCTTGTAGCGGGTTGGGGACGGCGCCGCCGAACGAGCCGGAATGCAGATCGCGCTCGGGGCCGTAGACGTCGATCTCCGCGTCGATCACGCCGCGCATCCCGGTGCACATGGACGGGACGTCGGCCGCCCACATGGTGGTGTCGGAGATGACGATGACGTCGCAGGCGAGCCGGTCCTGCTCGCGCCGCACCAGGTCAGCGAAGTGCGGCGACCCCGACTCCTCCTCACCCTCGATCAGCAGCTTGAGCGTGACCGGCGGCGCGGCGGCGCCGCGCGCGGCGAGCCAGGCGCTCGTCCCGAGCGTGTGGAACAGCACCTGGCCCTTGTCGTCGGAGGCGCCGCGGGCCAGGATCAGGCCGTCCCGCTCGGCCGGCTCGAACGGCGGCGAGTCCCACTCGGCCAGCGGCTCCACCGGCTGGACGTCGTGATGGCCGTAGACCAGCACGACCGGCGCGGCCGGGCCGGCGGCCGGCCATTCAGCGTAGACCGCCGGCAGCCCGGGGCGTTCCGGCGAACCGGTCTCCCAGACCTCCGTCACCGGGAACCCCGTCTCGCGCAGGTGCCCGGCCAGCCACTGCGCCGA
>DASWAH010000299.1:0-4429 GCA_036391235.1 Streptosporangiaceae bacterium
CGGCGAACGGGTCAGCCGCAGCAAACGGGTCGGCGGCCGCGAACGGTTCCCGAGCTCGCGGTCACATCGCCGGAACGGGCGGCAGCGGGCGATCCCGGCGGCAGCGGGCCATGGCCCGGCTGGCCGAGATTCCCGGCCTGCTGCGGGTGCACTGGCTCGCCTCGATCCTGATCGCCGGCGGCATCGTGCTGCGGGCGCTGGCCCAGCTGGCCTATCACCCCGCGATCATCTACATCGACACGCTGAAGTACCTGTACGACTCCTGGCCTGGCTCCGACCCGGTCGGTTACAAGATCCCGCTGAAGCTCATCCTGCTGGTCGGCGACCTCGGCACGGTCGAGGTGATCCAGCACCTCCTCGGTATCGGGATCGCCGTCGCTCTGTACGTGACCATGGTCAGGCGCGGCGTGCCGCGCTGGCTCAGCGCCCTCGCGATCGCGCCGGTTCTGTTCGACGCCTACCAGCTCAACGTCGAATCCATGATCATGCCCGACATCTGGTTCGAGGCGCTGGTCGCTGCGGGCATCGTGGTGCTGCTCTGGAAGCCGGCCCTGACCGTGCGGATGGGCCTGGCCGGCGGGGCCCTGCTCGGCGCGTCCACCGGGGTCCGTCAGGTCGGCGAGGTGCTAATCGTCCCGGCGCTGATCTTCGTCGTCGCGCTCGGCGGCGGCTGGCGCAAGATCGGCCAGAACGCCCTCGCGGTGACCTGCGCGTTCGCCCTCGCGGTGCTGCTCTACCTGAGCGCCGACTACCAGCTGGCCGGCCACTTCTACATTTCGCGATCGTCGGCCAGCCTTACCTACGGCCGGATGGCCTCGGTGGCGGACTGCCAGACCCTGCGGCTGCCGAAGATCGAGCAGCCGCTCTGCCCGACCAAGGCCCAGCAGGCAATGGGCCCTGACAAGCTCGACCACGCCCTGAACTCGCCGCTGCGGACCTTCGAGACCCAGATGGCGGCCAACCCGGCCCAGCCGAATGCCGGGGACCGGCTGGTGTCGAAATTCAACCGCGCGGTCGAGACGCAGCAGCCGCTCCGGGTAATTTCCGGCATCCTGCACGACTCGGTCAAACTGTTCGCGCTGACCAGGACCACCAGCCCGGGTGACACGCCGATCGTGCGCTGGCAGTTCCAGCGGCATTTCCCGACCGTCGGGTACGGCCCGTGGATCTCGGTCCGCGACAACCGGATCTGGCTGATGCTCGGTTCGCTGCAGAACTCGACGGTGGTCCCGCTGAACCCGGCCTACGGCGGGGCACCGCAGGTGAACCGGCCGATCGCCGCGTTCCTGCGCTATTACCAGCTGCACGGCGGCTTCACGCCAGGCCCGGTGTTCCTGGTGAGCTTGCTGGCTGGCCTGGCCGGAGCCGTGATCGCCTTCCTGCGCCGCCGCCGGTTCGCCGGGGCCCGCCAGGCTGCCCTGGCCAGCCTGCTGTTCTTCGCCACCGGGGTGCTCGTGCTCGGCGTCTCTGACCTGTTCGAGTTCACCTGGCGCTACCAGATCCCCGCTCTGGTCACGCTCCCGCCCGCCGGGGCCCTCGGCGTCGCCGCGATCGTGTTCTCGCTGCGCAAGCCGCGTGCACCGGTTCCCGCCGACACCGTGGCCGGACGAGCACCGGAGATGGCCGCCCCGGCACCATGACGGCGGCCGCAGTGACCACGGAGCGGCCGCCGAACCTGGCCCGGCGCTCGGCCGGCCAGCACTGGCCGGTCGCGATCGCGCTGGCCGCCGGGCTCGCGCTCCGGGTGCTCGCGCAACTGGCCTACCAGCCCGCCCTGCTGTACATCGACTCGCTCAAGTACCTGTACAACTCCTATCCGGGCGCGGACCCGGTCGGCTACCAGGCCGCGTTGCGCGCGATCCTCGCGGTCGGCAACCTCGGGGCGGTCACGGCCGTGCAGCACCTGCTCGGCCCGGCCATGGCGGTCGCGCTGTACCTGGTCCTGCTGCGCCGCGGTGCGGGCCGCTGGCTGGCCACGCTGGCTACGCTCCCGCTGCTGCTCGATGCCTACCAGATCCAGATCGAGCAGACGATCATGCCCGACGTGTGGTTCGAGGCACTGGTCGTGGGCGCGCTGGCGGTGCTGCTCATCCCGGCCGAGCCGGCCCCGGGCACCCGTAGCTGGCGCGGCCTGATCCCGGCGGTGGCGGCGGGCCTGCTGTTCGGTGCGTCGGCGACGGTCCGCCAGGTCGGCGAGATCCTGTTGCTGCCCGCTCTGCTCTACCTGGTCGTCGTCTGGGGCGGCTGGCGGACCGCGCTGCTCAGGGTGGTCGCCATGACCGCGGCGTTCGCCGTGCCGGTCATTGGCTACATGGCCGGCTCGCAGCTGATCTCCGGGCACTTCTGGCTGGCCAGCTCAACGCCGAGCGTCTCCAGCTACGGCCGGATGGCCACCGCGGCCGACTGTGCCACGCTCAGGATCCCCAGCATCGAGCGGCCGCTGTGCCCGACGGCAAGGCAGCGGGCCTACGGCATCGACTGGCTGGACCACGACGCCGCGTCGCCGCTGAAGAGCTACAACCCGCCGGGCGGGGTGAACCGCTACGTCCTGGTGTCACGGTTCGACCGGCAGGTGGCAATGCAGCAGCCAGGCCGGGTGCTCGCCGCAGTCGGCCGGGACGGGCTGAAGCTGTTCTCGCTGACCAGGACATCCAGCCAAGGCGGTACACCAATCTCGCGCTGGCAGTTCCAGAAATCCTGGCCGGTCTACGGCAACTGGGTGACGCTGGGGCCCGGCCACCGCATCGTGCTCGGGCTGCGGCTGTCGGCGGGCAGCCCGGTGATCACCAGGCGGGCGCTGGCCCCCTCTTACGGCGGCCAGGCGTCGGTAAACCGTCCGGTCGCGACCTTCCTGCGGTCCTACCAGTTGCGCGGGGGTTACACCCCGGGCCCGCTGATGGCGGTCTTCGCGATCGCCGGGCTGGCCGGCAGCCTGCTCGCGCTGGCCAGGAAGGCGACGGCCGGGCGCCGCCGACTGGCCCTGGGCTGCCTGGCCTTCTTCGCGACCGGGGCGGCGGTGCTGCTGATGTCGGACGCGTTCCAGTTTTCCTGGCGGTACCAGCTGCCCGGGCTGGTCACGCTGCCGCCCGCGGGCGCGCTCGGGCTCGCGCTGCTGCTTAGCTACCTGCGCTCCCGGCGGGCTCCCGGCCCGGCCGCGCCGGAACGCGGCCCATCCGAAGTGGCCAGCCCGGCCCGCTGATCAGCGCAGGCCGGCGAACAGGTCGGTCTCGGGAACCGGCTGCGGGCTGTCGCCCCGCACCCTGGTGAACGACTCGGTGCCGAACGCGGCCTCCATGACCTGCGGCGGGATCTTGCTGAACCACGAATCGGTGATCTGGCTGGCGTGCGCCAGCAGCGCCTCCCGCTTGCGCTCGAGCACCGGCCGGATGTCGATCTCGGTCGTGATCCGGGCCTCGGCCTCGGCCAGCCTCCGCTGCTCTTCCTCGGTCATCTCCCAGTCCGGGATATCCTCCCCGGCCTCGCGGAGTGCCTCGAAGATCTTCTGCCAGGCGCTCCGCCGCATCGAGGTGTAATAAAGCTTTGCCGGAACTCCAGTTCGCTCAACTGCCGCGATGGCACAGCGGGCGGCGTGCACATGGTCAGGATGCTGGTAGGCGCCGTCCGGGTCGTAGGTGATCACGACCTGCGGACGGTACTGCTCGATCAGGTCGCCGATCCTGGCCGCGACATCATCGAGCGGCACGTTGCAGAACGCCTCCGGGTTGTGCCGGTACGCCCAGTCCGGCATGCCGGAGTCGTGGTAGCCGAGCAGCTCGAGATCGCTAACGCCGAGATACTTGCAGGCCAGCCTGAGCTCGGCCAGCCTGGTCATCGCGACCCCGGACGTGTCGTGGCCGTCTTCGCCCGGCTTGATACCGGAGGGCCCGTCCCCGAATTCGCCGTTCGTGCAGGTGACGACCACGGTGCGGACACCGTCCGCGGAGTACTTGGCCAGGACGCCGCCCGTGCTCGACGCCTCGTCGTCGGGGTGAGCGTGGACGGCCATGAGGGTCAGTGGCTGGTTCATGCCAGCAATCTACGCCAGGCCACCGTCAGCCCGTCCGCGCTGGTCCGGCGGTCCGTCAGTGCTGCTCCGGCGGGTCTGTCAGTGCTGGTTCGGCGGCCCGGCCGGGCGGTTGGGCGTGCCCGGCAGCCAGGCCGTGCCGAGCGTGCCCTGTGCGGCCCGCTGGCCGAACCGGCCGCCGCCGCGGCCTCGCAGCACATGCGCGAACAGCACCGCGACCAGCGCTCCGAGCAGCGGGCCGGCCAGGTAGGCCCACCACGAGGTCCAGTCACCGAGTACCAGCGCGGGCCCCAGCGACCGGGCCGGGTTCATCGACGCGCCGCTGACCGGGGCTCCGATCAGCCCGGCCAGCGCGATATAGCTGCCCACCGCGATCGCAGCCATCGCGCCGATCTGCTGTGCCCC
>DASWAH010000300.1:0-12213 GCA_036391235.1 Streptosporangiaceae bacterium
GTGCTCGGCAAAGTATGGCCCGAGCGCACCGGCCCAGGCTTCGGCGTCCCAGCCGGCCTCGGAGTCCAGCTCGCCGAGCTCGTCCCAGCGCCGCAGCGCGGCCAGCTCGACCCGGCGGAACAGGGCGTTGCGGACCAGCACCCGGAATGCCCGGCGGTTGCCGGTCACGGCCGGGGGGTGTTCGTCCAGCGCGGCCGCCGCGACCTGATCGGCGGCCTCCGGGTTGGCCAGGCGCTCCCACTCGTCGAGCAGGCTGGAGTCGACCTGCCGCACCATCTCGCCGAGCCACTCGGTGAGGTCGGCCAGTTCCTCGGTCTTGGCGTCGTCGGGAACGGTCTGGCGCAGCGCCTTGTAAGCGTCGGCCAGGTAGCGCAGCAGCAGGCCTTCCGACCGGGCCAGGCCGCACCAGGCGATGTACTGGCTGAACGTCATGGCCCGCTCGAACATGTCCCTGGCGACCGACTTCGGGCTCAGCTCGTAGTCGGCGACCCACGGGTGTCCCTGCTTGTAGATCTGGTAGGCCGCGTCCAGCAGGTCGGCTAGCGGCCTGGCGTAGGTCACGTCTTCCAGCAGCTCGGTCCTGGCGTCGTAGTCCAGGCCCTCGGCCTTCATCTCCGCGACGGCCTCGCCCCTGGCCTTGAAGAGCTGGGCCGACAGCACCGGCCTGGGGTTGTCGAGGGTGGACTCGATCACCGAGAGCACGTCGAGCGGGTACTGCGGGGACTGGGTGTCCAGCAGCTCGATCGCGGCCAGGGCGAGCGGCGACAGCGGCTGGTTGAGCGCGAAGTCTTCCTGCAGGTCGACCGTGAGCCTGGTCAGCCGGCCCTGGTCGTCGGGCTCGTCCAGCCGCTCGACTACGCCCCCGGCCAGCAGGGCGCGGTAAATCTGGATGGCCCGGTGAATGTGCCGTCGCTGGGCCGGGCGGTCCTCGTGGTTGTCGGTCAGCAGGTGCTTCATCGACGCGTAGCAGTCGCCGGGGCGGCTGATCACGTTCAGCAGCATCGCGTGGCTGACCGCGAAGCTCGACTTCAGCGGCTCGGGCTCGGCCGCGACCAGCCGGTCGAACGTCGGCTGGCCCCAGGACACCATCCCGGGCGGCGGCTTCTTCCGCACCACCTTGCGGCGCTTCTTCGGGTCGTCACCCACCTTGGCCAGCGCCCGCTCGTTGGCGATCACGTGCTCAGGGGCCTGCACCACGACCAGGCCGGCGTCGTCGAACCCGGCCCGGCCGGCCCGGCCGGCGATCTGGTGGAACTCCCTAGCCTGCAGCAGCCGGGTCACGCTGCCGTCGTATTTGCTCAGCGAGGTGAACAGCACGGTGCGGATCGGCACGTTGATGCCGACGCCGAGAGTGTCGGTACCGCAGATCACCTTGAGCAGGCCGGCCTGGGCCAGGGTCTCGACCAGCCGCCGGTACCGCGGCAACATGCCCGCGTGGTGCACGCCGATACCGTGCCTGACCAGCCGGGACAGGGTCTTGCCGAACCCGGCGGAGAACCGGAACCGGCCGATCAGGGCCGCGATCGCGTCCTTCTCGTCGCGGCTGCACACGTTGATGCTCATCAGGGCCTGGGCCTGCTCGATCGCGGCGGCCTGGGTGAAGTGCACGACGTAGACCGGGGCCTGATGGCCGGCCAGCAGTTCGGCGATCGCTTCGTGCAGCGGGTCGAGCGAGAACCGGAAGGTGAGCGGGACCGGGCGCTCGGCCGAGGAAACCACCGCCGTCGGCCGGCCGGTTCTGCGGGTCAGGTCCTGCTCGAATCTTGTCACGTCGCCCAGCGTGGCCGACATCAGCAGGAACTGGGCCCGTGGCAGCTCGATCAGCGGTACCTGCCAGGCCCAGCCCCGGTCCGGGTCGGCGTAGTAGTGGAACTCGTCCATGATCACCAGGTCGGCGTCCGCCCCGGCCCCGTCCCGCAGGGCGATGTTGGCGAGCACCTCGGCGGTGCAGCAGATGATCGGGGCCTGCGCGTTCACGCTGCCATCGCCGGTCATCATGCCGACGCTGGCCGGGCCGAAGACGTCGCACAGGGCGAAGAACTTCTCCGACACCAGGGCCTTGATCGGCGCGGTGTAGAAGCTGCGGGCGCCCCCGGCCAGCGCGGCGAAATGCGCGGCCGTCGCGACCAGGCTCTTGCCGGAGCCGGTCGGGGTCGACAAGATCACGTTCGCACCGGACAGCAGCTCGATCAGGGCCTCGTCCTGATGCGGGTACAGCGTGAAACCCTGCTCGCTGGCCCACTGCCCGAAGGCGGCGTACAGCGCATCGGGCCCGGTCGACTCCGGCACCAGCTCGGTTAGCGTCATGACTCTTCCATGGTGCCAGGCCCGCCGGGTCCTCCGGCCGCCCGCGGTGTCGGGGGCGGCGGCTAAATTGGGCACATGTGCCGAAGCATCAAGACCCTGCGCGAGCCCTACACCGAGCACGTGACCGACGCCGACATGCGAGCGGCGGCGCTGCAATACGTCAGGAAGATCAGCGGTTTCCGTACGCCGGCCGCGCACAACGCCGAGGCGTTCAACGCGGCCGTCGAGGCGGTATCGCGGGCCACGGCCGACCTGCTCGGCCGTCTCGAAGTGCGCCAGGCCCCGGCTCGGCCGGCCGCCAGCTGACCGCGGCGGTCAGCCGCCGCGCACCTGCCTGGCCTGCTCCTGGTACTCGGATTCGGTGAGGATTCCCTTGTCGAGGAGCTGCCGCAGATGCGCCAGCTGCTGGTCGGTGCTGCCCTGGCCCGGGCCGAAGTCGAAGGAGCCACCCGGGCTGAAGCCGCCCGCTCCGGGCTCGGGCGGGCTGACCGACGGGTAAGCATCGGGGGGCGGTACGTCGAAGCCGAACGGTCCGGCCGGTTCCGCGAACGGGGTAACGACGGGATCGGCCAGCCCGCCCGCAGTTCCCGAACCCGGGATCGGGTCAAAGGTGCCCGGCGTGTCCCGCCGGGCCCGCGCCCGCGCCGCGGAGCCGGGAATCTCGGCCGCGTGTTCCTTCATCAGCTTGGTCGCCACCAGCGACATCGCGTGGTGGTCGACGCTGATGGTCCCGGTCCTGGACTCGATCTCGACGTGGATCGGGGCGCCGACCTGATGCACGATCCGGCTGAACGTCGAGACCGTGGTGCGGATCATGGTCCCGTCCGGCGCCGGGATCTCGATCAGGTAGTCGTGCGCGCCGGCCGTGGCCAGGAAGGTCGGCCCGGATGCGCCGGGCGGCGCGTCCGGTGAGACCAGCACCTTGCCGGTCGCCTTGACCGAGCTGGGGCCCGGCCATGTGGCCCGCCCCGCCGCTGGCCCCTCGTCCTTGTGATGCCTTCTCAGCATGAGTCGGGTTCCTTCCTGTCCGTCAGGACCCCGCCGGCCGGTCCGCCGCCCGAACGGGCTTCCCAGGCCGGGCCGGGGTCAGAACGCCGGGGGAGCGGGCCGCCCCGTGAGCTGCTGGGCCTGGGCCTGATACTCAGAATCGGTCAGGATTCCTTTATCCAGCAGCTGCCGGAGCCTGGCCAGTTTCTGCTCGGTGCTGCCCTCGCCGGGTCCGAGGTCGAACGAGCCGAACGTATCCGGCGGCGGCCCGGATACCGGCGGACTGACCGGATCGAACGTGCTCGGGCCGGTCCCGGCCTGATGCGTTGCCTGCTCCTTGATCTGCTTCAGGCGTTCGATGGCGGCCTGCCTGGCGGCGGCGTCCCCGGACATCATCGCCTGAGCCAGGCCGGTCACCTCGCTGGCCGACACCCCGGCCGCGGTGAGGTCCGGCCCGGCCGCCCCGATGATGTGCACCGATCCGGTCGCGGTCCCGGCGGCCAGGGCGGCCAGGCCCGCGGCGCCGCCGGGAATCGGCGCGGCTCCGGTTCCCGCAGCCTGTCCCATCTGGGCGCGCAGCTGCCGGGCTTCGCCGATCAGGTCGCGCATGCTCTCCGCCTTGGCGGCCGGGTCGATCCTGATCTCGCCCGACTTGGCGTTCACCTGCACCGGAATCGGGCTGCCGGCCGGATGCGGGATGAGGCTGCGCTGCGTCACGCTGCCCCGCAGCACGTCGCCGCTGGGAAGGCGAACCTCGACGAGATACTGGTGTTCCAGATGAGAACTTGAGGCATGCCCCGTCGGGGGCGCGTCCTGGACCCCGATAACCGTCGCCTGGGCCTGTTCCCACTTATGGCCGAACATGTCCGTTATTTGCCTTTCCCTGCACTTGGCGTGTCGTTTCGGACTATACAGCCGAATGGCGGGGTCAGGCCGTGCGAGTGCTGCCGGCCTCTTCCAGGCCGAGTTCGGTGATCGAGGTCTCGCGCATCTTGAACTTCTGCACCTTGCCGGTCACGGTCATCGGGAAGTCGCCGGTGAAGCGGACGTACCGCGGCACCTTGTAGTGCGCGATCTTGCCCTGGCAGTACTCCCTGACCTGCTCGGCCGAGAGCTCCTGGCCGGGGCGGAGCCGGACCCAGGCGCACAGCTCCTCGCCGTACTTCAGGTCCGGCACGCCCACGACCTGGACGTCCTCGATCGCCGGGTGACCGTACAGGAACTCCTCGACTTCGCGCGGATAGATGTTTTCGCCGCCCCTGATCACCATGTCCTTGATCCGGCCGACGATGTTGAGGTAACCGCCGTCGTCCATGACCGCGAGGTCGCCGGTATGCATCCAGCGCGCGGCGTCGATCGCCTCAGCGGTCTTCTCCGGCTCGTCCCAGTAGCCCAGCATCACCGAGTAGCCGCGGGTACACAGCTCGCCGGGAGTGCCGCGAGGCAGCACCCGGCCGGTCTCGGGATCGGTGACCTTGACCTCCACGTGCGGGTGAACGCGGCCGACAGTGGAGACCCGCCGGTCCATATCGTCGTCGGCCGTGGTCTGGGTCGACACCGGGGACGTCTCGGTCATCCCGTAGCAGATCGTCACTTGGGTCATATGCATCTCGCTGACCACCCGCTTCATGACCTCGACCGGGCACGGCGACCCGGCCATGATGCCGGTTCGGAGAGTGGACAGGTCGTAGCGGCCGAAGTCGGGCAGGGCCAGCTCGGCGATGAACATCGTCGGCACGCCGTACAGCGAGGTGCAGCGCTCGGCCTGGACCGCCCGCAGCGACTCGGCCGGGTCGAAGCCGGGCGCCGGGATCACGATGCAGGCGGCGTGGGTAGTGCAGGCCAGGTTACCGAGCACCATGCCGAAGCAGTGGTAGAACGGCACCGGGATGCAGACCCGGTCCTGCTCGGTGTAGCGGCAGCCCTCGCCGATGAAGAACCCGTTGTTCAGAATGTTGTGGTGCGACAGCGTCGCGCCCTTGGGGAACCCGGTCGTGCCGCTGGTGTACTGGATGTTGATCGGGTCGTCGAAGGCGAGGCTCGCCTCCCGCTCGGCTAGCCGGTCGTCCTCGTCGCTGTCGCCGGCGTTGCCGGTGTCGCCGGCCGCGAGGGCGTCCCAGGCGGGCGTGCCGAGGTAGATCACTTCTTCCAGGGCCGGAAGGTCGGGCCTGACCTCCTCGACCATGCCCCGGTAGTTGCTGGTCTTGAAGCTCTCGGCGCTGACCAGGACCCGGACGCCGGACTGGCGCAGGGCGTAGCCGAGCTCGTGACTGCGGTACGCCGGGTTGATGTTCACCAGGACGATCCCGGCCTTGGCTGTCGCGTACTGCAGCAGCACCCACTCGGCGCAGTTCGGGGCCCAGATGCCGACCCGGTCCCCGGCCTGCAGCCCGGCCGCGATCAGGCCGCGGGCGAGCGTGTCGGTGTCCGCGTCGAAGGCGGCATAGGTCCACCGGCGGCCAGTCGGGACATCGACGAGAGCCTCGGCCTCCGGGTGGGCGGCCGCTACCCGGCCCAGGTTCTCGCCGATGGTCTCGCCGAGCAGCGGGTGAGCCGACGCGCCGTGGCTGTAGGACAGCGTGACTTCGCTGGGCATGACCGTTCCCTTCTCCTGATGTGTCCCATCGTGCCGGTTCGGGGGCCTGCTGTGAAGCGCCTCCGCCGCCGGCCGCAGGGGTCGGACGGGGAACGAAGGAATGTACCGCTCGGCCACGGACGGGATTAATGTGAACACTGCAGGATTGAATCGGACTTGACCGGAGCGGCCTGTGGTCCTGTTGGTCATCTGGCTGATCCTCGCCGCCATTCTGGGCGTCGCCGAGATGCTGACGACAACGCTCGCTCTCGGCTTGCTGGCCGTGGGCGCTCTGGCCGCCGCGCTGACCGAAGCCGCCGGCGGTTCCGGCCCGCTGCAACTCGCCGTGTTCGTAGTCGTCTCGCTCGCCGGGATCGTCGGGATCCGCCCGTACGCACTGCGCCGCCTGCGGCGCCGGAACACGCTGCGCACCGGTACCGCGGCCCTGGTCGGCCAGACCGGCTACGTGCTGGCCGACGTGACGCCGCAGGCCGGCCGGATCAGGATCGGCGGCGAGGAGTGGTCGGCCCGGCCCTATGACGAGGCCTCGGTCATCCCGGCCGGGTCTACGGTCGACGTCCTGCAGATCAAGGGCGCGACCGCCCTTGTGCATACAAGGGAGTAGACATGTCAGGTGCGATCGCCGGCCTCATCGTGGCCGCCGTCGTCGTCGTACTGGTCATCGTGTTCCTCAGCCGGTCGATCTGGCTCGTTCCGCCGGCCAGAGCCCGCAACGTGGAGCGGCTCGGCCAGTTCCACAAGACCCTGGAACCCGGGCTGCACCTGGTGATCCCGATGATCGACCGGGTCAAGGACCTGATCGACCTGCGCGAGCAGGTGGTGTCGTTCACCGGGCAGCGCGTGATCACCGAGGACAACGTGGTCGTGGCCATCGATACGGTGCTGTTCTTCCAGGTCACCGACCCGCGCGCCGCCGACTACGAGATCGTCAACTACATCCAGGCCATCGAGCAGCTGGCCGCGACCATGCTGCGCAGCGTGATCGGCAGCATGGACCTCGAGCAGACGCTCACCTCGCGCGACAAGATCAACACGCTGCTGCGCGGTGTTCTCGACGACGCCTCGGGCAAGTGGGGGATCCGGGTGACCAGGGTCGAGATCCGGTCCATCGACCCGCCTCAGTCGATCAAGGACGCGATGGAAAAGCAGCTCAAGGCCGAGCGGGAAAAACGGGCCGCGATCCTGCACGCCGAAGGCCTGCAACAGTCGCAGATCCTGACCGCCGACGGTGACAAGAAGGGCACCATCCTGCGGGCCGAAGGCGACAAGCAGTCGGCGATCCTGCGGGCTGAAGGCCAGGCCGAGGCGATCGCGACCGTGTTCGATGCCATCCACGCCGGCGATCCCGACCCGAAGCTGCTCGCCTACCAGTACCTGCAGACGCTGCCGCAGCTGGCCCAGGGCCAGGGCAACACCGTGTGGATGATTCCCAGCGAGCTGACCGGGGCGCTGCGGATGCTCGGCTCGGCGTTCGGGTCAGGCGGAGCCGGCCAGCCTGGCGACGAGGCGCCGGCCGTTATCCGCCCGGCTGCGGCCCGTATGGAAGCGGCCCGGCCGGAGACTGCCGGGCCAGCCGCGCCGAACGGCGCCATCGGCACCGAGCCGGCCGTGCCGCGCCCGCCGAGTCCCGGCGCCGTAGGCGAGTCAGAGGCGGAACGATAGGCCGATCGTCAGCAGGAGGCCGAACGCCAGCTGCAGGCGGCCGGTCTGGCCGAGAACGGCGATCAGGTCGCGGCCAGACGCCGCGCTCAGCACGCGCCTGACCGGCGCTATCGCCAGCGGCAGCCCGGCCAGCGTGATCAGCGCGAGGGGGGCAACCACGGCCATGCCCGCGGCGACCGCGAACGGGGCGAGCACGCAGGTTGTGTACAGGAGCCTGGTGCGCTGGTCGCCGAGCACGACCGCGAGCGTGCGCTTGCCGGTGACCTCGTCGGTCGGGATGTCGCGCAGGTTGTTGATGACGAGCAGAGCGCAGGCAAGCAGGCCGACCGGGACCGCGGCGGCCAGGGCCAGCCAGGCCAGGCGGTCCATCTGGACGTAGGCCGTCCCGGCCACGGCACCGATGCCGAAGAAGGCGAAGACCGAGACCTCGCCGAGGGCGCGGTAGCCGTAGGGCCGGCTCCCGCCGGTGTAGAACCACGCGGCGGCGATCGCCGCGACGCCGAGCAGGAGCAGCCACCAGGAGACCACGGCCGCCAGCACGAGTCCCGCCAGGCCGGCCACGAAGAAGCTGACCAGCGCGGCCGTCAGGACCTGGCGGGGTGTCGCCAGCCCCGACCCGACCAGCCGGACCGGGCCCACTCGCCGCTCGTCGGTGCCGCGCACGCCATCGCTGTAGTCGTTGGCGTAGTTGACCCCGACCTGCAAGGCGAGCGCGACGACTAGCGCCAGGGCCGCCCGCCAGGCGATGAAGTCGCCGTAGCCGGCGGCGACGCCCGAGCCGACCGCTACGGGAACGATCGCGGCGGGCAAGGTTCTGGGGCGCGCTCCCGCCGCCCACTCTCGTGCCGCCGTCACCGCCCTGCCCTGTCTCCCGCCCGCCGGAGTGTCAGACTAGCGGTGGCCGTCTGGCCGGGCGGAACAGGCCTCAGTTCACCGGGGGCAGCGCGCGAGCCGCCGCCGCGAAGACCATCGCGATCTGCCCGCTGGTCAGCCGGTACTGACCGGCCAGCTTGCTCTGCCGGCGGAAGTAGGTACCAATCCGGCTGCCGTCGAAGACGTCGACGCCTTTCACCTGCATGATCACCCAGGAGATACTCGGCCCGTACATGACCATGGCGGGCTTGACCCTGACCTTCCGGCCGAACTCCTCCGCGATGAGCTTGGCCGCCAGCCGCGATTCGTCCTTCGCGTGGTCGATCCGGCCTTCCATGCTGGTCCGGCCATGGAAGAGCATGCCGCCGATGGCACGCAGCGGCAGCCGGCGGTCGAGGCGCTGCGAATCCAGCGTGAAGACGCCGGCCGGGCCGACCACGACGTGATCGATGACGTGGTTCGTTCCCGGAATCCTCCTGGCATGCAGGGCCAGGTAGCCCGCTGGCTGCAGCACCTTGAGGCGGCGCCGGGTATAGCGCTGAGCCGAGGTCACGCGGGCCGCGGGAGGCACCGGCGCGGTCGTCTTGGACCGGTAGACCAGATCGGCGGCTGCATAGATGATCGCGGCCGTCACGCCGTAGCGCCAGTCACGCCAGAGGCTGAACCCGGCGAACAGGACCAGCATGACGATGACCCTGGTGACCCAGACCCGCAGCCGCGGGTCGGCCCGCAACCGCGGGTTGAGCTGCGGCCGCCTGCTGAGCAGCGGGGCACCGGACAGCGGCGCTCCGGTGAGCGGCCGGCGGCCCCCCTGCCCGGCTCGCGGGTGGTGCCGCCCGGCAGGTTCCGTGCCGGAAGCGGGCTCGTCCCTGGCCGCGGGGATCGGCTGGGTGCTGGTCACGTCGTCCTCGGCCGGCTCTTCGCCGTGGCCGGGGGCGGACCGCTTGCGCAGATTCGGCCACCATGCAGGAGCCTCGGTCCCGGTGTCGGCGGTGTCTGTGTCGGCGGGAGCCTGGCCGGCCAGCTGGTCGTCGGGCGGCAGTGCGAACGACAGCGGAGCGGCCGGGCCTGATGGTGCGGGCGGAGGAGCGGAGGGGGCGGAGGGTCCGGCTGGGCTGGACGTGGCGGCGGCATCTGGTGGGGTCGGGGTCGGGCTCGGGGTCTGGGCAGTGGTTGCCGCGGTACCGGACCGCGGCCGCCTGGCGGCCATCGAGGTGGCCGGGCGAGCCCGGCGCCCGGCCGGAGTGGACGGCGGACCCGCATCGGCGGCCGCGCCACCTTTGCTCGAGCCATCGGTGCTCGCGCCGGACGTGGCCGGGCCTGGCGTGCTCCGGGCGGCGGAGCCGGCATTCTGCCCGGCGCCGATCAGGTCACCGAGGGCAGTGTCCTCGAGCCAGCTGTTCACCTTGGCCTTGTTGACCTTATTGAATAGCGCGCGTACGCCTTTCTTGCCAGCCTCTTCATTGGAAGGCTCACCGGGCGGGTTATGTACCTGCGCATTCACAACCCGAGCGTAGCCGATTCCCTACCTGCTGAACATGCAATCTCGGCCGGGCGGCAGCGTCCGGGGCGCGCTCTGGACGCTGCCGGCGCGGACGTCTACTGTTCGGTAACGTGACCGAGATACACGACTTGAGCGTGCTGGAACTCGCCGCCTCGATCGCGGCTGGCGAGCTGTCGCCGGTGCAGATCACCGACCACTACCTGGACCGGATCGAGCGGCTGAACGCCGACGTCGGAGCCTTCTACACCGTCACCGCCGACCTCGCCCGCGACCAGGCGAGCCTGGCCGAGCGGGCCGTCGCCCAGGCCGCCGACCCGGCGGAACTCCCGCCGCTGACCGGGATCCCGATCCCGATCAAGGACCTGAACATGGTCGCCGGGGTGCGGATGACGCTCGGCAGCACGATCTTCGCCGACACCATCGCGCCCGAGGACGACTATGTCGTGGCCGAGTTGCGCAAGGCCGGCATCGTGATCACTGGCAAGACCGCCACCCCGGAGTTCGGGCTGCCGTGCTACACGGAGACGAAGATCGGCCCGCCCGCGCGGACGCCGTGGGATCTGTCCCGCTCGGCCGGCGGTTCGAGCGGGGGAGCGGCGGCGGCGGTCGCGGCCGGGCTCGCGCCGGCCGCTCAGGGCAGCGACGGCGGCGGCTCGATCAGGATCCCGTCCAGCGTGTGCGGCCTGTTCGGGATCAAGCCGAGCCGCGGCCGGATCTCGGGCGGCCCGCTGATGCCGGACCTGTCCGGGCTGTCGACCGACGGCCCGATCGCCCGCACGGTCGCCGACGCGGCGGCCCTGCTCGACGTCATGAGCTGCTACTACCCGGGCGACATGTACATGGTCCCGCCGCTGCCCGCGGGCGAGACCTTCCTCGGGCACGCCCGCCGCGAGCCCGGCAAGCTGCGGATCGGCCGGTCGCTGGCCAACGTCGTGCCCGGGGCGGTCGTGCACGACGACTGCGTCGCGGCCTACGAGGACGCCAGCAAGCTGCTGGCCGAGCTCGGGCATGAGGTCGTCGACGTCGAGCTGCCGTTCGGCCAGGACGCGGTGCCGATGTTCGAGCTGCTGTGGTACTCGATGGCGACGCTAGCCCCGATCGAGCCGGCCCAGGAGGACCAGCTGCTGCCGCTGACCAGGTACCTCCGCGGCAAGGGCCTGGCCGTCACGGCCGCTGAGCTGATCTTCGCCCAGGCGTACCTTCAGGGGGTCATGCGCCCGGCGCTGGTCACGATGAACGCCTACGACGCGTTCCTCAGCCCGACGCTGGCGTCGCCGCCGGTGCCGGTGGGTTACTTCGACGAGGTGGATCCGGCCGAGAACTTCGAGCGGCAGAAGCGGTTCACCCCCTACACCGCCCTGTACAACATCTCCGGCCAGCCAGCCGTCAATCTGCCCCTGCGCTGGAACGAGGCCGGCCTGCCGACCGGTGTCATGCTGGCCGGACGGATCGGCGCCGAGGCGACCCTGATCTCCCTGTCCGCCCAGATCGAGGCGGCCCGTCCGTGGCGGGACCGGCACCCGGAGATCTGGTAACGCCTTCCGCCGGGCGCCGCAGGCCGTACCATCGGTGACTGGCTCTGCTCGCTCTGTGTAATTGGAAGACTGCACAGAGCTATCGGGCTCGCTGTCACGGGCTCGCCGGTCGCAGAGCGGGAACCGGAGGTACTCGCGTGCTGGCGGGGCGCACGCGCTGGCGCATCGCGCGCCGGACCGGCAACATTGTCGCGGCCGCGTGCGCGAGCGCCGCGCTGCTCGTGTTGTGCGGCCTGGGGGTCGCGGGCCTGCCAGGGCCGGGCCGCGCGCTGGATCCGGGTCACGGAGCCTGGGGCGGCGCCGCGGCGGCCCGGCTGCCGGTGCCGCAGACGCTGACGCTGACCGGACTCACGCACCCGGCGCTCGTCTACTACACCCAGGCCGGCGTGCCCAGCATCGAGGCCTCTGACCTTCCCGACGCGATGCTCGCCCTGGGCTACCTGCACGCCAGATTCCGGCTGACCCAGATGGACCTGCAGCGCCGGCTGGCCGAGGGCCGCCTGTCGGAGCTGCTCGGCCCGCGCGCGGTCGGATCGGACACCTTCGAGCTCACGCTCGGCCTGCTGCGCACCGCGCAGCGCGAGTGGGCCTCGATGCCCAGGAGCAGCATCGCCGCGGCGATGCTGACCGGGTATGCCGCCGGGGTCAACGACTACCTGGCCCAGCTGCGCGCCAGCGGCCAGTGGCCAGCGGAGTTCACGCTGGCCGGCGTGTACCCGGCGCCATGGACGCCGGTGGACAGCCTGGCC